>NZ_JBHSQO010000018.1:0-145805 GCF_042658445.1 Saccharothrix lopnurensis | reverse complement strand
AGGCCGAGCACCTCGGCCCCGAGTTCGACACGACCCGGCGCGCCTGCCGGGCGGCGATCCGCACCAGCCCCGCGCCCCACCCCGCGCCCCACCCCGCGCCGTCCGCCGACGCGACCCGCGCCATGGCCCCGCCGCCCCCGCCCGCCGAGCAGACCCGGGCCATCCACACCCCGCCCGGCGGCTTCGCCCGCGGCCCGTCCCCGTCCGAGGCCACCACGGTGTTCAGCACCCCGGTGTCCGTGCCGGAGCCCGAGGCCACCGTGCACGGCCCGGTCATGGTCGACGAGGGCGCGGAGGCCGACGAGGCGGACGCCCGCCGCCGCGGCAAGCGCAGGATCGCCCTGGTCGCCGCCTCCGTGCTGGGCGTGCTGCTCGCCCTCTACGGCCTGGACATCCTCATCTCCAGCGGCAACGTGCCGCGCGGCGTGAGCGTCGCCGGCGTGGACGTCGGCGGCATGAGCCGCACCGAGGCCGAGGAGAAGCTGCGCGCCGAGATCGGCCCCCGCCTGGCCGCGCCGGTCAAGGCGCGCGCCGGCGACGTGGACGCCGAGCTGGACCCGCGGGCGGCTGGCCTGGAGCTGGACTGGGCCGCGACGCTGGACCGCGCGGGCAGCCAGCCGCTGTCCCCGCTCACGCGCGTCACCTCGTTCTTCACCTCCCGCGAGGTCGGCTTCGCCACCCGCAGCGACGAGGCCAAGCTGACCGCCGCGGTCGAGGGCCTGCGCGGCACGACCGACCGCGAGCCCGCCGAGGGCGCCGTCCGCTTCGAGGGCGCCACCCCGGTGGCCGTCGAGCCGAAGCAGGGCCAGAAGCTGGACGCGCCGGCCTCCGTGGGCGCGCTGCTCGCCGGCTGGGCGGACGGCGGCACGGTCGAGCTGCCGGTGGCCACCACCCCGGTCAAGACGACCAGGGAGGGCGTGGAGCGGGCGGTGGCCGAGGTCGCCCGGCCCGCCACGGCCGCGCCGCTGATCATCAAGGGCGAGGGCAAGGACGCCACGCTCACGCCCGAGCAGCTGGCCACCGTGCTGGTGTTCGAGCCCGCCGACGACGGCGGCCTGACCGCGAAGGTCGACAACGGCAAGGTCGTCGAGCACGCCGGCCCACAGCTGGAGGAGACCGAGAAGGAGGGCAAGGACGCCGAGATCGTGTTCGAGGGCGGCCGACCGACCGTGAAGGAGTCGGTGGACGGCCTCGGCATCGACTGGGAGAAGTCCCTGCCCCCGATGCTCGACGTGCTCAAGCGCGAGGACGAGCGCGTGCTCAAGGCCGAGTACAAGCACACGCCCGCGAAGGTGACCACCGAGCAGGCCAACAAGATGGGCATCAAGGAGGTCATCGGCGAGTTCCAGACCGGTGGCTTCGCGGCCGACTCGGGCACGAACATCCGCGTGGTGGCGCAGAAGGTCAACGGCGCGATCGTGAAGCCGGGCGAGACCTTCAGCCTCAACGGCTTCACCGGTCCGCGCGGCCGGGCCCAGGGCTACGTCGACGCGGGTATCATCGAGAACGGCATCCCCGGCCGCGCGGTCGGCGGCGGCATCTCGCAGTTCGCCACGACGCTCTACAACGCCTCGT
This sequence comes from Saccharothrix lopnurensis, assembly GCF_042658445.1. Taxonomy (NCBI): domain Bacteria; kingdom Bacillati; phylum Actinomycetota; class Actinomycetes; order Pseudonocardiales; family Pseudonocardiaceae; genus Saccharothrix; species Saccharothrix lopnurensis. The sequence goes on along the minus strand of NZ_JBHSQO010000018.1, from coordinate 144,230 downwards.
ACTACGCGGGCATGAAGGACGCGGGCCACAAGGAGCACAGCTACTGGATCTCGCGGTACCCGGCGGGGCGCGAGGCCACGGTGTTCATGGACAACGCGGGCAACAGCCTGATCGACATCAAGTTCACCAACCCCGACCAGACCGGGGTGGCGATCCAGACGGTCTGGACGCCGTCGTCGATCAAGATCGTGCTGTGGGGCACCAAGAACTACGACGTGACCGGGTCGACCAGCGAGCGGTTCAACTTCACCGAGCCGCAGGAGCGCAAGGTGACGACGAAGCCGTGCAGCCCGAGCAACGGCGCGCAGGGCTTCTCGGTGACCGACACCCGGACCATCACCGACCGCCGCAGCGGCCAGTCCCGCAGCGAGTCCCGCACGGTCCGCTACGACCCCTCGCACAAGATCATCTGCGAGGGTTGACACCCGCTGATTCGCGGTAGCCACGATTGGGTATCACCCGATCGTGGCTACCAGCGCGAGTGAGGTGCGGAGACATCCCGCGGTGCAGGTCCTAGGACGTGCCGGGATGGTGTGCTACGGGGTCGTACACGTGCTCTTGGCGGCGTTGACGGCGCAGGTCGTGCTCGGCGACAGCGGTGAGCGGACCGACCAGAAGGGTGCCGTCGCCGAGATCGCCAAGACCTCGTTCGGCCCGGTGCTGCTGTGGGTGCTCGCGATCGGCCTGTTCGCGTTCGCGCTGTGGCAGGTGACGCTGGCGATCTCCGGCTACACCTGGGACACGGAGAAGCGGAAGCGGATCTACCACCGCTTCGGCTCGGCGGGCCGCGCGATCACCGGCGTGGCGATCGGCGTCGCCGCGGTGAACTACGCCGTCGGCTCGTCCCAGAGCAGCTCCACCGAGCAGTCCCAGACCTGGACCGCGCGGCTGCTGTCCGTGCCGTTCGGGCAGGTGCTGGTCGGCGTGGTGGCGCTGGCGATCATCGTGCTGGGCGCGCTGGTCATGCGCAAGGGCGTGAAGAAGTCCTTCGAGAAGGACCTCGACATGTCCCGACTGCCGCCGGGCAGCCGCCAGTGGGTGGAGCGCCTCGGCCGCATCGGCTGGATCGGCAAGGGCCTGGCGTACGCGCTGATCGGCGTCCTGGTCGGGCTGGCGGCGATCAACGCCGACCCGTCGCGGTCGGGCGGCATGGACAAGGCGCTGCACACGCTCGCCGCCCAGCCCTACGGCGTCTTCGTGCTGGCCGTCATCGCCGTGGGCTTCCTCGGCTTCGGCGTCTACTGCTTCGCCGCCGCCAAGGCCCACAAGGGCTGACCCGGCGCGGGCCGAACCCGCGCGAGTCGAACACCCGGGACCACCGTGTCGAACGTTCGGAACACCTGAGTTCGACGTTCGGGATGCGCGGGCCCACGGCCCGCGACGCGAAAGGCGGCGCCCCTCCGTCCTCCGGGGGCGCCGCCTTTCCGCTCGTCCGGGTGAGGTCCCGGGCCGGTTCCGTCCGGGTCAGAACGCGGACTCGGCCACGTCCATCAGCGAGTTGTCGGTGGTCTCGGCGATCTTGCGGCGCGCGGTCAGCTCCGGCAGCACGTTCCGGGCGAAGAACGACGCCACCGCGACCTTGCCCTCGTAGAACGCCTTGTCCCGGGCCGACGGGGCGCCCGCCAGCGCGGTCAGCGCGACCTCGGCCTGGCGCAGCAGCAGCCAGCCCACCAGCACGTCACCCGCGGTCAGCAGCAGGCGGACGGTGTTCTGGCCGACCTTGTAGAGGTTGCGCACGTCCTCCTGCGAGCTGGTCAGGAACCCGACCATGGCGCCGAGCAGGCCCTGGAGGTCCTCCAGCGCCTGCTTGAGCAGGGCGCGCTCCTCCTTGAGCCGGCCGTTGCCGCCCTCGTTGTCCAGGAACGCCTGGATCTCGCCGCTGAGGAAGCCCAGCGCCCGGCCCTTGTCGCGGATGATCTTGCGGAAGAAGAAGTCCAGCGACTGGATGGCCGTGGTGCCCTCGTACAGCGAGTCGATCTTGGAGTCCCGGATGTACTGCTCGACCGGGTACTCCTGGAGGAAGCCGGAGCCGCCGAGCGTCTGGAGCGACTGCGCCAGCTGCTCGTAGGCCCGCTCCGAGCCGACGCCCTTGACGATCGGCAGCAGCAGGTCGTTGACCTTCTCCGCCAGCTCCGCGTCGGGGCCGCCCAGGGCGATCCGGTCCTGCTGGGTCGCGGTGTAGAGGTAGACCGCGCGCAGGCCCTCGGCGTACGCCTTCTGGAGCATCAGGCTGCGGCGCACGTCCGGGTGGTTGGTGATGGTGACGCGCGGCGCGGTCTTGTCGGTCATCCGGGTCAGGTCGGCGCTCTGCACCCGCTCCTTGGCGTAGGCCAGGGCGTTGAGGTAGCCGGTCGACAGGGTGCCGATGGCCTTGGTGCCGACCATCATGCGGGCGTACTCGATGACCTGGAACATCTGCGCGATGCCGTCGTGCACCTCGCCCAGCAGCCAGCCCTTGGCGGGCACGCCGTGCTGGCCGAAGGTCAGCTCGCACGTGGTGGAGACCTTCAGGCCCATCTTGTGCTCGACGTTGGTGACGAAGGCGCCGTTGCGCTCGCCGGTCGACTCGCCGGTCTCGGGGTCGAAGTGCCACTTCGGGACCAGGAACAGGGACAGGCCCTTGGTGCCCGGCCTGGCCTCGATGCCGGGGCCCTCGGGGCGGGCCAGCACCATGTGCACGATGTTCTCGGTCATGTCCTGGTCGGCCGAGGTGATGAACCTCTTCACCCCGTCGAGGTGCCAGCTGCCGTCCTCCTGCCGGACGGCCCTGGTGCGGCCGGCGCCCACGTCGGAGCCGGCGTCCGGCTCGGTGAGCACCATGGTGGCGCCCCAGCCGCGCTCGATCATCAGCTCGGCCCAGCGCTGCTGCCGCTCGGTGCCGTTGCGGTGCACGATCGAGGCGAAGCTCGGGCCCGCCAGGTACATGAAGACGGCGGGGTTCGACCCGAGGATCAGCTCGGCCGCGGCCCACCGCACCGACGGCGGGGTGCCGTAGCCGCCCAGCTCGTCCGGCAGGAACAGGCGGTACCACTCGCCGTCCCAGAGCGCCTGGTAGGACTTCTTGAAGGACTCCGGCAGCGTGGCCGAGTGGGTCTTCGGGTCGAAGACGGGCGGGTTGCGGTCGGCGTCGGCGAAGGACTCCGCCAGCGGGCCGACCGCCAGGTTGTTGAGCTCGGCAAGCACGCCGCGCGCGGTGTCCTCGTCGGACTGCTCGAACGGCCCCGTGCCGAGGTGGTCCTGCACGTTGAAGACCTCGAAGAGGTTGAATTCGAGGTCCCGGACGTTGCTCTTGTAGTGACCCATCTCGTCGCTCACTCCATGCTGGTCGGGGCGGTCCCCCTACTGACCGGTAACAACAGGGTATTACCTGTCAGTAACCTCGGCAAGGCCGACCGGGGTGGTGTGGCGAACCGAACGGCCTTCTAGGCCCGCGCCTGCGGACCCCCGGTCAGCAGCCCCGCCTGGTAGGCCAGCGACACCGCGTGCGTCCGGTCCCGCGCCCGCAGCTTGCGCAGGATGTTCTTCACGTGCGTGCGCACCGTCTCCACGGAGACGTACAGCTCGCCGGCCACCGCCTGGTTCTCCAGCCCGTCCGCGATCAGTTGGAGCACCTCGTACTCCCGCCGCGACAGGGAGCGCCGCGAGCCCGCCTCCGCGGCGGGCGTGAACCCGGCCGCCAGCGGCGCCAGGGTCGGGTCCAGGTACATCCGGTCGGTGTGGGCCCGCACGATCGCCTGCACCACCTCGCCGACCTCCCCGGCCCGCGGCACCAGGCCGCGCACGCCCGCGGACAGGGCGACCCGCACGTACTTCGCCGTCCGGTGCGGCTCCCGGACCAGCGAGACCACCGCCAGCGCCGGGTCGTTGCCGGTCAGCAGGGTCGCCAGCTGGCCCTGCGGGTCCAGCACCGAGTCGATCAGCAGCACGTCCGGCCGCAGGCGCTCGTGCAGCCGGACGGCCGAGTTCGGCTGCCCGGTCGAGCCCAGCCAGTGCAGCCCGGGGGTCCGCCGCACCACCGCCGCCAACCCTTCCCGGAGCAGGGGCACGGGGTCGACGAGCGCCACGCCGGGCACGGGGGCACGTCGTTCACCGCCGCCCGTCGGGGGACGCACGTCGACACCGGTTCTCATGCCCATGCGACAACGACGCCGATCGGGCATGACGTGGTTTCCTCGAAAAACTTTCCGTATCTGTCGGTCATGTATGTGAACAAGAGTCACAAGTGTGACTCAATGACCGCGGATGACCTTCCGCACCGGGCAACACCCTCGTAAGACCTACGTCACACAACCCATGTGGGACGCCGCGCACCGCCGCCCGTAGTTCCGGCGCAGCCACCCTTGGGCCGAGCACTAGTGGAGGCCGCATGGACACCCTCGACTGGGTCGTCGTCGGTGGGTACTTCTTCGTGATGGTGGCCATCGGCTACTGGTCACGCGGGCGGGTCAAGAACATCGCCGACTTCTTCACCGCGGGTGGCCGGATGCCGTGGTGGCTGTCCGGCATCTCGCACCACATGTCCGGCTACAGCGCCGTCATGTTCGTCGCGTTCGCCGCCGAGGCGTACCGGCTGGGCCTGACCGTCTACATCTGGTGGGCGCTGACGATCGGCCTGGGCGTCGGGATCGGCGCGTTCCTCTGGGCCGGCGCCTGGAACCGGCTGCGGTCCAAGCACGGGGTGAAGTCGCCGCTGGAGTACCTGGCGCAGCGCTACAACGTGCCGACGCAGCAGATCATGGCGTGGTCGGGCGCGGCGCTGAAGGTGGTGGACATCGCCGCCAAGTGGGTCGCGGTGGCGCTGCTGCTCCAGGGCTTCGCGGGTGTGCCGATCTGGATCGGCATCGCCCTGACCGGCGTGGTGACCATGGTCTACTCGGTGCTCGGCGGCCTGTGGGCCGACGCGCTGACCGACTTCGGCCAGTTCGTCATCCAGGGCCTCGCGGGCATCGTCATGTTCGTCGCGGTGGCCTCGCACTTCGGCGGCATCGACTTCATGTGGACGATGTGGGACCAGCTGCCCGAGTCGCACTCCGACCCGCTGTCCGGCCAGTACACGCTGATCTTCTTCATGGCGCTGTTCCTGATCAAGACGCTGGAGTACAACGGCGGCATGTGGAACCTGGCGCAGCGCTACATGGCCGCGCCGTCCGGGGCCGCGGCCAGGCGGTCCGCGCTGCTGTCCAGCGTGCTGTGGCTGGTCTGGCCGCTGGTGCTGTTCTTCCCGATGTGGGCCGCGCCGCTGATCGTGCCGGGCATGGAGGGCAACGCCGAGCAGGCGTACGTCGAGATGGGCAAGGCCATGCTGCCCGCGGGCATGGTGGGCCTGGTGCTGGCGGGCTTCTTCTCGCACACCATGGCCATGGTGTCCTCGGACGCCAACGTGATCTCCGCGGTGATCACCCGCGACATGCTGCCGAGGCTGTGGAAGGGCGTGACGCGCCTGGGGGAGGCGGCGCAGCTGCGGCTGGCGCGGATCACCACGTTCGCGTTCATCGGGTTGAGCATGACGATCGCGTTGACCGCGGACACGAAGGGCTTCGTGCTCAAGGTGGTGATCGCCCTGGTGGCGGCCACGATGGGCCCGATCGCGATCCCGCTGATGCTCGGCCTGCTGCCGTGGTTCCGCCGGGTCGGGCCGACCGCGGCGATCTCCTCCACGGTGGGCGGGTTGTCCACCTGGGCGGTGCTGTACGTGCTCCAGCAGAACAAGGTCGAGTTCGTCACCCAGGCGGTGATCGTGTCCTGGCCGCTGCTGGTGTCGCTGGTGCTGTACCTGCTGATCGGCCTGGTGATCAAGCCGGAGCCGTCGGCCGAGCGCGACGCGCTGATCGACTCGCTGCGCTCCGACGACGAGGACGAGCGGGTGCCCGCGCGCACCTGACCCGGGCCCCTTCCCGCCGTGCGGCCGCGGTCGCGCGGCGGGGAGGGGTGTCCCGTCCCACGTGGGGGAACGGCGGCCGGTCAGGTAGTGTGTGTACTAATGGTTAGTACACAAAGTGTTGACGACCCGCTGGACCTGGACCGCCAGGTCTGCTTCGCGCTGGCCGTGGCCTCCCGGAACGTGATCGCGCTCTACCGGCCGCTGCTGGAGCCGATGGGGCTCACCCACCCCCAGTACCTGGTGATGCTCGCCCTGTGGGGCGAGGCGCCGCTGTCGGTGAAGGAGCTCGGCCGGAAGCTCGCCCTGGAGCCCGCCACGTTGTCGCCGCTGCTCAAACGGCTGGAGGCGGTCGGGTACGTGTCCCGGTCGCGGGACACCGCCGACGAGCGGCAGCTGGCCGTGGTGCTGACGCCGGCCGGGGCGGCGCTGCGCGAGCGGGCGTTGGAGATCCCTCCCGCGGTCGTGGCGCGGCTCGGCATGTCCCTGGAGGAGCTCCAGGGCCTGCACGCGGTGCTGACGCGGGTCATCGCGGCTTCGGAGCGTGATCGGTGAAACCTTCCTGGGCGTTGCGCTTCTGGTACCTGCTGGGCGGTCGACTGCCCCAGCGCTACCGCGAGTGGGTGTTCCACCAGGCGACCAGGCCGTCGTGGCTGGCCTGGTTCACCGCGCGGATGTTCCTCCAGGTGCTGCCGCTGACGATCGTCATCGCGCTGGCGCTCGTGCTCGGCCCGGGCGCGCCGTGGCCGCTGGCCATCGCGTGCGGCTCGCTGGGCCTCGTGGTCGGCGTGTACTTCGGCGTGTCCTACGCGATCGAGAGCACCGACCACCGGATGACGAAGTACGGCTACCCGCGCGGCGCGGCGGCGGCGGTGCGCAACGAGCGGAAGAAGCGGGACCAGGAGCGGTACGAGCGCGTGTGGCGCTCGCCCGGGGCCTGACCCCGGCCTAACGTCGTCGTCGTGGAAGCGGTGGCGGCGGCGTTCGGCCTGGGTGGTGCGATCTCGTGGGAGCCGGTGACGGGCGGGCGCTCGCACCTGGTGTGGCGGCTGCGCACGACGCGCGGCGAGTGGGCGGTGAAGCGGCTCAACCGGTCCCGCGAGGACTGGTGGCTGCGCGACCACGTGGTGTCGGCCGAGGTGCAGCTGGAGGCGTGGGAGCGCGGCCTGCCCATGCCGCGGCCGGTGCACCCGCTGACCCCGGCCGCGCCCCTGCTGGCGGACGTCGGCGAGCACAGCTACGTGGCGCACGAGTGGTGCGGGGGCCGGCCGTTGGCGGGCGACGTCACCGAGTGGGTCGGCCGGACGCTCGCGGCCCTGCACGACCTGCCCGCCCGCGGGACCCCCGGGCGGGCCCCGCACCCGGTGGCGGAGTGGCTGACGTGGCTGGACGAGGCGCCGGGCCCGTTCACCGACCGGGTCCGCGCCCACCTGCCGGACATCGCGCGGGCCGTCGCCGCGGGCGCGGACACCGCCGGCCTGACCCCGGTCGGCAGCCACCGGGACGTCAAGCCGGACAACGTGCTGGTGACCGCCCGCGGCCCGCTGCTGCTGGACTGGGACGGCGCGGGACCCGAGTACGCGGAGTGGGAGCTGACCCGCGCGGCGGTGCACTTCAGCGGCCGGGGCGAGGACCGCGCGGCGTTCACCAGGGTGATCTCCTCGTACGAGGCCGTCACCGGCAGGCGGCCCCCGGCGGACCCGTCGGCGTTCGCGGGCCTGCTCCGGGTGTACCTGGGCGGCGCGGCGTGGATGGTGTGGCGGGCCCTGGGCCACCGCCCCGTGACCGACGCCGAGCGCGCCGCCGCGGGCCCGCACGCGCTGGAGCTGCTGGCCGACCTGCGGGCGGCGCTGGGTCGCCTGGACGAGTGGGTGGACTGGCTGGGTCAGTGAGGCACGACCACGACCTGGTGCTCGTCCTCGTAGACGACCCGGCCGGGGTCGGTGGAGCGGACGGTTTCGCAGGCGATGTCGTGGGCGGCGAGGATCTCCAGGTAGCCGTCGACGCGCTCGATCAGGTGGCCGGCAGTGTCGGCCTTGAACCACGCCACGGCGCCGGGGTTGACGGTCGGGTCGAACACGGTCGGGTCGACGTGCGAGGGCGTGGTGTAGGCGGCGTCGTACCAGGCGTTGGTCGTCCGCCGGAAGCGCTCCTGCTCCGCGGTCAGCACGCCGTCCCGGGCGAGGCGGTTGACCAGCCAGAACACGCCGGGGAAGAAGCCGCGCTCGTGGCGGTTTTTCCCCCGGAAGCGCACGTAGGTCGTCACCGCGTCGATCCTCCCGCACCGGGGGCCGGAGCTAACATCGGCGGCCATGCGGACGACGCTGGCCCTGGTGCTGCTCCTGGCGGTGGGGTGAGTCTCCAGGCCGTCGACACCGCCCACGTTGAGCGCCGCTGTGCCGTCCGAGCCGGAGCCAGCGGTCGACCGGACTCTCCAGGCCGACCAGGTGCAAGCAAGATCAGTAGTGATGCCGCAGCCGCTGGAGGGCCCCCTCCACTCGCGCTGCCGCCTCTGTGACGTCCTCGTGCTCCCACACCCGGACGACAGACCAACCTGCGCCGATCAGGATCTTGTTGGTTTCGTCATCTCGGGCCTTGTTCCCGTTGATCTTCTCACGCCAGAAGTCCGCGTTCCTGGTCGCCGGTCGGTAGTGATCCGGGCACCCGTGCCAGTAGCAGCCGTCCACGAACACCGCCAAGCGATCGCCCGGGAAGACGATATCGGCCCTACGGCGCACCTCGGGGATCGGGCGCGCGTCGACCCGGTAGCGCAGACCACGTTTGTGCAGCAGTCGACGAAGCATCATCTCGGGGCCGGTGTCCTTGTGGCGGTTACCCCGCATGGAGGCGCGCACTTCAGGCGTTGACGCCGTCGACTCCGGAGGTAAAGTCACTTCGACCAGGAGACCCTTCTCCCTGGCCTGCTTCCATGCTTCGGTCAAATTCTGCTTGCGGTATCCGAAATCGACCTCGCACACGTACTTCTCTTGCGTCTTGCCGTCCAGGGACCAGCGCAGGTAAGCACGGATGCGCCGAGTCCGCCGGTAAAGACGCAGCGTGATGGACGCGCATGCCAGCCGGTCATCACCAATATCGATATTGCGATGTTTGCGACCGCCTGCTGCTCGATTTTGTTCTTCGACAGGTGAAGTACCACCGGGACGGCGCTTGTATGCGCGCTCCGGTGGTAGGTGGTCTTTCCACCGGCCTTCGTCATCTGAAATGGACATCTGCTCGCCTAGCCCTCGGCTTTGTCCAGTGCTTCGGCGACCGCCTTGGCGAAGAATTCGCCAAGTGCGACTGGCACGGCATTGCCCAGTTGTCGCATCTGCTCCCCGCGAGGACCGGAACCGAGCCACTCGTCAGGAAAAGTCATGACCCGTGCGGTCTCTCGCACTGTCATGTAGCGGTGCAGGTGGACCCAGTCCTCGGATGTCTTCACGCGTTGGTCGAGCAACATCACCGATTCGCCGCCGGGCACACCGTGCACACCGGCTTTCACGGTTTTCGCGGGACGGTCCAGCCTGTTGGGCGTGTGGCCCTTGTAGATACGAGCACCGGGCCAGCCGATGTGGTCGACCACGCCCACCTCGTCTCCGAAGTCGAACTTCTCGTCCAGACGCTCGAGATCCACCTCGGGCAGCGCCGGAAGCTTGACATCGGTTCCATAGCCCTGGATGGCATCACGAAGGGTACGCCAGGGTTGGCAGTCGTCTTCCTTGATTACCTTGGGGATCTGGCGCCGAATTTCCTCGCGGATGTAGCCCGGCACAGTGGTGTGGCGTTGCCAGTAAGGGCCGTCCTCGGCACGCATCGAACGGAGAAGAGCTGCTTCGGAGAAACGCTGCGTTTTTACCTCCTTCTCGAAGGCTTCCACATCCACGTTGAGATCCGTGCGGAAAGCGATAAGTACAACGCGATTGCGCACCTGCGGTACGCCGTAGTTCGCGGCGTTGACCGGAATCATGACCACCCTGTATCGATCTGAGCTCCCTTTGTCATCGGAGAGAGTTCCGAGAATTCGATTCAGATGGGCGTTGTGCTCGTGCCACGGGACCTCGTCATCGCGCTTCTCGAATGGCAGGCGCAACTCGTTCTGGATGTACTTGAAGTACTCGGCGAACGACGGGCGCAGCAGTCCTCGGACGTTCTCGCAGATGACCGCCTTGGGGCGCATCTCCCGTACGGCCTTGAAGACGGCGGGAAACATGTTGCGCTTGTCCTCGTCGCCCTTCGCGACTCCGCCCGCGCTGAACGGCTGGCACGGAGGACCGCCGGCTAGAATGTCGACCTTACCCTCGAACCCACTCAGATCAAGATCGCGCACATCGCCGGGGTACAGGGGGGCCGGCTGGCCTTGTCCGGGGGGAACCGGTTTTGTATCCTCAGTGATTTTCAGTCCATCTTCACCCAGTGTTTTCTTGGCGCTGGCGACGAGTGTCTCGCAAGCCCGCTTGTTGAACTCGTTGAACAGCAGGGGTCGGAAACCTGCCTGGTGCACTGCCATCGCAAGACCTCCCCCGCCTGCGAACAGCTCGACGCTGGTTCGGGGTTCTTTTGCGTCTTTTACCAGGTCAGACATGGTAAAATCGTACCGCGGAAGTAGGGGTCTGTAAAGCTTCTCGCCCGAACGTGTCGACAGTACGTGAGGAACGCCATAGGCTCACCGGTGGTCGACTCTTGGAAGGGGGCCTTGCGGATATGTCGCAAGCCGCATCATCGAACAGTTCCGGCGCTTACCACGACTACTTCCGACTGAGCATCACCAAGGCTCTCGGTGATCAATTGTCGGTTGCGCTGACCCGCCTTGGACGTGCTCCCCTGTCCAGTGAAAGCTTGGCCGAGCTTGCAGGGCGGCCCGGGGTCTACCAGTTGTACCTGCACGGCGAATTTGTCTACGTCGGCAAGGCGGAAAAATCGCTGCGTGCTCGACTGAGCAACCACCTGAACAAGCTCGGGGGGAGGCAGAACATCAGCCTGGTCGACGTGAGCTTCTCCTGTCTGTACGTCGACGAGGACTTTTCCGCGTTGGCACCCGAGCAGTTGCTCATCAGTCATCACAAGGGTATGGGCAGTATTCCTTGGAACAACAACGGGTTCGGCAACAAGGATCCTGGGCGCCGCCGGGACTCCACCGAGCTCAAGAGAGGGCACTTCGACCTCGCATACCCCATCGACCTCGAGTTGCCGGTTGGTCCACTTCGGGCGGGCCCCACGACGTTGAGTGCCTTCCTCAAGATCCTCAAGGGCAACTTGCCCTACAACTTCCGGTATGAGGAGCCGCCGCGTTCGACGTCGATTCCGCTGGAGGTTCCAGGCGGCAGGATTTCCGCTGATCAAGCATTCCGTCTGGTGTCCGATGTGCTTCCCGGTGGTTGGCAGATCGTCGCCCTGATGGGTTACGTGATCCTGTATGGTGACTCGCCCAAGGGTTACAAAAGCGCCTGGCGGTACTATCGGACCGGCTCCGTCGTGGAAGCGGTGCCGGAGGTGTCGCCCGAGGAGATGGTCGAAGACGACCTGTTCGGCACTGCCGACCAGTCGTGAACGTTGCTCATTGAACGGAAATTCATGCCTGTTGATTATGTTCCAGCTTCGTTCGACCCGTTGTCGACGGAGCAGATCTCGAACACCATCTGTGAAACTTTCGAACGGCAACCGCTGGTCGCCATGGTTCATGGGCTCCCGAACTTCGAGGGAGCCGGTCTTTACGCCATCTACTACCGCGGTATCAGCGTGGAGTTGTACCGTCCGTTGAGCAAGTTGCAGGTTCCGGTCTACGTGGGACGGGCCCGTTCCAGCAACAGCGCGACCGGCGAAACGCTCAGGGAGAAATATCCCCTCTACAAGAGGCTGAAGCAGCACCGCACCTCAATTATCGAGGGTGGGTTGCCGATCAATGAGTTTCGCTTTCGTGCTCTTCTGCTGCCTGATGTACACACGGACCTGGGCGAGAACGGCTTGCGCGTCGGCTACCGACCGGTCTGGAACAGCAAGTTGCCGGGCTTCGGCGGGCATGAGCAGGGAGCGACCACTCGGCAGGGAAAGAAGAGCAAGTGGGACACGGTGCATGACGGACGTCGGCGTACGCACGGCGGTGTCGTGCACGACGCCGAGTCGCTGATACTCGAAGTCAAGGCGCACGTCCAGCAGCAAGTCGCGGACTATAATTACATGCCTTGGCCGCATCCCGCTAAAGACAAGTATCTGGAACTCGACGGGCTCTGAATTCTTCGCGAGTCAGCCATGCGAGGTTGAAATTCGCATAGCAGGGATCGGGTACCTCTGTTGTTTTTGGTCCAACTGGGGTGGTCAGAAAGTTTTTGTTCAGGGCATGGTGTGTCTTTCGGGCTTGTCAGTGTGGTGGGTATGGCGGTTCGGGCACTCGTGCCATTGACCAGTTCGGCGTGGTGGTCCTCCATGGGCTTGGACCGCTCCAGGTCCCTCGCCGCATACCGGTCCAAGCGGCGTGCGCCGGCCCAAGCGATGGGCGCCGGTCGCGGTGTGGCCTTGGGGCGCTGCCTGTGAGCCCGTTCCGCGAGGGAGAAGACCCGTCCCACCTGTGCGGAGGGCGGCGACACCCGATCACGGCGAAGGCCCGGGTCGGGTGACCCGGGCCTTCGACTCACTTGAGCGGGTGACGGGAATCGAACCCGCCTCTACAGCTTGGGAAGCTGTCGTTCTACCAATGAACTACACCCGCGCGCCGTGCTCGCCACGATCATACACAGACCCGCCTGCCGCACCGCACCGGTCGGCCACCTAGGCTGAGCCCGTGTTGTTGAGCGACCGCGATCTGCGCAAGGAAGTCGACTCCGGCCGCCTGGTCCTGGAGCCCTTCGACGACGTCATGGTGCAACCCTCCAGCATCGACGTGCGCCTGGACCGCTTCTTCCGCGTCTTCAACAACACCCGCTACACCCACATCGACCCCGCCGTCCAGCAGGACGACCTCACGACGCTCGTCGAGACCGTCGACGACGAGCCCTTCGTCCTGCACCCCGGCGAGTTCGTGCTCGGCTCCACGTTCGAGCTGGTCACCCTGCCCGACGACCTGGCGGGCCGGCTGGAGGGCAAGTCCTCGCTGGGCCGCCTCGGCCTGCTCACCCACTCCACGGCCGGCTTCATCGACCCCGGCTTCTCCGGCCACATCACGCTGGAGCTGTCCAACGTCGCCAACCTGCCGATCACCCTGCACCCCGGCATGAAGATCGGCCAGCTGTGCCTGTTCCGGCTCAGCAGCTCGGCCGAGTTCCCCTACGGCTCCCAGCAGGCGGGCTCCCGCTACCAGGGCCAGCGCGGCCCGACGCCGTCCCGCGCGTACCTCGGCTTCCACCGCACCCACACCAAGCGCTGAACAGCACCGGGCACTACAACCGCACGTCGCCGTACCGGGCCAGCACGCGCGCCCGCAGCGCCTGGTCGGTCCGCGGCACCGGCTCCAGGAACACCTCGTCCAGCTCGGGGTGCGCCTGCCGCAGCTCGTCGTCGATCCGCACGCACGCCCGCTCCAGCTCGGCCACCTCCAGCGCGTCGTCGAAGTCGAGCCGCGCGCACAGCAGCACCCGGTCCGTGCCCACCGCCATCGTCAGCAGGTCCACCACCTGCTCCACCTCGGGCGCGTCGCGCAGCTCCGCCCACACCGCCCGCACCAGGTGGGGGTCCGCCTGCCGCCCGATCAGCAACCCCCGGTTGGTCGAGGCGAGCGTGAACGCGACGACCGCCAGCAGCACGCCGATCAGCAGCGACGCCACCCCGTCCCACAGCGACGACCCGGTGAGGTGGTGCAGCCCGATCCCGCCGAACGCCAGCAGCAGCCCGACCAGCGCCGCCGAGTCCTCCAGCAGCACCGTCTTCACCGTCGGGTCGTCCGACACCCGCAGGAACTCCAGGAACGACCGCTCCTCCTCCCGCGCCCCCCGCCGCACCTGCCGCACGGCCTGCGCCCACGACACCGACTCCAGCGCGAACGCGATCGCCAGCACCACGTAGCCGACCACCGGGCTGGTCTGCTCCTCCGGCGCCCCGAACACGGTCCGGAACCCCTCGTAGAACGCGAACACCGCGCCCGACACGAAGATCGACACGGCGGCGAGCAGCGACCAGAAGTACCGCTCCTTGCCGTACCCGAACGGGTGCTCGCGGTCGGCTGCCCGGCCGGACCGGCGCAGCGCGGTCAGCAGCAGGCCCTCGGTGAAGGTGTCGGCGACCGAGTGCGCGGCCTCCGACATCATCGCGGCCGACCCGGTGATCACCCCCGCGACGGCCTTCATGACCGCGATGGCCAGGTTCACCGCGAGGGCCAGCAGCACGGTCAGCGTGCTCTCCCCGCCGCCGCTCTTCTCGGACCGCTCAGGCATGCTGACGACGTTAAGCCGGTAGGCGGTGATCCGCCCGTCGCGGGGTGTGACGCAGGTCTCGAAACGATCATGACCCACCCCACGACGACGAGGTGACGAATTCGATCTTCTGGGGGAGTTCCGGGTGCGGAACCTGAGCAGGGCGGCCGCCGCGTGCGCGGCCTTCACGGCGTTGGCGGCGGGCACCGTCCCGGCCGCCGCGCAGGACGGCGGCACCGTCGTCATCGAGGGCCTGGTGTGGTTCGACCGGAACGCCGACGGCAAGCGCGACGCGGGTGAGCAGCCGCTGGCCAACGGCCGCGCGATCCGCGTCTCCGACGCCGCCACCAGGCAGGACATCGGCGTGTTCCGCACGGACGCCCGGGGCCGTTACCGGGCCGAGGTGCCCGACGTGCCGGTCATGGTCTACAACCCCAACGCCGACGTCTTCCGGCCGACCACGAAGGCTCCGTCGCAGCCGGTCGTCGGCGGCGGCACGGTCGACTTCGGCCTGCGCGGCGCGGACGTGCCGGTGCTGTGCCGGGTCGAGGGCGGCGCCGGGACCACGCCGCCGAGCGGCTGCCCGGTGCGCGTCACCGGCGGCCCGCTGGACGTCGACCGGTCGGCGGAGCCCGCCGTGGGCGGCGACTCCTCCTTCCAGGACCTGCCGGCGGGCCGGTACACGATCACCGCGGGCGCCCTGTTCGGCCACGGCCTGGCGCTGGTGCGGCCGACCGGCGGGGACCGGGTCGACTGGGTCACCTACACCCGGGAGATCGAGATCGACCACACCCTGGTCGGGCCCCGGGTGGAGCTCGCCTACGGCGCGGCCAGGGGCGACATGTCCTACGCGCTGCGCCTGGAGCCGGGCCGGGACCGCTACGCCGTCGGCGACGAGTTCGAGGCCGTCGTCTCGGTCACGAACGGGGGCACCGCGCCGGAGCGGGCGGTGTTCGCGCTCGGCGAGCCGTCCGACCGGCAGGCGGAGAGGGTCGCGATCGGCGACAACGTCACCGCCGACGCGAACGGGTACACCCTGGAGGACCGCCTGCCGCCCGGCGCGACCGCCGAGGTGCGCTTCACGCTGCGCGTCAAGGCGCCGTTCTCCGCGGTCGACGTGGTCGGCGCGGGCGTGAACGAGCTGCCGGACGCGGACTCGTCGAACAACGCCGCCCGCGTGCCGGTGCTGATCGGCGACGGCGCGTCCACCACGTCGACCACCGCGCCCACCGCCACGATCACCACCGCGCCCAGCACCACCGGTTCCGCGACGGTCCCGGTGGCGGGCGACGGCGGGAACCTGGCGGACACGGGCGCGGCCCCGCTCCCGCTGTTCGCGCTCGGCGGCCTGCTGCTCGGCGGCGGGGCGTTGGCACTGGTGGCGGCGCGCAGGCGTCGTCGCGCCTGACCCGTTCGGCGCAGCGCCACCGCTAGCCTGCTGCGGCATGGGCATTCTCGTGCACGTGCTGCTGACGGCGGTGGCGGTCTGGGTCGCCACGCTCGTCCCGGGCATCGACCTGGACCAGGGCGCCTCGGCGCCCGCGAAGATCGGCACGCTGATCGGCGTCGCGCTGCTGTTCGGCCTGGTGAACGCGGTGGTCAAGCCGTTGGTGAAGTTCTTCGGCTGCCTGTTCTACGTGGTCACGCTCGGCCTGATCGGGCTGGTGGTGAACGCCCTGCTGTTCTGGCTCACCGGTTGGCTGGCCGGCGAGCTGGGCCTGCCGTTCGAGGTGAGCGGCTTCTGGGCCGCGTTCTTCGGGGCGATCATCGTGGCGCTGACGGGCTGGGTGCTGGACCTCGTCTACGACCGCGCCACCGACGACCGCTGACCCTGCGGAGCCCCCTCCACCCGCGCGGGTGGAGGGGGCTCCGCCGTCGGAACCACCGGGGTCACCGGGGTCACCGGACGATCAGTTCGCCGGCGACGAGGGCTCCTTGTCCTCGTCCGGCAGCGGGGTGCCGGTGGGCGCCTCGTCCGTCGGCACGTCCTGCGCCTCGGGCTCCCTGCCGCGCCGCACCGCGGTCAGCAGCAGCTGCGCCACGTCCACGACCTCGACGTGCGCACCGGCCACGCCCTCGTTCTGCCGGGCGGTCACCCCGTCGGTGAGCATCACCCGGCAGAACGGGCAGCCGGTGGCGATCTTCGACGGCGCGGTGCCCAGCGCCTCGTCCACGCGGTCGACGTTGATGCGCTTGCCGATCCGCTCCTCCATCCACATGCGGGCGCCGCCGGCACCGCAGCACATGGACCGCTCGGCGTTGCGGGGCATCTCGCGCAGCGTCGCGCCCGACGCGCCGACCAGCTCGCGCGGCGCCTCGTAGACCTTGTTGTGCCGACCCAGGTAGCACGGGTCGTGGTAGGTGACGTCCTCGGCGATCTCGGCCACCGGCACCAGCCGCCGCTCCCGCACCAGGCGGTTGAGCAGCTGCGTGTGGTGCACGACCTCGTACTGGCCGCCGACCTGCGGGTACTCGTTGGCCAGGGTGTTGAAGCAGTGCGCGCACGTCACGACGATCTTGCGCTGCCCCGGCTCGCGCCCGTCGAACACGGTGTTGAGCACCTCGACGTTCTGCTGCGCCAGCATCTGGAACAGGAACTCGTTGCCCGCGCGCCGCGCCGGGTCGCCGGAGCACGACTCCTCCGGCCCGAGCACCGTGTACTTGACGCCCGCCGTGTGCAGCAGCTCGGCCACGGCCCGCGTGGTCTTCTTCGCCCGGTCCTCGAACGCGCCCGCGCAGCCGACCCAGAACAGGTACTCGGTGTCGCCCAGCTCGCCGTCGAACACCGGCACGTCGAAGTCCAGGCCCTCGGCCCAGGCCAGCCGGTCCCGGGAGTTCTGGCCCCACGGGTTGCCCTTGTTCTCCAGGTTCTTGAACATGCCGCCCAGCTCGGACGGGAAGTTCGACTCGATCAGCACCTGGTAGCGGCGCATGTCGACGATGTGGTCGACGTGCTCGATGTCCACCGGGCACTGCTCGACGCACGCGCCGCAGGTGGTGCAGGACCACAGCACCTCGGGGTCGATGACGCCCAGCTCGTCCGGGCCGCCGACCAGCGGGCGCTCGGACTCGGCCATCGCCAGCACGTCGACGGTCTCCAGGCGCTTCTTGTAGTCCTCGTACTTGTCCTCGACCAGGCCGACCTCGTCGCCGGCCATGTCGCGGCTGCCGCCGGCCAGCAGGTACGGGGCCTTGGCGAACGCGTGGTCGCGCAGCTGGGTGATCACCAGCTTGGGTGACAGAGGCTTGCCGGTGTTCCACGCCGGGCACTGGGACTGGCAGCGGCCGCACTCGGTGCAGGTGCTGAAGTCCAGCCAGCCCTTCCAGGTGAAGTCCTCGACCTTGCCGACGCCGAAGGTGTCCTTGTCGGGGTCGGCTTCCTCCAGGTCGAGGACCTGGCCGCCGCTCATCATCGGCCTGAGCGCGCCGAGCGCGACGCCGCCGTCGTCCTCGCGCTTGAAGTAGATGTTGAAGAACGCGCTGAACCGGTGCCAGGCGATGCCCATGGTCAGGTTCTTGCCGACCACGATCAGCCAGACCATCGCGGACAGCAGCTTGATCGCCGCCATGACGGACACCCAGTCGGGACTGGTGGGCAGGATCGTCGAGAGCGGCCCGGTGACGAAGGACGACCACAGCGGCGGGTCCTCCAGGCCGGCGGCCTGCTTGAACGCCTTCACGCCGAGGATGCCCAGGCCCTCGACGATGACGACGGCCTCGACGAAGTAGGCGGACTTGAAGCTGGAGCCGGCGAACCGGGACAGCCGGTCGGCGCGGCGCGGGTGGTTGAGCTGGCGGATGACCGCGAGCGCGACGCCGCCGGCGACGGTGCCGAGGCCGAGCAGCTCGATCAGCAGCGACCACGCGGACCAGGTGCCGATGACCGGCCAGTGGAAGCCCGGGTCGAAGACCTCGCCGTACGCCTCGAACAGCACCGCGGAGCCGATGAGGAAGCCCCACATCACCATCCAGTGCCAGGGGCCGACCTTCCGGAACTTCATCATCCGGGTGTGCGCGACGAACTCGACGAGCAGGGTTTTCAGGCGCGGCCAGAACGGCCCGGCGCGCGTCGGGTCCGGCTGGCCGAGGCGGACGATCCTGATCATCCGCAGGACACCCGCGACGAACAGGCCCCAGGCGTACACGCTGACGGCGACGCCGATGGCGCCGAGGGTGAGCTGGAGGGCTCCCATTGTGGTGGCGGCCTTTCTCGTCCGTCTCTCTTGGCTCGGCAGCCTACGCCCGCTTACTGGCCAGTAACCACTTGAGCGTGGCAGATCGCATATCCCCGGATAAGATAGTGGAACAGCTGTTCAACTTTCCGGGGGTCGCTCATGTTCGTCTACCTGGTCCTGGCCGTCGCGATCGTCGCCGAGGTGGCCGCCACGGTCTCGCTGAAGCTGTCCGAGGGGTTCAGCAGGGTGGTTCCCTCGATCGTGGTGGTCGTGGGCTACCTGGTCGCGTTCACCGCGCTCGGCAAGGTCCTCCACCTGGGCATGCCCATCGGCGTGGCCTACGCGATCTGGTGCGCGTTCGGCGTCGCGGCGGTGGCGGGCGTGGGCGTGGTGCTGTTCAAGGAGCCCCTCAACGCGACCATGGTCGTCGGCCTGCTGCTGGTGATCGCCGGCGTGGTCGCCATCGAGCTGGGGAGCAACGCCGGCGATGCCTGACCCGACCACCTCCCGGGCGGACGGCCGCCGCCGGCGCGGCGAGCAGCGGCGGCGGGTGATCCTGGAGGCCGTGCTGCGGGTCGTGGAGCGGGACGGCGCGGCGGGGGTGAGCCACCGGTCGGTGGCGCGCGAGGCGGGCGTGCCGCCCACGTCGGCCACCTACTACTACGCGACGCTGGACGACCTGCTGATCGCCACGCTCACCTGGTCGGCCGACGAGACGGCGGCGGGGTTCCGCGCCCTGGACCCGGCGCCCGCGGCGGTGGCCGGGTTCCTCGCGGACGCGGTGGGCCCGCACCGGGGCCGGACGCTGGCCGGGTACGAGCTGTACCTGCTCGCCGCGCGCCGCCCGGGGCTGAGGCCGGCGGCGCGGCGGTGGTTCGAGGGGCTGGCGGACCCGGCCGGGGCGCGGGACCCGGTGGTGCTGCGGGCGCTGCTCGCGGGGCTCGACGGGCTGCTGATCCAGGGCCTGATCGCGGACCGCCCCCCGACGGCGGGGGAACTGGAACCGGTCGTGTCCTTCCTGATGCGCGGTCGGTGACCTCCGCGCGGGACACTGGGCCCATGGGGTTCGCCGGTCGGGAGTCGTGGCAGGTGTCGCACGGGACGAGCCGGGCGGTCACCACCGCCCTGTTCCTGCGCGACACCCTCGCGCTCTCGGTCGACACCGTCCCGGAGCTGCCCGGGCTGGACCCCGGGGTGCCCGTGGTGGTCCCCGCGGGCGTCGACCGCGCGGCCGCGGCCGGGGAGTGGCTGGGCTGGTGGGCCGACGTGCTCGACCACGCCCGCGCCGGGTCGCCGCCGGACGACCCCTCGGACGTGCCGGACGACCCCTCGGGCACGTCGCTGCGCGTGCGCCCGGCGCTGCGCGCCGCGGTCCTGGCCCTGCGGCCGGCCGCGGCCGACCACCACCGGCGCACCGCCGCCTCCCCCCAGGCCCTGCCGATCGGCGAGGTGGTGCGGGGCGTCGAGCACCGGCTGGGCCGCCACGTGCGCCCGTTCCGCCTGGTGATCACCGAGGTCCCGGTGCGGGGCCCGGTGTGGGAGCGCGCGACCGCCGCGCACGTGATCGCCTCCCGGCACTTCCTCGGCGACCCCGCCCTCTCCGCCCCGGCCCTGCGCGCCGCGGTCGAGGCCCTCGCCTGAGCCGCCGGGGGTAGGGACAACCCCCATGCCGGGTCGGGGGCCTTCCCGATGGGGCCCGACCCGCCCACCGCCTAGCTTGGGCACAACGACGTGAACGCCTGAGGGGGCGACTGTGGTGGGCAAGCGGATCGGGTTGGCGGCCGTCGCGGCGGTGACCGCGGCGGTGGCGCTCACGTCCTGCGTGCGGCTGGTGGAGCACGGCTTCGAGGACCGGCACACCGTCGGCGAGCGGATCACCGAGGTCCGGCTCCGGAACGGTTCCGGCGACATCGTCGTCCGCGGCCGCGCGGGCGCCGACTCGACCGAGGTCCGGCGCCGGCTCCAGTACCCGAAGAACGCCGCCGCGCCCTCCGGGACCTCCCACCGGGTGGAGGGCACGACCCTGGTCCTCGACGGCTGCGGCCACCGGTGCACGGTCGACTACGAGGTCACCGTGCCGTCCGAGGACGTCCGGGTGGTCGGCGAGAGCGAGTCGGGCGACGTCCGCTTCGAGGGCGTGGCCGCGGTGGAGGTCGAGATCGGCTCGGGCGACGCGGTGATCAGGGGGGTCTCCGGCGAGGTCCGCATCGGCGACGACTCGGGCGACGTCGAGGTGGCCGACGTGGGCGGCGGGTTCACCGGCCGGCTCGGCTCGGGCAACGCGTCCCTGTCCGGGATGCGCGGCGCGGTGACCCTCGACAGCCGGTCCGGCGACGTGCACGTCCGGCTGGACGCGGCGACCTCGGTCCGCGCCGTGGCGGGCAGCGGCAACGTCGTCGTCCAGGTCCCGCGCGTCCCCTACCGGGTCGACGTGGGGACCGACAGCGGCGAGCTGGAGGTGGGCGTTCCCGACGACCCGGGCGCGCCGGTCGAGCTGTACCTGCGCGCGAGCAGCGGCGACGTGGACGTCCTCGCGGCCTGAGCCGACCCCCGACCGACCCGTGCCCCCGGCGTGCGCCGGGGGCACTCGCGCGTTCCGGGGCGGCCGGGGAATTCCTCCTGACGGGTGGTCCGGATCACGTCCCGCCGGGAACACGCGGGCCCTCCCGCTCGTTGCAAGGAGCAGAAAGGTTGAGTCGGTTGGACTCAAGTCCGGGGAAGCCGGCAAACTTGAGCCAGTGCCGCTCAATGCGGGGCTTCCACACACGCACTACCAGGAGGAATCCAATGGCGCGAGCGGTCGGCATCGACCTGGGGACGACCAACTCCGTCGTCGCGGTTCTCGAGGGCGGCGAGCCGACGGTGATCGCCAACTCCGAGGGCTCGCGGACCACCCCGTCCATCGTGGCCTTCGCCAAGAACGGCGAGGTGCTCACCGGGCAGCCCGCCAAGAACCAGGCCGTGACCAACGTCGACCGGACCATCCGGTCGGTCAAGAGGCACATCGGCACCAACTGGTCCACCGGCATCGACGGCAAGGACTACACGCCGCAGGAGATCAGCGCGCGCGTGCTCATGAAGCTCAAGCGCGACGCCGAGGCGTACCTGGGCGAGGAGATCACCGACGCGGTGATCACCGTCCCCGCCTACTTCGAGGACGCGCAGCGCCAGGCCACCAAGGAGGCCGGCCAGATCGCGGGCCTCAACGTGCTGCGCATCGTCAACGAGCCCACCTCCGCCGCCCTGGCCTACGGCCTCGACAAGGGCGAGAAGGAGCAGACCATCCTGGTCTTCGACCTCGGTGGCGGCACGTTCGACGTCTCGCTGCTGGAGCTCGGCGACGGCGTGGTCGAGGTCCGCGCGACCTCCGGCGACAACCACCTCGGCGGCGACGACTGGGACCAGCGCATCGTCGACTGGCTGGTCGAGCGCTTCAAGCAGAGCAACGGCATCGACCTGACCAAGGACAAGATGGCGTTGCAGCGCATCCGCGAGGCCGCCGAGAAGGCCAAGATCGAGCTCTCCAGCTCCTCCCAGGCCACCATCAACCTGCCCTACATCACCGTCGACGGCGACAAGAACCCGCTGTTCCTCGACGAGACGCTGTCCCGGGCCGAGTTCCAGCGCATCACCAACGACCTGCTGGAGCGCACCCGCGCGCCGTTCAACAACGTGATCAAGGACGCCGGCATCAGCGTCGGCGACATCCACCACGTCGTGCTCGTCGGCGGCTCGACCCGGATGCCCGCCGTGGCCGAACTGGTCAAGGAGCTCACCGGCGGCCGCGAGCCCAACAAGGGCGTGAACCCGGACGAGGTCGTCGCCGTCGGCGCCGCCCTCCAGGCCGGCGTCCTCAAGGGCGAGGTCAAGGACGTCCTGCTGCTCGACGTCACCCCGCTGTCCCTGGGCATCGAGACCAAGGGCGGCGTGATGACCAAGCTCATCGAGCGCAACACCACCATCCCCACCAAGCGCTCCGAGATCTTCACCACGGCCGACGACAACCAGCCGTCCGTGCAGATCCAGGTCTTCCAGGGCGAGCGCGACTTCGCCTCGGACAACAAGAAGCTCGGCATGTTCGAGCTCACCGGCCTCCCGCCGGCCCCGCGCGGCGTCCCCCAGATCGAGGTCACCTTCGACATCGACGCCAACGGCATCGTCCACGTCTCCGCCAAGGACATGGGCACCGGCAAGGAGCAGCGGATGACCATCACCGGTGGCTCCGCCCTGCCGAAGGACGACATCGACCGCATGATCAAGGACGCCGAGGCGCACGCGGAGGAGGACAAGCGCCGCCGCGACGAAGCCGAGGTCCGCAACCAGGCCGAGACCCTCGTCTACCAGACCGAGAAGGTCGTCAAGGAGAACGAGGACAAGATCCCGGCCGAGGTCAAGGACAAGGTCAAGGCCGCCATCGACGAGACCAACGAGGCCCTCAAGGGCACCGACATCGCCAAGGTCCGGGCCGCGGTGGAGAAGCTCGCCACCGAGTCGCAGGCCATCGGCCAGTCCCTGTACGCCAACGCCGCGCCGACCGCCGACGCGGGCCCGGGTGCCGCCGGCGGGGCCGCCGCGGGCGACGCGCCCAAGGCCGACGACGTGGTCGACGCCGAGATCGTGGACGAGGACGACAAGAAGTGACCCAGCCCGAAGAGCCCCAGGTGGTCGTCACCGACCGCAGGCGCATCGACCCCGAGACCGGCGAGGTGCGCGCCACCCCGGCCGGGGACGGCGCGCCGGAGAACGGCGACACCCAGGTCGGAGCACCCGCGTCGGAGCCGCAGCAGTCGTCGGAGCAGTCGTCGCCGGAGCAGTCGTCCGGGCAGACGTCGGAGGGCGGCAAGCACGCCGCCCCCGACCTGCCCGACGAGGGCACGGCCGTCGCCGAGGACCCCGCCGTCGAGCTGAAGGCCCAGCTCGACGAGCGGACCGCCGACCTCCAGCGGCTCACCGCCGAGTACGCCAACTACCGCAAGCGCGTCGAGCGCGACCGGGAACTGGTCATCAGCACCGCCAAGTCCCAGGTCGCGGGCGAACTGCTCGGCGTCCTCGACGACGTCGAGCGCGCCGAGGCCCACGGCGACCTCACCGGCGCGTTCAAGGCCGTGGCCGACAAGCTGGTCACCACCCTCCGCGGCCTCGGCCTCGAACCCTTCGGGCACGAGGGCGAGGAGTTCGACCCGTCCGTCCACGAGGCCGTGCAGCACAGCACGTCCCCCGAGGTCGGCGGACCCACGGTCACGGCCGTGCTCCGCCGCGGCTACCGCTACGGCGAACGGGTCCTGCGACCCGCGCTGGTCGGCGTCACCGACCACGAGCCGGAGCCGGCCGCCGCGGAGCCGGCCGAGGGCAGCTGAGGAAAGGGAGGTGATGTCCGGTGAGTGCTAGGGACTGGATCGAGAAGGACTTCTACCGCGAGCTGGGCGTCTCCTCCGACGCCTCGGCCGACGAGATCAAGAAGGCGTACCGGAAGCTGGCCCGGGAACTGCACCCCGACGCCAACCCCGGCGACGCCAAGGCCGAAGCCCGCTTCAAGGCCGTCTCCGAGGCGTACGGCATCCTGTCCGATGCCGCCAAGCGCAAGCAGTACGACGAAGCCCGCCGCCTCTTCGCCGGGGGCGGCGGCTTCCCCGGCGGCTTCGGCACCGGGGGCACCGGCGGTTTCGACGTCGGCGACCTGTTCGGCCGCGCCCAGCAGACCGGCGCCGGCGGCATGGGCGGCCTGGGCGACATCCTCGGCGGCCTGTTCAACCGCCGGGGGGGCACCACCGCCTCCGCCACCCGGCCCCGCCGCGGCGACGACGTCGAAACCGACGTGCGGATCGACTTCACCGAAGCCGTCCGCGGCGCCACCGTCCCCCTGCGGCTGTCCAGCCCGTCGGCCTGCGGCACCTGCGCGGGCTCCGGCGCGAGACCCGGCACCACCCCCCGCACCTGCACCAACTGCGGCGGCGCCGGACTCGTCACCCGCAGCCAGGGCGCGTTCGCCTTCTCCGAACCGTGCACCGACTGCCGCGGCACCGGCCGCATCGTCGACGACCCGTGCCCGGAGTGCGGCGGCGACGGCGTCAGCACCAAGACGCGCACGCTCACCATCCGCATCCCCTCGGGCGTCGACGACGGCCAGCGCATCAGGCTCGCCGGCCAGGGCGAACCCGGGCGCAACAACGGACCCGCCGGAGACCTGTACGTGCGGGTCCACGTCAACCCGCACCCCGTGTTCGGGCGGTCCGGCAACGACCTGACCCTCACCGCGCCGGTCACCTTCCCCGAACTGGCCCTGGGCACCACGTTGACCGTGCCCACCCTGGACGGCAAGGTGACGTTGAGGGTCCCCGCGGGCACCGCCAGCGGCCGGGTGCTGCGGGCCAAGGGCAAGGGCATCGCCAAGCGCGACGGCCAGGTCGGCGACCTGCTCATCACGCTCCTGGTGCAGGTGCCGGACAACATGGACGCCGCGGCACGCGAGGCGTTGGAGAAGTACGCGGCGGTGACCACCCACCACGACCCCCGCGCCGAACTCAACGCCCTGGTGGAGAAGAGGTAGGTGTGAGCTTCCCGTTCCCGCCCGGCACCGACGAGGACACCCCGTTCTTCGTGATCTCGGTGGCGGCGCAGCTGTCCGGTCTGCACGCGCAGACGCTCCGGTCGTACGACCGGATGGGGCTGGTGTCGCCAGGACGCACGTCCGGGGGCGGGCGCCGGTACTCGATGCGCGACATCGTGCTGCTGCGCGAGGTGCAGCGGTTGTCGCAGGAAGAAGGCGTCAACCTCGCGGGGGTCAAGCGGATCATCGAGCTGGAGAACGAGGTCGGCGCCCTGCGCGCCAGGGTCCACCAGCTGACCGAGGAACTGGCCTCCGCCATGGCGGCGGCCGAGCAGGCGGCCGCGTCGGTGCACGCCTCCTACCGGCGCGACCTGGTGCCGGTGCGGCACGAGACCGCGCTGGTGGTGTGGCGGCCGGGGCCCAAGCGCTGATCCCGGGGACACACGATGGGGTGACTGATGTACGGAAACACCGTTACCGACCATCGGTTGCACATGAGGAACCCCGCGACCACCCCGCATCCCCCAAAACCCACCCGACGGCCCGGCCACCCCACAGCCGGGCCGTCGGCCTTTCTCCGACCCGGCCTCAGCCCTCCCCGACCCGACCGGACCGGACCCGACCCGGATCTCGGGCCAGCCCCGGAGCCCAGCCCTCCACGACCCGACTTCAGACCAGTCCCCAGCCCAGGCCAGCTCCCGGCCTCAGCCCTCAGCTCCCGGCCCCAGCTCTCAGCCCCCGGCTCCGGTCTGGGTCCGGCCCCTCCGCCTGATCCAGCTCGGCCCGATCCAGCCCGACCTGGCCTAGCCCGGCTTCGGGCGAGCCCCTGGTCTCGGCTCAGCCCGACCTCCGCCGCCGGGAAGTTGCTGCCCGCGTTCGCCCAAGCGCTCGGCGCGTCACGCCTGCGGGGATCGCCGCGGTGGTCCTGGGGCCGGTGTCCCCGGTCGACAGGCCGGCCGCCGAAGCGGGGGATGTTGGTCCCGAGTGGCGGAGCTGATCAGCCCGGGTGCGGCTGCCGACCAACCCCGGCGCGGGAGTGCGGACCGGGGTGCGGCTGGTTCGGCTCGGAAGCGGCGTGGCGTGGTGAGGTGAGGCTCAGTCCAGGGTGAAGGGGTCGTACTTGATCCGGTCCAGCGGGGTGCCCGCCACCAGCATCCGGGACACCGTGGCCCGGATCATCGACGGCGAGCCGCAGACCAGCACGTCGCGGTCCTGCCACGCCCCGTAGCGGGTGACGACGTCGGCGAGGGTGCCCTGCTCGACGCCGCGGGCGCCCGGGTCCGACTCCAGCACCGGCACGACGGTCAGCCACGGGTTCGTCATCGCGAACCGCTGGAGGTTGTCCAGGTCGTACAGGTCCTCGCGGGTCCGACCGCCCATGAACAGGTGGACGCGGGGGTTCTCGCCCCACTGCGCCATCTCGTCGATGATCGCGTGCATCGGCGCGACCCCGGTGCCGCCGGCGACCATGAGCACGTCGCGCCCGGACTTGCGGTCCACGCTGAGCCGGCCCATCGGGGGGCCGATCCGCCACACGTCACCGGCCTGGGTGTGCCCGACGATCGAGCGGCTCACCCACCCGCCCTCGACCGAGCGGATGTGGAACTCGATGATGCCGTCCGCGCGGGGGGCGTTGGCGGGCGAGTAGTACCGCCACAGCCGGGCCCGCTGGGGCGTCTCGACGCTCACGTACTGGCCCGCGCGGTACCCGACCGGGTGATCCGGCTGCAACCGGATCACGGCCAGGTCCCAGCTCACCCGTTGGTGTTCCAGCACGGTCGCGTGCCAGTACGCCGGACCGTCGTCGGCCGCGGCGGCCTCCTGCATGGAGCGGGCCATGATCGTGTAAGCCTCGGCCCACGCGAGCTCGACCTTCGGCGTCCACGCGGGGCCCGCGAACTTCTTGATCGCCGCCAGCAGCGCCGTGCCGACCGACTCGTAGTGCACGTTGACCACGCCGAACTTGCGGTGGTCGCGCCCGAGCTGGCGGAGGAACGGGATCAGGTCGTCCGGCCGGTCCACCATCTGCACCACGTGCACGAGGGCGCGCAGCAACCGGCTGCGCTGCACCTCCATGTTCACCGGGAACATCTCGCGCGTGGCCGGGGCCAGGCTGAACAGCATTCCGTAGAAGAACTTGGCGACCTCGTCGGAGCGCGGCTCCACCACCGCGAAGCTCTCCCGGATCATCCGCACCATGGCGGTGACCCCGGGGGGAGGTTCTCGGTGTGGCGGGCTCGGGAGGGGGCTCAACACAGCGTTCGCAGTCATGGTCCGGGCGCAGTCTCCACGTTTCTGGCGGCGCCAGCAAGGCGCTACGTCCTCGTCAAGCTTCCATCCCCGACGAGGGGACATTAACCCGTCAACTGCCTGGTTGACTCCTTGATGCCACCTTCGAGTGCTAAGCGGTCACGGACGGTCGCGGGTCGCTCCGGCCAACGGGTGGATACTCCTCTATACATATACCGAAATCGAGGCTTGTGTCCCACCCCCATGCGTACGAGCGGCTGTGCGGATCGGGGAGCGGTCCGGGTCCCCGGCGGGGCGCACCCGCCCAACCCGGGGGCTGAGCCCGCCGAACCCGAGGACCAAGCCCGCCGGCGACCCGGGGGTGGGCGGGGAGCGGAGCCACGTCGAGACGCCCGATTTGCCTCTGCCCGGACAGGCGCGCACGCTGGTCCTGCGAGCGGCCGTGCCGGGCACCGGGCCGGAGCACCGGGCCGGGTGACGGCTGGAACCGCATTGTTGCGGTCATCCGCACCCGCCTGTGGATGCGCACCAGCGGATTGTGGACAACTCCCGCCCCCTGTGGACAACTTTTTAAGACATGTGGGTGACCTGTGCCGACGTCCCGGTCAGGACCGGGCCGACACCGCGCCGGCGCCGCACCAGGCCCGGGTCAGGTCCGTGCGAGGGCGTGCCGGAGCGGGAGCCGTGCCGGATTCGGGTGCCATGACGGCACGGGGGCGCGGTGGAGGGCGAGGCGGCGTGAGGACGTGGCGGAACCGGAGGGCGGGACGAGACCGCGCCCGCGAAGCGGTGGTGCCCCGCCCTCCCCGGAACCCTCGTCAGCCCCGCGCGGCCCGCTCCGCCGCACTGCGCTCCACGCAGAACTCGTTGCCCTCCGGATCGGCCAGCACCACCCACCCGGTCCCGTCCGCCCGCCGCTGGTCGTCGACCAGCCTCGCACCCACCCCGAGCAGCCGCTCGACCTCCGCGTCACGCGTCGTCTCGGGCCGCAGGTCGAGGTGCACCCGGTTCTTGACCACCTTCGGGTCGGGCACCTGGATGAACAGCAGTCCCGGACCAGAAGGCAGCTCGATGTACACCTCGGGATCGCCGGGGTGGTCGTCGTCGGCCCGGGGCCGACCGGTGACCAGGCTCCAGAACCCGGCCAGTTCGTAGGCGTCCCGGCAGTCGAACGTGATGTGGTTGACGAGAGAGGTCATGCGGTGATCCTCACGGGTCCCCGCTCGGGGGTCACCGGATTTTTCACCCACCCCGGTACCGCGTGGCCCATGCCACAGCACTCGCGTAGGTTGAGCGGAACAGGCTCAACTTTTCTGACGTTGACCAGGGTGACGGCCGGTGCCGCACGCCGGTCCACGCACGTTCGCCGACCGAGGTGAGGAATGGACGCTTTCAACCCGACCACGAAGACGCAGCAGGCCGTGTCGGCCGCCGTGCAGGCGGCGACCATCGCGGGCAACCCGGACGTCACCTCCGTTCACCTCCTCGGCGCCCTCCTGGCCCAGGGCGACGGCCTGGCCGCGCCCCTGCTCGGCGCCGTCGGCGCGGACGCCAAGCAGGTGCACAAGGAGCTGGACCAGCTGTCCCGCTCGCTGCCCGCGGCGACCGGCTCGTCCGTGTCCGCCCCCCAGTTCTCCCGCGACGCCGCCCGCGTGCTCGGCCGCGCCCAGGAGCTCGCCACCGAGATGGGCGACGAGTACGTCTCCACCGAGCACCTGCTGGTCGGCCTCGCCCAGCACGGCGGCCAGGTGACCGACCTGCTCAAGCGGCACGGCGCGACCCCGGAGGCCCTCAAGGAGGCGTTCGGCAAGGTCCGCGGCTCGGCCCGGGTCACCAGCCCGGACCCCGAGGGCACCTACCAGGCCCTGGAGAAGTACGGCGTCGACCTGACCGAACGCGCCCGCAGGGGCGTGCTGGACCCGGTCATCGGCCGGGACACCGAGATCCGCCGCGTCGTCCAGGTGCTGTCCCGCCGCACCAAGAACAACCCCGTGCTGATCGGCGAACCCGGCGTCGGCAAGACCGCGATCGTCGAGGGCCTGGCCCAGCGCGTGATCGCCGGCGACGTGCCCGAGTCGCTCAAGGGCAAGCGCGTGGTCGCGCTCGACCTGGGCGCCATGGTCGCGGGCGCGAAGTACCGCGGCGAGTTCGAGGAGCGCCTGAAGGCCGTGCTGAAGGAGATCACCGACTCCGCCGGCCAGGTCATCACGTTCATCGACGAACTCCACACGATCGTGGGGGCCGGCGCGGGCGGCGACTCCGCCATGGACGCGGGCAACATGATCAAGCCCATGCTGGCGCGCGGCGAGCTGCGCATGGTCGGCGCGACCACCCTGGACGAGTACCGCGAGCGCATCGAGAAGGACCCGGCGCTGGAGCGCCGCTTCCAGCAGGTCTTCGTGGGCGAGCCCTCGGTCGAGGACACCATCGGCATCCTGCGCGGCCTCAAGGACCGCTACGAGGTGCACCACGGCGTGCGCATCACCGACGCCGCCCTGGTCGCCGCCGCCACCCTGTCCGACCGCTACATCACCGCCCGCTTCCTGCCGGACAAGGCGATCGACCTGGTCGACGAGTCCGCGTCCCGCCTGCGCATGGAGATCGACTCGCGCCCCGTCGAGATCGACGTGGTCGAGCGCGCCGTGCGGCGGCTGGAGATCGAGGAGATGGCGCTGGCCAAGGAGTCGGACCCGGCCTCGCTGGAGCGGCTGGCCGCGCTGCGCGCCGAACTGGCCGAGAAGCGCGAGGAGCTGGCCGCGCTGACCGCCCGCTGGCAGAACGAGAAGAACGCCATCGAGAAGGTCCGCGACCTCAAGGAGCGGTTGGAGCAGCTGCGCGGCGAGTCGGAGCGGGCCGAGCGCGACGGCGACCTGGGCCGGGCCGCCGAGCTGCGCTACGGCCGCATCCCGGCCCTGGAGAAGGAGCTGGAGGAGGCCACCCGCACCACGCAGGACGCCGCGGTGATGCTCAAGGAGGAGGTCGGCGCGGACGACGTGGCCGACGTGGTCTCCGCCTGGACGGGCATCCCGGCCGGCCGCCTGCTGGAGGGCGAGACGGCGAAGCTGCTGCGCATGGAGGACGAGCTGGCCCGGCGCGTGGTCGGCCAGTCCGAGGCCGTGCGCGTGGTGTCGGACGCGGTCCGGCGCACCCGCGCGGGCGTGGCCGACCCGGACCGGCCCACCGGCTCGTTCCTGTTCCTCGGCCCGACCGGCGTCGGCAAGACCGAGCTGGCCAAGGCGCTGGCGGAGTTCCTGTTCGACGACGAGCGGGCGATGATCCGCATCGACATGAGCGAGTACTCCGAGAAGCACTCGGTGGCCCGCCTGGTCGGCGCGCCCCCCGGCTACGTCGGCTACGACCAGGGCGGCCAGCTCACCGAGTCGGTCCGCCGCCGCCCGTACAGCGTGGTGCTGCTCGACGAGGTCGAGAAGGCGCACCCGGACGTGTTCGACGTGCTGCTCCAGGTCCTCGACGACGGCAGGCTCACCGACGGCCAGGGCCGCACGGTGGACTTCCGCAACACCATCCTGGTCCTGACCTCGAACCTCGGCTCGCACGTCATCGCGGACGCCTCGCTGGACGACCGGCAGCGGCGGGACGCGATCATGACCGTGGTCCGCGGCCACTTCAAGCCGGAGTTCCTCAACCGGCTCGACGACGTGGTGGTGTTCCGGGCCCTGGCCACCGAGGAGCTGACCTCGATCGTGGACATCCAGGTCGACCGCCTCGGGCGGCGCCTGGCCCAGCGGCGGCTGACCCTGGAGGTCACGCCGGCCGCCCGCGACTGGCTCGCGCTCAACGGCTTCGACCCGCTCTACGGGGCCCGGCCGCTGCGCAGGCTGGTGCAGTCGGCCATCGGCGACCAGCTGGCGAGGGAGCTGCTGGCCGGCGAGGTCCGCGACGGGGACGCGGTGAAGGTCGACGTGCTCGACGACCAGTCCGGGCTGATCGTCGGTCGGGGCTGAGGTCACGGGCTGAGGTCGCGGTCGGGGGTCGGTCGACGCCGGCCGACCCCCGCGTCGACCCCGACCGGAGCCGGCCCTCAACCGGATGGCCCCGGTCCCGCTGGGTCCGGGATCACCGATCGTGTCGATCCGGGTACCCCGACCTGCGCCTTCGGGTAACGGCTTGATCCGAACGCGCGAACCGCGCCACCGGTGATCTTCGATTGTTCCCCCGCGCCCGCTACTCTCGCACCGTGGGTATCCCGGCGTGGGTCTGGTTCACCGTCGCCGCCGTCGCGGGCGTCGCGGGGTTCGCCCTGCTCGCCACCGACCGGGCGCAACGAACCGCGCGTAACCGCGAGCGCCGCCGCTGGGCGGCGCTGCGCGGCTGGCAGTTCGAGGAGACCGACCACGTGCTGCCCACCCGGTGGGAGAGCGGCGCGATCGCCTACTACGGCGCGGGCGTGGCCAAGGACGTGGTGGCGGGCTCGACGTTCACCGCGGACGGCCGCCGGCAGGTCTACGTGCTCGACCACGAGACGAGCGGCAAGGTGAACTCGGTGCTGGTGGGCGTGCGCTGCCGGCGCGCGCTGCCGGTGGTCGTGGAGCTGTGGCTGCCCAGCGTGCCGTTCCAACGCGACCAGATGCCCGACCTGCTCGGACCGGTCGGCTCGCGGTACGCGTTCGTCAGCGAGCTGCCCGCCGCGCGCAAGCTCATCACCCCCGACCTGGTGGACGCCGCCGAGGAGATCGGCGCGGACGTCACCGTCGTGTGGCTGGAGGACGACTGGGTGCTGGCCGCCGCGCCGCCCGGTTCCACCCCGGCCCGCCTGGAGCGGCTGCTGCGCGACCTGGGCGAGCTGGCCGACGTGGTCGACCCGTTCGACGCGGACGACGAAGCCGACGTCGGCGCCGAGGTCCACCGCCCGCAGTTCGGGCGCAAGCCGTGACCCCGCCGATCGCCCTCGTCACCGGCGCGTCCTCGGGCATCGGGGCCGCGTTCGCCCGCAGGCTCGCCGCGGAGGGCCACGACCTGGTGCTGGTCGCCCGCGCGGTGGACCGGCTGGAGGAGCTGGCCGCCAAGCTGCGCAACGCGCACGGCATCACCGCCGAGGTGCTGCCCGCCGACCTGTCCACCGCGGGGGGTCGGGCGGCCGTCGCGGACTTCCTGGCCGCGCGCGAGGTGGACCTGCTGGTCAACAACGCGGGCTTCGCGCTGGCGAGCGAGTTCGTCACCGCCGACCCGGCGGCGCTGGAGTCCCAGTTGGACGTGAACGTGACCAGCGTGCTGCGCCTGACCCGCGCGGCGCTGCCGGGCATGATCGCGCGCGGTCGCGGCGCGGTGGTGAACGTGGCCAGCGTCGCCGGTTTCCTGCCCGGCCGCGGCACCACCTACAGCGCCGACAAGGCGTGGGTGATCTCGTTCTCCGAGGGCATGTCCATGGCCACCGCGGGCACGGGCGTGCAGGTGATGGCGCTGTGCCCGGGTTTCGTGCGCACCGAGTTCCACCAGCGCGCCGGCATCGACATGTCGAAGACGCCCGCCCTGCTGTACCTGGACGCGGACCACGTGGTGCACGACGCCCTGGCCGACCTGCGGGCCGGCAAGCAGCTGTCCATCCCGGGCACCCAGTACAAGACCATCACGCTGTTCGCGAGGCTCGCGCCGCGGGCCCTGGTCCGGCGGATCGCCTCGCGCGTCGCGGGTGGCCGGGGCCGCACGTAGGTCCGCGGGAACCCGACGCCCGTCCCGCCCGTCCGAGTCCACCAGTTGGATCGAGGAGGGGACGGTCGATGGGCGAGGAGTTCAGGGTGGAGCCGCCGGAGTTGCGCGGCTGCGCCGAGTTGCTGACCCGCAACGCGCGGCACTTCCAGGTGATCAAGGAGCACGCGGTCGTCAAGGGCGGTGACACCTCCGGGTTCACCGGCCTGCTCTCGCTGCTCCAGCCGGTCGTCACCGGTGTCGCGGGCCTGTACGGCGAGACCCTGGACTTCGCCCACCGGATGATGGTCCGGGAGGCCGAGGGCCTGACCGGGGCGGCCGACACCTACCAGCGCGGCGAGGAACTGGTGCTGAGCCGCGTCGACCGGGTGCTGGCGCAGCTGGCCGACGTCGCCGAGGCGCCCACCGTCGGGGGCGGGCGGTGACCGCGTACGCCGACGTCGAGGACCCGGCGGTCGCGCTGGGCGCCGCGGCCGAGGACCGGCCCGGACGGCAGTCCACCCGGGAGCTGATCGAGAAGGCCGGCTGGAAGATCCAGGGCGTCAACTGGATCTACGAGAAGGTCACCGGGGAGAACCTGGTCGAGTCGCTGATCAACCCGCTGCTCGGCGACTTCGAGAAGATCGACGAGAACGCCAACGCCTGGGACCGGGTCGCCAAGGCGCTGGACTCCGTGCGGCACAACGTGGACGCGGGCGTCGGTCAGCTCTCGCCGCACTGGGACGGCGGCGCGGCGCAGGCGTTCGAGCTGCGCATGAGCACCATGTGGGTCGTCGCGATCGAGGCCGACTCGCAGGTCGCGCGGATCATCGGCAACCAGTTCCGGTCGACCGCCTCCACCTGCCGCACGGCGTGCGGGCTCGCGCTGACGCTGCTGGACATGCTCGTCGGCAAGCTGATGGAAGCCGCGATGACCGCGTGGATCCCGGTGGTCGGCTGGGGGCGCGCGGTGTGGATGGTCTACGACGCCGTCCAGATCGCCGACGCCATCCGCAAGATCATCATCTCCATCCAGGCGCTCATCGAGGGCGTCCAGGGCATGGTCGACGGCATCGTCGCGATGGGCACCGCGCTGACCAAGCTGAAGGACGTGCGCGACGTCGGCGACCTCCTCGACGTGCTGGACGCCTACCAGGACGGCAGGGAGAAGTACGACAACGGCGCGGCGGCCGCGAAGTCCGGCGGCATCGGCATCGCGATGGGCGGCTACGGGCTCGGCAAGGCCGGCCACTCGGCCCACGGCCGCTACCAGACCCCGCCGCCGACCCCGCCCGCCCCGGTGGGCGCCGGCTCCGGCGGGGGTGGGCAGTGACCTTCCCCTACGACAGGGCGCGGTTGGACGCGCTGGTCGCCGACGTGGACGCGCGGCTGGCCACCGTGGAGGAGACCGCGCGGGCGGCGAGCCGGGTGCGGATGCGGTCCCCCGGGCTCGGCGCCGCCGACCTGGCGGCGATCTCGCGCTTCGCGAACTCGCCCGACGCGCCGCGCGAGCTGAAGGACCTGGCGCGGCGGGTCGACGCGGGCGAGCTGTCCTGGCGGGACGTCGCCTCGGGGCGGGCCGCGGACGACGAGGGCGTGCAGCGGGCGCTGCGGACCGGGGTGCCGGACCTCCGACGCGCCTACGCGGCGATCCGGGAGGGCGAAGACCCGGAGGACGTGGTGGAGGCGGGGCGGCCGCGCGTGGTCGGCGACGACGAGGACGGGCCGAGCCGGTTCACCGAGGACGCCTGGTAGGTCGGGACGCGGTGTCCCGCGGCGCCGGTGCCGTCGGTATCGGTGCTGCCGGCGGGGCGCCGCGCGGCCCGGCCCCGGCTCAGACCGGGGTCGGGAAGTCGAAGCCGCCGCTGCCCGTGTGGTTCGTGCCCGCGCCCCGGACCACGTCGTAGGCCACGGCGGTGGCGATGGCCAGTGAGCGCAGGGGTTCCGGTGTGCCGGGGCGCAGGCGGAGCACGTCCCGGCGCACCCGCTTCCCGTCGCGCTCGGCGATCGCGCCCGCGCCGAAGCTCGCGACCTCGTGGAACAGCGCCACCCGCTGCCCCGCCGGGTCCAGCAGGCCGTACGCGCCGCGGCCCTCCAGGCGCACCGCGCCGAGCGGGGCGCCGTCCGGGCCCGCGACCCGGGTCGGCGGTCGCCAGCGGCCCTTGTCGATCAGCAGCAGCGGCTGCCCGCGGTGGGCCAGCGCCAGGGCGAACCCGGTCCGGCCGGAGAAGCCGGTCAGGCGCAGCAGCCCGCGCAGCGGACCCAGCGGCCCGCGGTCGGTCACCGTGGCCAGCGGCTCGCCGCCCTCCGCGTGGACCCGGACCTCGTACCGGGAGCCGAACAGGTGGCGGCCCACGCCCCAGGGCTGCTCGATGACCAGGGTGTCGACGCCGGGGAGGATCACGGTGCGCAGCCTACGGCGGGGTCGTGGTGTGTCGGGGCGCGACGGTGTACGACAGCCTTGGGTATGACAGTCTTGGCACCCGTGCGAACCGATGTGGTGCTGGACCCCGACGCCAAGGCCGAGCTGGCGCGGTTGGTGGGCGAGTTGGCCGTCGTGCACGGCAAGGTCACGCTGTCCTCGGGCGCCGAGGCCGACTACTACGTCGACCTGCGCCGGGCGACGCTGCACCACGCGGCCGCGCCGCTGATCGGCAGGCTGCTGCGGCAGCTCACCGCGGACTGGGACTTCGCCGCGGCGGGCGGGCTCACGCTCGGCGCCGACCCCGTGGCCTGCGCGATGATGCACTCCGCCGCGGCCTCGGGCGAGGTGCTCGACGCGTTCGTGGTGCGCAAGGCCGGCAAGCAGCACGGGATGCAGCGCCAGGTCGAGGGCTTCGACGTCGCCGGGCGGCGCGTGCTCGCGGTCGAGGACACCTCCACCACCGGCGGCAGCGTGCTGACCGCCGTGGAGGTGCTGCGCGCGCACGACGCCACCGTGGTCGGCGTGGCGACCGTGGTGGACCGCGGCACGGGCGCGCGCGAGGCCGTCGAGGCCGCCGGCCTGCCCTACCGCTACCTGCTCGACCTCGCGGACCTGGGTCTGGACTGACGTGGTCTCCCTGGTCCTGCTCCTGGTGGTCGTGGCGATCCTCGGTGTCGGGGTCGCCGTGGGGTTGTCGCGCCGGAAGCGGAACCCGTTCACGGACCAGGGGTTCGTGACCGACTGGGAACAGCGGATGCGCGCGCTGGAGGCGTCCCTGGGGTGGCGGTTCGTCGCCGAGGACCAGGGCTTCCAGGAGCGCGTGCCGCAGATCGGGCGGATGCTGGAGTCCGACCGCAGCCGGGTGAAGTTCCAGCTCGTCGGGCACTGGCGCGGGGCGCCCGTGCTGGCGGTCGAGGTGGTGCTGCGCACCGACAACGCGGTGACCGCCGGGTACCGCGCCTACTCGGTCGTGGTGGTGCCGCGGCCGATGCCGGGCCCCTGGGTGCTGATCAGCCCGCGCAGCGACACCGCGTGGAGCCTGTTCGAGCAGTTCACGGCCACCGGCGACCCGGTGTTCGACGCCCGCTACGAGGTGCGCCGCAAGAACCCGGCGTTCGCCTCCGCCCTGCTCGGCTCCGGCCTGGCGCAGGCGCTGCTGCACGACCCGCGGGCCAACGGCGTGGCGATCGCCTTCGACGAGCACACCCTGGCCGCCGCCGTGCCGGGGCCGCTGGTGGGCGCGCCGCTGTCGGTGCTGGCCGACCTGCTGCTGGACGTGGCGGGCAACGTGCCGTGGCAGGCGCTGCCCAGGGGCTGACCGGCGACGATCGATAACCGGGAATTCCCCGACACGTGATCGTCAACGGGCTTACCCTGGGTGCAGGGAGGTCCCTATGGTCGCGCACGCGTTAGCCGAGTTGGTCATGGTGGTGCACTTCGGGGTCCTGGGTTTCCTGGTGGTGGGCGGCTTCCTGGCCTGGCGCCGGCCCGGGGTCCTCTACTTCCACGCGGCCATGGCCACGTGGGGGCTCCTCGTCGTGCTGTTCCCCATCCCCTGCCCGCTGACCTGGCTGGAGAACACCTTCCGCGCCGCCGCCGGGCAGGAGCCCCTCGCCGTGGGCTTCATCGACACCTACATCGACGGCGTGCTCTACCCGGATTCCGCGGCGCGCCTGGTGCAGGTGCTGGTGGCGCTGGTCGTGCTGGGCTCCTGGGTCGGCTTCTACCTCCGGCGGCGCGCCGAGCAGCGCACGTCGCGCGGCGCCGAGGTCTGCCGCTGACCCGACCCGTCACTACCATGGCCCGGTCCGTTCGGGGGTGTCGTGGTCGGGGGTGTGGTGGTCGGGCAGGTCGTCCTGGAGGGTTTCCACGCGGTCAAGCACGCGCTGCGGTTCGGCGCGCGGGTGCGGTCCGTGGTGGTGCTGGACCGGGACGGGGCGCTGGGGCTCGCGCGGTCCCACGCGCCCGACCTGGTGGGCGAGTTCGAACGGCGGGCCGAGGTCGTCGGCGCGGACGAGTTCGTGCGGCGGGTCGGGCGGACGCACCCCACGGGGGTCGCGGGGATCGCCGAACGCCCGGCGGAGCCGGTGGACCCCGTGCCGCCCGCGCCGCTGGTGCTGCTGGACAACCCGCGCAACCTGGGCAACCTGGGCGCGGTGATCCGGGTCGCCGCGGGGCTGGGCGCCGGGGGCGTGGCGTCGCTGGGCGACGTCGACCCGTGGCACCCGAACGTGCTGCGCGGCAGCGCCGGCCTGCACTTCGCGCTGCCGGTGCGGCGGCTGGGCGGCGTGGACGAGGTCGTCGGGCGCGTCGTGGCGTTCGACGCCGGCGGGGTGGACCTGCGGGACCGGCGCATCCCGGACGACGCCGTGCTGGCCTTCGGGTCCGAGCGCCACGGGCTGTCCGACGCGGTGCGGGCGCGGGCCGACCTGGTGGTGTCCCTGCCGATGCGGCCGCGGGTGTCGAGCTACAACCTCACCACGAGCGTGGCCATGGCCCTCTACCACTGGGACCTGTTCCGGCGAGCTTCTCGACCGGTTCAGTAGGCACCCTGGGCACGTGACCACACCGAAGCTCCTCGCCGCGCGCGCCGATGTCGCGGAGCGTGCCGTCGAGTCCCGGCACCTGCGCCGCGTCTGGGGGCTGCCGGGCACCGCGCTCGGCGCGGTCTCGTGGCCCGCCGGTCCCGGCGACCGCCTGCACGTCCGGTTCAACTACTGGTGGCAGGCGCACCTGCTGGACTGCGTGCTCGACGCCCAGCTCCGGTCGCCGCGCGAGGCCCGCGTGGCGCTGGTGCGTCGGCTCGTGCGCGGCATCCGCGTGCGCAACCTGGTCGGGTGGACCAACGACTACTACGACGACATCGCCTGGCTGGGCCTGGCGCTGCTGCGCGCCCGGCACGAGGTCGGGGTGGCCAGGCCCGGTGCCGTCGCGACGATCGCGCGGCACCTCCGCGACGCCTGGACCGACCACGGCGGCGGCGGCATCTGGTGGAAGCGGCACGACGACTTCAAGAACGTGCCCGCCAACGGCCCGGCGGCGATCTTCTTCGCCCGCCTGGGCACGCCGGCCGACCTCGGGCGGGCCCGGTCCACCGTGGACTGGGTGGACGGGTGCCTGCGCGACGGGGAGACCGGGCTGCTGTGGGACGGGCTGCACGTCCACCCCGACGGGTCGGTGCGGGAGGTGGAGAAGAACTTCTACACCTACTGCCAGGGCGTGGTGCTCGGCGCGTGCGTGGAGCTCGGCGGCGCGTACGGCGACCAGGCCGCGCGGATCGTCGACGCCGTGGCCGAGCACCTGGCGGTCGACGGCGTGCTGCGCGGGCACGGCGGCGGTGACGGCGGGCTGTTCGGCGGCATCCTCACCCGGTACCTCGCGCAGGCGGCGCTGCGGCTGGACCGGCCGCAGGCGGCGCGGGCGGCCGACCTGGTGTTCTCCTCGGCCGAGGCGGTGTGGGCGAACCGGGCCGCGGTGGTCGGCGGGCCGCTGTTCGGTCCGGAGTGGGGCGAGCCCGCGTGCCCGCCCGCGGGGGGCGCGGCGCCGGGGCACCGGTGGGGGCGGGGGCCGGAGCGGGGGTGGGCGCGGCCGGAGCGGGACCTGTCCGTGCAGTTGGGCGGGTGGATGGCGGTGGAGGCCGCCGCGTTGTTGGAGCGCAACGGGATGGCGCCGGGGCGGCGGTGAGCCGGGTCCGGGAGGTCGGGTCTGGTGGCGGGGTTCGGGGTCTGGTGGCCGGGTCTCGGAGGCCGGGTCCGGCGGGCCCGGGGTCGGGCGAGCGGTGGGTCTCGTCGGGCCCCCAGCCCTGGTCCTCGGCCCCAGCCCCCGGCCTCCAGCCCTCAGCCGTGGCACCCGCACGACTCGCGGTGCCGCAGCGTCGGCGGCAGCCGGATCGTCCGGGGCGCCCGGTCCGGGTCCTCGATGCGCGCCAGCAGCAGCCGCACCGCGGTCCGGCCGATCTCCTCCACCGGCTGCGCCATCGTGGTCAGCGGCGGGTCGACCAGTTCGGACCACTCGACCTCGTCGTAGGTCACCAGGGCCAGGTCCGAGCCGACCCGCACGTCGTTCGCGCGGGCGGTGCGCAGCACGTCCACCAGCACGTGGTGGTCGCTCACCACCACCCCGCTCACCTGCCCGAGCAGCGGCCCCAGGGACGTCCGCACCAGCGCCTCGTCCCACGCCAGCCCGGCCCGGCCGAGGCCCAGGCGGTAGCCGAGCACGCGCTCGTCGGTGGTGGCCAGCCCCGGGGTGCCGGACACCAGGCCGATCCGCCGGTGCCCCAGGTCCGCCAGGTGCCGCACCAGGGTGGACGTGGCCTGCACGTTCTCCGGGCCGACCTGGTCGGTGTCCTGCGCCACGGTGAGCCGGTCCACCAGCACCGTCGGCACGCCGAGCCGGCGCAGCTCGGGCAGCGCCGCCGAGCCGGACGTGGGGGTGAGCAGCACCCCGTCCACCCGCCGGGACCGCAGCATCCGGACGGCGGCCTGCTCGCTCTCCGCGTCACCCCGGGTGTTGATCAGCACCAGGGTGTGCCCGGCGCGGGTCGCCTCGCTCTCGATCGCCGCGATCAGCTCCGCGAAGTACGGGTGCGACACGAGCGACACCGCGAGCCCCAGGGACTTCGTGCCGCCGGTGACCAACGACCGGGCGATGGCGTCACCGGTGTACCCGGTCTCCTCGATCGCCTTCAGCACCCGGTCCCTGGTGTCCGGCGCGACCGGCCTGGTCTCGTTGATCACGTGTGAGACCGTGGTGATGGAGACGCCGGCGAGACCGGCGACCTCCCGCATGGTGACCATGGAGCCGTCCCCGTCTGAGCTGCGCAAGCGATTGCGTGCCGAACAGTACCTGGTAGGAGGTCGGAACGTGGTTTCCGTGCTCTGTGTCGGCCTGACCACCGTGGACGTCAGCCAGTCGGTGGCCGAATTCCCCCTGCCCGGTGAGAAGGTGCAGTCACTGGGTGTCCACCTGGCACCGGGCGGTCCGGCGGCGAACGCGGCACGCGCGGTGGCCGCGCTGGGGCACCGGGCGGTGCTGCTGACCGCCCTGGGCGGCGAGCTGGGCGCGTTCGCCCGGGAGCGGCTGCGGCCGGTGGAGGTGCGCTCGGTCGGGGCGGGCGGCCCGGCGCTGAGCATGGTCGCGGTCCGGGAGCGCGACGGCGAGCGGACCGTGGTCTCGCGCAACGCGGAGGGGTTCGCGGTGGAGGTCGCCGACGGGCTGGTGGAGGCGGAGGTGGCCGGGGCGGACGTGGTGCTGGTGGACGGTCACCTGGGTCCGCTGGCGCTGGCGGCGGCCCGCCTGGCGCGGCGGCGCGGCGTGCCCGTGGTGCTCGACGCGGGGAGCTGGAAGCCTGTGCTCGACGACCTGCTGCCGCTGGTGGACGTCGCGGCGTGCTCGGAGGGCTTCGGGATGGCGGAGCGCGAGGTGCACGACCGGGGTGTGCCGCTGGTGATCCGGACGCACGGCCCGCGCCCCGTCACCTGGTCGCGCGGTGGTGCCACCGGCTCGCACCCTGTACCTGTTGTCGAGGTGCGCGACACCAACGGCGCGGGCGACGTGTGGCACGGCGCGCTGGCGGTGGCGGTCGCCCGGGGCGACGAACCGGCCGACGCCGTCCGCTGGGCCAACGAGGTCGCCGCGGTGCGCGTGCGCAACACCGCGTGGGACTGGGTGGAGGAGCTGGGACGGTGGCGGGACAGTCGGTGAGGTTCGACGAGCTGGTCGACCGGGCCCGAGCGCTGGTGGACACCGGCGAGCGCAGGCTGCTCGGCATCGGCGGGGCGCCGGGCTCGGGCAAGTCGACGCTGGCGCGGCGGCTGGTGGACGCGCTCGGCGCGGACGCCGTGCTGGTCGAGATGGACGGGTTCCACCTCGCCCAGCGCGAGCTGGAGCGCCTGGGCATCGCCGACCGCAAGGGCGCGCCGGACACGTTCGACATCCCCGGTTACGCCGACCTGCTCGCCAGGCTCAAGGCGTGCGGGCCGGACGTGGTCTACGCGCCGGAGTTCCGCCGCGAGATCGAGGAGCCGGTGGCGTGCGCGGTGCGGATCGACCCGGCCGTGCCGCTGGTCGTCACCGAGGGCAACTACCTGCTGATGCAGTACGACAAGTGGAAGCGCGTGCGGGTCGTGCTCGACGAGGCGTGGTTCCTGATGATCGACGAGGACCTGCGCGTGGCGCGGCTGATCGACCGGCACGTCCGCTACGGGCGGTCGGTCGAGGACGCGCGGGAACGCGTGCTGCACGGCACCGACCACGTCAACGCGCTCATGGTCAACGCGTCGAAGTCGTCCGCGGACCTGCTGATCACCGAGGTGGTCTAGCGGGCCACGATCTCCTCGTCCTCCACCGGCTTCTTCATCTCCTGCCGGTAGCGGTGCAGGCCGAAGGCCGTGCCGAAGACGAAGAACGCGACGCTCGCCACGACCGCGACCGTCTCCAGCCACGGCACGGAGGCCAGCAGGCCCGCGCCGTAGTAGCCGGCCAGCACCAGGGTCGGCACCCAGGCGATCGCGCCGATCGTGGTGGCCAGCATGAACCGCTTCGGGTCCATGCGCGCCGCGCCCGCGATCATCGGGGCCAGCGTGCGGACCCACGGTATCCAGCGGGCCAGCACGATCGCCCAGAAGCCGCGGCGGTCGAGGAAGTCGCGGGCCTTGGCCAGGTTCTCCTTGTTGAGCACCTTGCCGCCGCGCCGGGCCAGCAACCTCGTGCCGGTGTGCCGGCCGATGTAGTAACCGATCTGGTTGCCGACGACGGCCACCACCAGCGCGACCACGGACAGCAGCCAGGCGGACAGCTCGCTGTCGTGCGAGGCGAGCACCACGCCGGCGGCGAACAGCAGCGAGTCGCCGGGCAGGAACAGGCCGAAGATGAACGCGCACTCGAAGAAGATGAAGCTCAGCGTGATGAGCCACACGGCCGTGGGACCTGCGGAATCAAGCGAGCCGAGTGCGATCGTTTCGGACGATGCGGACAACACCACGTGTGCAGCCTACGTGGGAGCGCGGCGAGGTCCGGAGGACTCCGGGAGAACGGCTCGCCGAAAAGTCCGGGCCGGGTGGGACGGGGGTGGGTGCGGGGGCGGGGCCGTCGCGGGATCGGGGGCCGGCGCGGGGGCGGCGCGGGACCGGGCCTGGCGCGGGCTGGGGCGGGGCGGTGGGCGAGGCGGGGCGGTGGGCCGGCGCGGGATCGGGGTGGGGACCCCGGGACCGGGGAGTGGTCGGCCGGGCACGCACTGGAGTCGGCGGGTGAAGCGGGTTAGCGTGGGTGGATGGGGTCGTTGCTGGCCGAGCTCCGCGCCGCCGTCGGTGTTGACGGCGTGCTGACCGATGTCGACGTCACCGCGGCCTACCAGCGGGACATGATGCCCCTCGCCCCGTTCGGGACGCCGCTGGCCGTCGTGCTGCCGACCTCCGCGGAGCAGGTCCGGGACGTGGTCCGGGCGTGCGGGCGGTCCGGCACGCCGATCGTGCCGCGCGGGGCCGGCAGCGGGCTGTCGGGGGCGGCGAACGCGGTCGAGGGCTGCGTGGTGCTGGCCATGACGAAGATGAACGCCATCCTGGAGGTGGACCCGGACAACCGGCTGGCCGTGGTCGAGCCCGGGGTGGTCAACCTGGACCTGCGCGGCGCGGTGGAGAAGCACGGGCTGTTCTACCCACCGGACCCGTCCAGCTACGACTGGTGCACCATCGGCGGCAACCTGGCCACCAACGCGGGCGGGCTGTGCTGCGTGAAGTACGGCGTGACCACCGACTCCGTGCTGGGCCTCGATGTGGTGCTCGCCGACGGCGAGCTGCTGCGCACCGGGCGCCGGACCGTCAAGGGCGTCGCCGGGTACGACCTGACCAGGCTGTTCGTCGGCAGCGAGGGCACGCTGGGGGTCATCACCCGGGCGACCCTGGCGCTGCGGCCGCTGCCGCAGGCCCCGGCCACGCTGGTGGCCGCGTTCGACGGCCCGGCGGCGGCCGGCGCGGCGGTCAGCCGGGTGGTCGCCGAGGGCGTGGTGCCGTCGCTGATGGAGATCATGGACCGCACCTCCATCGAGGCCGTGGAGCGGTTCCTGCGCACCGACCTGGGCGCGGACGGCGCGCTGCTGCTGTGCCAGTCGGACTCGGGCGGGGAGGCGGCCCGGCGGGAGCTGGCGGCCGTCGAGCAGGCGTGCGCGGCGGCCGGGGCCGACCTGGTCTACGCGACCGAGGACCTGTCGGAGGGGCGCGACCTGCTGGCCGCGCGCCGGGCCGTGCTGCCCGCGCTGGAGGTCTACGGGGCGTGGCTGACCGACGACGTGTGCGTGCCGCGGACCAGGATCGCCGACCTGATCGCCGGGTGCGGGCGGATCAGCGGCGAGGTGGGGCTGCGGATCGCCGTGGTCGGGCACGCCGGCGACGGCAACATGCACCCGACGATCGTCTACGACCCGTCCTCGGCGGACGAGTTCGCGCGGGCCCGGCGGGCGTTCGACGAGATCCTGGGCCTGGGGCTGGCGCTCGGCGGGACGGTGACCGGCGAGCACGGCATCGGGAAGGTCAAGCGGGAGTGGCTGGCGCGCGAGATCGGGCCGGTGGGCCTGCGGGTGCACCGGGAGATCAAGAGGGCGCTGGACCCGGGGAACCTGTTCAACCCCGGGTCCATGTTCGAGGCGCGCTGACTTCGAGCGCGTCCGCGGACCCTCAGTCCAGGCGCTTCATCCGCTGGGTGACGGCGTTGTCGTCCACCAGGTCGTCGACCAGGTCGTCCACCCGCTCGATGACCTGGGTGATGTCCTGCGCCTCCTGCGCCAGCAGGGACTTCTTCTCGCGGCGGGCCTTGATCACCTCGACGATGATCGGCACGACCGAGAGCAGGACGATCAGGATCAGCATCATCTCGATGTTCTCCCGCACGAACGGGATCTGGCCGAGGAAGTAGCCGAGGACCGTGAGGCCCGCGGCCCAGGCGATGCCGCCGATGAAGGAGTACGTGAAGTACTTGCGCTGGTCCATGCGGCCCACGCCCGCCATGGCGGTGATGAACGTGCGCACGATGGGCACGAACCGGGCCAGGACGATCGCGCGCGCGCCGTACTTCTCGAAGAACTCCTCCGTCTTGTCGACGTACTCCTTCTTGAAGATCTTCGACTCGGGCTTGCTGAACAGGGCGGGGCCCGCGCGGTAGCCGATGTAGTAGCCGACCACGTTGCCGAGCATCGCGCACGCCGTGAGCAGCACGCACACCAACCACAGCGGGTAGTCCAGCAGACCGGTGGCCACGAACATGCCCGCGGTGAACAGGAGGGAGTCGCCGGGCAGGAAGAAGCCGACCAGGAGGCCGCACTCGGCGAAGATGATGAAGCAGAGGCCGACCAGCATGTAGGGCCCGAGTCCTGAGAGCAGGACCTGCGGGTCAAGCCAGTCCGGGCCGAGGGCAATCGTGGAGGTGGGCGCGACCGTCACGGCCCTCACGGTACAGGTCCCGCCGGGGAGGGCCGCTCACCCACACCTGAGCGGTGCTCACCACAGCGTCATCACGGCCACGACCGTGCCGGCGGCCAGGCCCAGCAGGACGGCGAGGACCAGCAGCCAGGCCGTGCCGGCGGGACCGGTGGGGCCCGGCGGACGGTTCCGGGCCCAGGGCCGGGCCCGGGC
Organism: Saccharothrix lopnurensis; assembly: GCF_042658445.1. Lineage (NCBI taxonomy): Bacteria > Bacillati > Actinomycetota > Actinomycetes > Pseudonocardiales > Pseudonocardiaceae > Saccharothrix > Saccharothrix lopnurensis. Next base: position 99,347 of record NZ_JBHSQO010000018.1, on the reverse strand, counting down.
ACCGCGCCGACCGCCGGACGGGGCGCCGACCGGTGACCCGTCGGCCGAGGACCGACCGGCCGAGGACCGAGCCGCCGACAGGTCCGCCGTCAACCGATCCGCCGCCGACAGGTCCGCCGCCGACCGGTCACCCGCCGGCTCTCCCGGTCCCGGCCCCTGCTCCCGCTCCGGTCCCCGCTCCCGCCCCCGCGGCTCGGCCGCCACGGCGAGGAGCTTGTGCGCGCCGGAGCTGGTGACCTGGGCGCGCAGGGCTTCGGCCACCAGCTTCTCGGGGTCGTCGGGCACGGGGTCAGTCTTTCACCCACGCGCCCCGGCTCATCACCTCGCGCGGCTTGAGGTCGTCGTCCAGGACGACGATGTCGGCGCTGAGGCCCGCGGCCAGCCGGCCGGTGCGGTCCTCCAGGCCGAGCAGCCGCGCCGGTCGGGTCGAGGTGGCGTGCACCGCCTCGTCGACGGTCAGGCCGCACGAGGTGACGGCGTTGCGGAAGGCCACGTCCATGGTGAGAGTGCTGCCCGCCAGGGCCGCGCCGCCCGCGAGCGTGGGCACGCCGTCCACCACGCGGACCTCCAGGCCGCCCACGTCGTAGACGCCGTCGCCCACGCCGGCGGCCGCGATGGCGTCGGTGACCAGCACGGTTCGGCCCCGGCCGGCGTGCCGCGCGGCCAGCCGGACGGCGGTCGGGTGCAGGTGCACCAGGTCGCAGATCAGCTCGACGGTGACGCGCTCGTCGTCGAGCAGCGCGCCGATCGGGCCCGGTTCGCGGTGGTGCAGCGGCCTCATGCCGTTGAACAGGTGCGTGGCGACGCTCGCGCCCGCCTCGACCGCCGGGCGGATCTGCGCCTCGGTGGCGTCCGTGTGGCCGATGGCGGCCAGGACATCGTTGTCGACGAGGTGGCGGACCGCGTCCACGCCGTGGTCGAGCTCCGGCGCGACGGTGATCATCTTGACCGCGCCGTCGCCCGCCCCGAGCAGCCGGTCGATCGACCGGCGGTCCGGCGGGCACAGGATGGCGGGGTCGTGGGCGCCGCAGCGGGCGGCGGAGAGGAAGGGCCCCTCCAGGTGGATGCCCGCCAGGAGGCCGTCGCGGACCAGGTCGGAGAGCGCCCGGACCTGGTCGGCCAGCTCCGGGATCGGGCGGGAGACCAGGCTCGCCAGGAGCGTGGTCGTGCCGTGCTTGCGGTGCGCGTTGGCCGCTTTGACCACCCGGTCCGGGTCGGCGCTGGTGAACGCCTCACCCCCGCCACCGTGGCAGTGGATGTCCACGAAGCCCGGGACCACCCAGCCGCCGCCCAGTTCGGTCGTCGGGCCGTCCGGCGGCGCCCCCTCGCCGACGGCCGCGATCAGGCCGTCGCGCACCGCGACCCAGCCCCGGTCGAGCACCCCCTCGGGCGTGACGACCCGACCACCGGTCAGGGTCACGTCCACGGGTCCACCCCACGTGCTCATGTCTCCTCCAGCATGTTGATGGCCAGCAGCGCGGCGCCGAGGCACCCGGCCTCGTCGCCCAACGCGGCCAGCCGCAGTTCCGGGCGCCGCTGGAACGTGACCAGCTCATCCAGCCTTCGGGTGAGCGGATCGGTCAGCAGCGGTCCCGCCAGTGCCAGGCCGCCGCCCAGCACCACCGCTTCCGGGCCCAGCAGGGCCGCCACCAGCAGGATGCCCTTCGCCAGGGCGTCCACCGCCTCGTGCCAGGTGATCGCCGCGTCCGGGTCGCCCGCCCGGAGGCGCGCCGCGACCTCCGCCGCGCCGCTGACCCGCGTGTTCGCGCGTTCGCCGTAGCGGCGGGCGATGGCCGCGCTGCCGGCTCGCGCCTCGACGCACCCTGTTTGGCCGCAACCGCACGGGTCGGGGTGGCCCACGTCGACGTGGCCGATCTCGCCCGGGGCGTCGATGACGCGGTGGTCGACGACCAGGGCGGCGGCGATGCCGGTGCCGATCGGCATGATCACCGCGTTGCGCAGGTCCCGGGCGTTGCCCAGGCGAAGCTCGGCCAGGCCGCCCGCGCGGACGTCGTGGCCGAAGGCGACCCGGGCGCCGGTGGCGGCCTCAAGGTTCTTGGTGAACGGGTAGTCGCGCCAGCCCAGGTTCGCGGAGTAGACGCCGGTGCCGGTCGGCTCGTCGACGATGCCCGGGACGACGAGGCCGACCGCGTCCACCGGGTGCGGGCCGGCCGCGCGCAGGTCGGCGACCAGGGCGGCGACGTCCTCGACCACGGCGTCCCCGGTGGGACGGGTCGGTCGGCGGCGCTGCGCGAGGGTGGTGGGCGGTCGGCCGGGCCCGGCGTCGCCGACGCCGCTGATCAGGGCGGCTTTGGTTTCGGTCCCGCCTACGTCCACCGCGATTACGTGTCTGGTGCGCGCCACGAGGACCGATACTGCGGCATGTGACCGCCATTGGTCTATACCAAGTGCCGGATTGGGTTGGTTTGGACACGTCGACAAGACGGTTGGACCCCGCGAGTCGAACACCCGGGCCCACCGTGTCGAACACTCGGGACAGGTGAGTTCCACACTCGAACCCCGCGAGTCGTACGCCCAGATCCGGCGAGTCGTACGTTCAGACCGCGCGAGTCGTACGTCCAGGACCCCTGAGTTCAGCGTTCAGCGCGCCGTCAGCGGTTGGCCATGATCTTCTGCAGGGCGTCCAGGGCCCGGCTGGCGGTGCTCTTCACGGTGCCCTTGGAGATGCCGGTGGCCTCGGCGATCTCGGCCTCGGAGAGGTCGCCGTAGTAGCGCAGGACCAGCACCTCGCGCTGGCGCGGCGGCAGCTGGGACAGCGCCGCGACCACGGCCTGGTGCTCGGCGGTGAGCATGGCGAGGCTCTCCGCCGACCGGGCGTTGGCCACGTGCGGCGGGGTGTAGTCGCGGGCGGTCTTGCGGCGGCGCAGGACGCTGCGGGAGCCGTTGACCACGGCGGTGCGCAGGTAGCCGACGGCGGCCTGGGCGTCGCGCAGGTTGGCCCAGTGGCGGTGCAGGCCGGTGAACGCCTCCTGGACCACGTCCTCGGCCGTGGCCGGCTCGTCGACCAGCAGGAGGGCCAGGCGCACCAGGCGCATGCGGTGCTGCCGGTAGAGGTCTTCCAGGGTCAGCGGGCCGCTGGGGGCCGGGGCCTTGCTGTCCTGGATGCGCAGGTTCGTCAGGGTGTCCTGCACGCGTGCGACGCCGCCGCTGTTCTGATCCGGACCGACCACGGGGATGACGTTACCCGGTGGAGGGGTAGCTTCGGCGCGGCGTTGGACAACGGAGGTGGGTCGCATGGCTCGGTTCGCGGTCGAGTGGGTGTTCGGCGAGGACCAGGAGGGACGGCTGGTGGTCCGGCCGGCGCACCGCGAGTACCTGGCGGAACTCGTGGAGCGGGGCGTGCTGCTCGCGTCGGGGCCCTGGGCGGACCAGTCGGGGGCGCTGCTGGTCTACGAGGTGGCGGACGAGGCCGCGCTGCGCGAGGTGCTGGCCGCCGACCCGTACACGCGCGCCGGCGTGGTGGCCGGGACGCGCGTGCACGAGTGGCAGATCGTCACGGGCGCCTGGCTCTAGGGCTTCCCTGCCGCGGTCCCACCAGGTCCCACCAGGCCGGACAGGTCGTTCGCGGCCATCTCCCGGTCGGCGGCGGGCACGAGTCCGCGCGCCTGCCGCTCCACGATCCGGGGTGCGAGCGCGCGGACCAGCTTGAGGGCACCCACCCAGGAGGGCACGTGGACGGCCCTCGCGCGGCGGGTGATGCCCCTGACCACGGCCTTGCCCACGGCGGAGACCGGGTACTTCTTGCTCGCCAGGCCGGGCATGCCGGCGCGCAGCGGACCGAACACCGGGTGCTCGTCGGCGCTGTTCACCATGTCCGTGGAGATCCACGAGAAGTAGGCGGTGCCGACGTCCACGCCCAGGTGGCGGACCTCCGCGCGCAGGCTGTCGGCGAACGCCTCGCAGCCCGCCTTGGCCGCCGAGTAGGCGGCGTTGCCGGGGATGTGCACGATCGCGGCCAGCGACGACACGACCAGGCAGTAGCCGCGGCTCGCGATCAGGTGCGGCAGGCAGGCGCGGACCGTGCGCCACACGCCCAGCAGGTTGACCTCGATGACCCGTTCGAACGCCGCCGGGTCCATGGAGCGGATGAAGCCGGTGGCGGCGACGCCCGCGTTGGCCACCAGGACGTCGATGCCGCCGTAGTGGTCCACGACCTCGCCGACGGCGCGTTCGAGGGCCTCCCGGTCGGTGACGTCCGCTTCCCACGCCCGGCCGCCGCACTCGGCGGCCACCTGCCGCAGCTGCTCGCCCTCCAGGCCGACGAGGGCCAGCCGGGCGCCCTCCCGGGCGAGCCTGCGGGCCGTTTCGGCGCCGATGCCCCTGGCCGCGCCGGTGATCAGGACAACCTTGCCCGCAACGTCCACGGTGACCTCCTCAGGGCTGGGGAGGTCACCGTAACGCAACTTACCGCCAGTAAGCTACTGGTCGGTTAAATTGAACTCAGGGTCTCGACCTCCTCGGCGCCCAGGCGCAGCGTCAGGGCCGGGAGCAGGGCCTTGAGCTGCTCCTCCGTCCTCGCGCTGGCGATGGGCGCGGCCACGGTCGGCTGCGCGGCGAGCCAGGCCAGGGCCACCGCCGCCTGGGTGGTGCCGTGCGCCTCGGAGATCTCGTCGAGGGCCCCGAGCAGCCGCAGCCCGCGCTCGTCGAGGTACTGGGAGGCGGCCTTCGCGCGGACGCTGTCGACCTCCACGCCCTCGCGGTACTTGCCGGTCAGGAAGCCCTTGGCCAGGCCCCAGTAGGGGGCGGTGGCCAGCCCGTGGGCCTGAACCGCCTCGCGGAGTTCGCCCTCGTAGGAGCGGTCCACGAGGTTGTAGGGCTGCTGGAGCGCGACGAACGGGGCGAGGTTCTCGCGCTCGGCCGTCGCCAGGGCCGAGGTGAGGCGCTCGGCGGTGTAGTTGGACGCGGCGACGTACCGGACCTTGCCCTTGCGGACCAGCGCGTCGAACGCGGCCAGGGTCTCCGCCTGGTCGGTGCCCGGGTCGTCCCTGTGGGCGTAGTACAGGTCGATGTGGTCCACGCCCAGGCGGCGCAGCGAGTCCTCGGCGGCGCGCTCGATCGTGTCCGCCCGCAGGTTGTCCAGGCCGTCGAGCATCCCCACCTTGGTGGCCACGACCACGTCGTCCCGGTTGCCGCGCCGGGCCAGCCACCGGGCGATGACCGCCTCGGACTCGCCACCGGTGTGGCCCTCCGCCCACGCCGAGTAGGCGTCGGCCGTGTCGATGAAGTCGCCGCCGGCCTCGGTGAAGCCGTCCAGCACCGCGAACGAGGTCTCCTCGTCGGCGGTCCAGCCGAAGACGTTGCCGCCCAGGCACAGGGGCGCCACGTCCAGGTCGCTGGTTCCCAGTTTCGTCATGCGGCGAACGTAACTCCGGGACGCGGTCGGCGCCGATCGGAGCAGGCAGGACTAAATCGAGCGGTCCGGTGGTTGCTCCGACGGGAGGCGAGATGGCTGTTGAGTTGGGGCTCTGGGGCGTGTGGGGCCGGGCGGACCAGTGGGTCGGCCGGGGCGAGGACGCCGCCGAGCTGGAAGAACTCGGGTACGGGGCCCTGTGGCTGGGCGGGTCGCCCGACGGGTCCGCGATCGGGACCGCGGGCGAGCTGCTGGGCGCCACGGGGCGGATCGCGGTGGCGACCGGGATCCTGAACGTGTGGACCACGCCCGCCGCCGAGGTGAACGAGGGCTACCGGGCGCTGGCCTGGACCGACCGGTTCCTGGTCGGCATCGGGGCCGGTCACCGGGAGGTGGTGGGCGAGGCGTACCACAGCCCGTACCGGAAGCTGTTGCACTACCTGGACGAGCTGGACGTGCCCCGGGACCGGCTGGCGCTGGCCGCCCTCGGGCCGCGGGTGCTCGCCCTGGCGGCGGCGCGGACGAGCGTCGCCCACCCCTACCTGGTGACGCCCGAGTACACGGCCGGCGCGCGCGAGGTCGTGGGGCGCGGGGTGCTCCTGGCCCCCGAGCAGCACGTGGTGCTGGAGGAGGACCCGACGCGGGCCCGTGAGCTGGCCCGGGAGGGGCTGGCGCTCTACCTCGGGCTGCCCAACTACACCCGGAACTGGCTGCGGCACGGGTTCACCGAGGACGACCTCGCGGGTGGCGGCAGCGATCGGCTGGTCGACGCCCTGGTGGCCTGGGGTTCACTCGACCGTGTCGTGCGGCGGGTGCGCGAGCACCACGATGCGGGCGCCGACCACGTGGCGGTGCAGGTGGTCGGCGCCGCTGACCTCCGGGCCGCGCACCGGGAGCTCGCGGCCGCCCTGTTCTAGTCGGACACCTCCTGGTCGGGCACCTCCTGGCCGGACACCTCGGACTTCCTAGTCGGACACCTCGACGCCGCGCCAGAAGGCGACGTGGCCCTTGATCTCGGCCGCCGCCGCCTTCGGCTCGGCGTAGTACCACGCGGCGTCGGGGTTGTCCCGGCCGTCCACGTGCAGGGTGTAGTAGTTCGCCGTGCCCTTCCACGGGCAGACCGTCGTCATGTCCGACGGCCTGAGGTACTGCTCGCGGACGGACTCCAGGGGGAAGTAGTGGTTCCCCTCCACGATCCGGGTTTCCTTGCTCTCGGCGATGACCTCGCCGTTCCACCGTGCGGTCGCCATGACCCCACTATGCCGGTGATCAACTGCGGCCGGCGGGGGTAGCCGTAGGATGCTGCCGACACCGCGTTCCGGGCACCCGAGGAGGACCCACCGATGCCCATCGCAACCCCCGAGGTCTACGCCGAGATGCTCGACCGCGCGAAGGCGAACGAGTTCGCCTACCCCGCGATCAACGTCACCTCGTCCGAGACCCTCAACGCGGCCCTGCGCGGATTCGCGGAGGCCGAGAGCGACGGGATCATCCAGGTCTCGACCGGTGGTGCCGAGTTCGCCTCGGGCACCAAGGTCAAGGACATGGTGACCGGCGCGGTTGCGCTGGCGGAGTTCGCGCACGTCGTCGCCGAGAAGTACCCGGTGAACATCGCGCTGCACACCGACCACTGCCCCAAGGACAAGCTGGACGGCTACGTCCGCCCGCTGGTCGCGATCAGCCAGGAGCGGGTGGACCGGGGCCTCAACCCCCTGTTCCAGTCGCACATGTGGGACGGCTCGGCCGTGCCGCTGGACGAGAACCTGAAGATCGCCTCCGAGCTGCTCGACCTCACCGCCAAGGCCAGGATCATCCTGGAGATCGAGGTCGGCGTGGTGGGCGGCGAGGAGGACGGCGTCGCCCACGAGATCAACGAGAAGCTCTACACCTCGCCCGAGGACTACCTCAGGACGGTGGACGCGCTGGGCGCCGGCGAGAAGGGCCGCTACCTGGTGGCGGCGACCTTCGGCAACGTGCACGGCGTGTACAAGCCGGGCAACGTGAAGCTGCGCCCCGAGATCCTCAAGCAGGGCCAGGACGTGGTGGCCGAGAAGCTGGGCCTGCCTGCCGGCTCGAAGCCGTTCGACCTGGTGTTCCACGGCGGCTCCGGCTCGCTGCTGGAGGAGATCCACGAGGCGCTGACCTACGGCGTCATCAAGATGAACATCGACACGGACACGCAGTACGCGTTCACCCGTCCGATCGTGGGTCACTTCTTCCAGAACTACGACGGCGTGCTGAAGGTGGACGGCGAGGTCGGCAACAAGAAGGCTTACGACCCGCGGTCCTACCTCAAGGCCGCCGAGCAGGGCATGGCCGCCCGCATCGCCCAGGCGTGCGAGCACCTGAAGTCCTCCGGCCGCATGATCGCCGGCTGACCACCGAGGCACGTCGAAGGCCCCCTCCGGGTGTTCCCGGAGGGGGCCTTCGCGCTACCGGCCGTACATGCGGCAGACGGCCGCGTCCACCAGGGCCCGCTGGGCCTCGGCGGCCTCGGGGCGCGCCAGGTCGTAGGTGGTGGTCAGCAGCACGGTGACCGCGCGGGCGCCGGTCGGGTCGGCGTAGTGGTGGCTGCGGTAGCCGGGGAAGCCGCCGGAGTGGCCCCAGACCGTGCCGCACGGGGAGCGGACCTCCACCACGCCCAGGCCGTAGCCGTGGCCGTCCCCCCGGGGCACGGAGGCGCGCAGCTCGGCCAGGTGGCCCGCCGGGAGCAGGCGGCCGGACATCAGCGCCCCCAGGAAGCGCTGCCAGTCGCGCGCGGTGGACACCAGCCCGCCCGCCGCCCACGCCTGGTGCAGGTCGATGCCCGTGACGTCCACGTGGTCGTGGCGGCGCGGCCCGGCGAACCCGTCGCCGACGGGCGTGCCCGGCGGGAACAGGGGCGCCAGGTGCTCGGGGTCCGGCTCGTAGCCGTGGGCGTGCCGGCCGGCGAAGCGGGCGTCGCGGGGCAGGTAGGTGTCGCGCAGGCCGAGCGGCCGGGTGATCCGGTCCACCACGAGGCTCTCGTAGGACCGGCCGGTCGCGCTCTCCAGGACCAGGCCGGCCAGGGTGTAGTTGGTGTTGCTGTAGTCCCAGCGCGCGCCCGGCGCGAACAGCGGCGGGTGGTCGAACGCCACGGCCAGCAGGTCGGCGGGCGTCCACGGGTCGGTGGTCCGGCCGGTCAGCAGGGGCAGCGCGCGGGCGTCGTCCAGGTAGTCGAACAGGCCGCTGGTCTGGTTGAGCAGCATCCGCGTGGTGATGGCGCCGCCGTTCGGCACGGTGCCGGGCAGCCACCGCTCGACCGGGGCGTCGAGGTCGAGCACCCCCTCGGCGTCGAGCTGGAGGGCGAGGGTCGCGGTGACCGTCTTGGTGTTGGAGGCCATCCGGAACTCGTCGCCGGCGCGCAGGTGGTGGTCGGCGCGGGTCCAGCCGGCCTGCCGGACCAGCTCGGTCACCCGGCGGCCGTCGTCCACGCGGACGACGACGCCCGGGATGCCCGCGGCCAGCGCCCGCCCGACCGCGGGGGGGGGGGGGGGGGGGGGGGGGGGGGGGGGGGGGGGGGGGGGGGGGGCCACCAGCGCGGCGGCCACCAGCGTGGCGGTCGGGGACGCGGCTCTGCGCATCGGGTGCTCCCCCCTGAGGATCTTCGGTGTCGCCGTCGATCCTCGGGGGGAGAGCCGCACGGGCGGGATCAGGCGGCCACCAGCGTTTCCCGGGGGGTTCTCCTCACCACCAGGCGGTCGACGGCCAACCACAGCACGGCCAGCACCAGGAACGCCGCGACGGCCGACGGGTAGGAGATCGGCGGCGCCGCGTCGACCGACTGCTGGGCCCAGATCCCGCCGTAGCCGAGGCCGGTGACGGCCGCCGCGCCGACCACGGCGGCCAGCGGCGCGGGCAGCCGGCCCAGGTGGGCGGCGTCCACGGCCAGGCCGATGAGCAGCAGGAACAGCGGCACGGCGGACAGCGGGAAGTCCGCGCCCGCGAGCAGCGGCCAGATCAGGCAGCGGTAGGCGACGTAGCCGCCCGCCACGGCGGTCGCGGCCCAGCGCCGGTCCAGCGTGCGGCGGGCCAGGACGAGCACCAGGGCGGCCGCCACCAGCCCCCACACCGGGTACACCCAGTCCGCGATGGGCAGCGAGAACTGCACCACGGACTGCCGGTCGACCGGGCGGCCGATCTGGTCCGCCGCGAACTGGAGCAGGATCGGCTCGGCGTACGGGTCGCCGCGGTCCCACGAGGCGATCTCCAGCACCCCGTACTCCTGGTGCTGGTTCGGGAACCAGGCGTTCTCCAGGAAGAAGAACCACAGCGCGGCCAGGCCCGGGACGCGCCACCGGTCCGCCGGGTAGTGCTGCCGCCAGCCCCTGATCGCGCCCGCGAGCATGATCGCCGTGCCCAGGTAGAGCAGGGCGTGCGAGCCGCTCCACGAGGTGATGTCCAGGCCGTTGACGCGGTGGTTGATCAGGTCGATCGGCAGTGCGATGAGGAACACACCGGTGCCCCACTGCATCAGGCGCAGGGCTTTGTGGTCCGCCCCGTAGCCGGTGTAGGTGTGGAAGAGCGTCAGCCCGACCACGAGCGCCGTGCCCAGCGTGTTGATCATGTGCGGCGGGGCCAGCTCGTCCCGCAGCCACTTGAAGTGCCAGGCCACGTCCCACGACGAGCCGAGCAGCTTGAGCAGCAGGCCCGCCAGCCACAGCCGGTACAGCACCGCGGCCAGGTCGGTCGGCGTCTCCCGACCGGGCTCACCGCGTTCCCAGTACAGGTCGCGGTAGTGCGCGACCCGGTCCACAACCCCCGTTTTCACCCGCCCATGATGCTGCCCGGTCCGGGCCACCGGAAGGGTGCTGTCCCCCGGTCTTTTCCGGCCACCCCTTAGGGGGACGGTCCGTGACCAGGGAATTCCGCACCGTTTTCGCCTCGCCGGGTGACGGTCGTTGCTCCGGGTGGCCGAAGGGTGCAGGGTGCGGGGCTGAGAGTCCGCTGAGAACCGGGCTGAGAACCGGGCCGAGAACCAGGGAGTGTCGAATGGGCAAGAAGGTCGTGGCCGGCGTCGTCGTCTCCGCCATGGTGCTGGCACTGCTCGCGGCCGCCGCGTCGGTCTTCCTATCCTGACCGCATGGAAAACCTGTTCGGTGGTCCCGAACCCACGTTGCTGCCCGAACGGCCCGAGGCGCAGGCCGCGGCCGAGGCGGGCACCGACCCCGGCAAGATCGTGCGCGCCTACCCCGACTTCAGCGAGGCGTGGGCGCTGCTCGCCGAACGGGCGTTGCAGACCGGCGACCCGGTCGCGGGCTACGCCTACGCGCGCACCGGCTACCACCGCGGGTTGGACCAGCTGCGCCGGTCGGGCTGGCGCGGGCACGGCCCGGTCCCGTGGTCGCACCGACCCAACCAGGGCTTCCTGCGCGCGCTGGCCGCGCTGGCCCGCGCCGCCGACGAGATCGGCGAGACCGAGGAGCACCAGCGCTGCCGGCAGTTCCTCGCCGACAGCGACCCCTCGGCGCCCGCCGCGCTCGGCCTGAGCTGACGCGCGTGGTCGGGGTGCGCGCCGAGGTGGCGCGCAGGCTCCAGCGGTGGCGGAGCACGGCCCTGCCGATCACGCAGGCCGGGCTCGCCGCCGGGTTGTCGTGGCTGGTCGCCACCGACGTGGTGGGCCACGCGCACCCGTTCTTCGCGCCGATCGCCGCGGTCGTCTGCCTGGGCGTGTCGCTCGGGCAGCGGCTGCGGCGGGTGGTGGAGCTGGTCGTCGGCGTCTCGGTCGGGGTCGGCGTCGGCGACGTGCTGATCTCCCTCATCGGCTCGGGGCCGTGGCAGATCGCGCTGGTGGTGGCGCTGGCGATGTCCTCGGCGGTGCTGCTGGACGGCGGCGCGGTGATCGCGTTGCAGGCCGGGTCGTCGGCGGTGCTGGTGGCGACCCTGCTGCCGCCCAGCGCGGGCGGTGGGCTGGACCGCATGGTGGACGCGCTGATCGGCGGCCTGGTCGGGCTCGCGGTGACCGCGCTGCTGCCCGCGAACCCGCTGACCGTGGCGCACCGGCAGGCACGGGTGGTGTTCGGCGAGCTGGCCGCCGGGCTGCGGGGCGTGGCCGCGGCGGTGGCCGAGCGGGACGCCGCGCGGGCGGCCGGCGTGCTGGCGCGGCTGCGGGACAGCCAGGAGGCGATGGACGAGTTCCGCTCCGCGCTGCGGACCGGCGGCGAGATCGCCACCATCGCCCCGATCCGCTGGCGCAGCAGGCACGACCTGCGCCGCTACGAGACGGCCGCGGTGCCGCTGGACTACGCGCTGCGCAACACGCGCGTGCTCACCCGGCGGGCGCTGGCGGCCCTGCGCGACGGCGAGCGGGTGCCGGAGGTGCTGCCCGACGTGCTGCGGCAGTACGCGGCGGCGGCGGACCTGCTGCGCACCGAGCTGGGCCGCGGCGAGGAGCCGGAGCGGGCGCGGAGCGCGGTGTGCGAGGCGGCGCGGGCGACCACGGGGCAGCTGGGCGGCGAGGGCTTCTCCACCCGGGTGGTGCTGGCGCAGGTGCGGTCGGTGGCCGTGGACCTGCTCCAGGCCACGGGCCTGTCGCGGGCCGAGGCGGCGGAGTCGCTGCCGCCCCTGACCCGCGGGGGCGGCGGCGAGGTCACCCCTCCGGCCGGTTGAGCACGCCGAGCAGCACCCGGTGCACGGCGTCGAGGTCGCGCGGGTCGGCCAGCCGGCACGACGCGCCGGTGACGGCGTACCACTCCTCCGCGCCCTCGTAGCGCACCAGGGCGCGCAGCACGCCCTTGTCCAGCGTGGTGCGCAGCTCCAGGTCGCCGGTCACCACGCCGACCTCGTCGGTCATCACGCCGCCTGGTCCGGCCACGAAGGGGGAGGAGCGGTCAGCCATCGGTCATCAGCACCTTCCGAGCATGGTCTGCAACGCTGACTTCTCCGCGGAGTTCACCGTCAAACCCCAGCGGTACTTGGTGTGCGTCCACATCTTGGCGTAGGTGCACCAGTAGGAGGTCGACGGAGGCTTCCACTGCGCCGGGTCCTGGTCGCCCTTGGCCTGGTTGACGTTGTCGGTGACGGCGATCAGCTGCGGCCCGGCCAGGTCGTTGGCGAACTGCTCGCGCCGGGCCGTGGTCCAGCCCGACGCGCCCGAGCGCCACGCCTCGGCCAGCGGCACGACGTGGTCGATGTCCACGTCGGCCGCGGCGCTCCAGGTCGCGCCGTCGTACGGGCTGTACCAGCGGCCGGACGTGGCGGCGCAGGACGAGTCGGTGACCACGTTCGTGCCGTCGCGCTTGAGCACCTGCTCCCGGGTGTTGCAGGCGCCCGAGACGGTGATCCAGTGCGGGAACTTGTCCCGCGAGTAACCGGAGGAGGACCCCTCGGAGGCCACCGCGAGCGCGTTCAGCTCCGCCTGGGCGGTGCCGGTGCTCGGGATGCCCGGCGGGGTCGCCAGGGCGGGGGTGGCCAGGCTCAGGGTCAGCGCACCAGCCAGGAGCAGGGAGGCAGTCGAGAATCGCGCGGTCTTGATAACCGTTGACATAATTCCGACCTTCCTAGTTGGAAGCTGTCGGAACCCACCCTGGTGCGGTTCTCCTGCCGCCACAACGCTTCCGGGTGACACTCCTGTGTCGCGGGGGGAAATTCCTCCGTCACTGCACCCCGCGCACCAGGCGCAGGTCCTCCGTGTGGCGGTACCAGGTCCACTTGCCCATCGGGCGCGGGTGCGGCACCCCGTCCGAGGTCACCTCCACCGGCAGGCAGCCCAGCTGGAACGCGCGCGCCGGCGTCGTGGTCACGCGGCGGCCGAGCAGCCGCTTGCTGATCACGTGCACGAGCAGGCCGGGCCCGCCCCCGGGGTCCGGGGTCACCTCGATCCGGCTCGCCTGGCCGCGCAGCACCACCGTGTCGTCGCCGTAGCCGACCCCGCGCACCGGGCCCAGCGAGCCCCGGCCCACGAGCACGCCCCCCACGTCGTCGCGCACCAGCGACACCCGGTCGGCGTCACCCGACAGGGCGAGGTCGAGCGCGCGGCCCGGGTCGGTGGGCAGGCCCCACAGCTCGGCCACCGCCGACCGCCGGTCCACCGGCACGTAGCCCACGGGCACCTCGGCGAGCCGCTCGGCGCGCAGCAGCCGCAGCGCCACGGCGTTGAGGTCGGCGTCCGTGCCGTGCACCACGAGACGTCCGTCACCCAGTTCGGCCAGCACCGGGTCGACCTCGTCCCGACCCGGCCTGGACGCCACCCGGCGAACCTCGAACCGATCACCGTCGGTGACCGCCGGCGACTGCGTGTTTCCGCAGGCCAACACGATTCCGCGCACCTTCATCTCCTGGACTACGCTCGACCACCGGCATTCGCTCTTGCCAACACCGTCCGTTCGACCTCTTGGAGTTTCACATGCCGGCCGTAGTGCTGATCGGCGCCCAGTGGGGCGATGAGGGCAAGGGCAAGGCGACCGACCTGCTCGGCGACCGCGTCCAGTGGGTGGTCCGCTACCAGGGCGGCAACAACGCCGGCCACACGGTGGTGCTGCCCGACGGGCAGAAGTTCGCCCTGCACCTCATCCCCTCCGGCATCCTCACCCCCGGTGTGACCAGCGTCATCGGCAACGGCGTCGTGGTCGACCCCGGCGTGCTGCTGGAGGAGGTGGCCGGGCTGGACGAGCAGGGCGTGGACACCAGCCGGCTGATCATCTCCGCCGACGCGCACCTGATCATGCCCTACCACGTGGCCATCGATAAGGTCACCGAGCGGTACCTGGGCAAGGCGAAGATCGGCACCACCGGCCGCGGCATCGGTCCGTGCTACCAGGACAAGATCGCCCGCGTCGGCGTCCGCGCCCAGGACCTGCTCGACGAGAAGATCCTGCGGCAGAAGGTCGAGGCCGCGCTCGACTTCAAGAACCAGGTGCTGGTCAAGGTCTACAACCGCAAGGCGCTCGACGCCGACCAGGTCGTGGACAGCGTGCTGGAGCACGGCTCGAAGTTCTCCGACCGGATCGCCGACACCCGGCTGCTGCTCAACCAGGCGCTGGACCGCGGCGAGACCGTGCTGCTGGAGGGCTCCCAGGGCACCCTGCTCGACGTGGACCACGGCACCTACCCGTTCGTCACCTCGTCCAACCCGACCTCGGGCGGCGCGTCGGCGGGCTCGGGCATCGGGCCGACGAAGATCACCACGGTGATCGGCATCCTCAAGGCGTACACCACGCGCGTGGGCTCCGGTCCGTTCCCGACCGAGCTGAACGACGACATGGGCGAGCTCCTGCGCAAGACCGGCGGCGAGTTCGGCGTGACCACCGGCCGCTCGCGGCGCACCGGCTGGTTCGACGCGGTGATCGCCCGCTACGCGGCCCGCGTCAACGGCATCACCGACTACTTCCTCACCAAGCTGGACGTGCTGTCCGGTCTGGAGAAGGTGCCGGTGTGCGTGGGCTACACCATCGACGGCACGCGGGTCGACGAGATGCCGATGACGCAGACCGACGTGCACCACGCCGTGCCGGTGTACGAGGAGCTGCCGGGCTGGTTCGAGGACATCAGCCACTGCCGCACGTTCGAGGAGCTGCCCGCCAACGCCCGCGCCTACGTCGAGCACCTGGAGCGGATCTCCGGCGCCCGGATGTCGGCCATCGGCGTCGGCCCGGGTCGTGACCAGACGATCGTCCGGCACGACATGCTGGCCGGCTGAAATCTTTTTCCCGATACCTCCGGAGCCGACGCAATCGGCTCCGGAGGTATTTTCACGATTCGGGACGCGTTGACTTCCCCGGCCCGTCACCGAAAACTCGGACTCGCTGATCAGCGCGTTGTCGTCCGTGTTTCCGGTTCCGCTGGGAGAAATCCGTGTCGGTTTCCACCGCGGGTGTTGTCACGCGTCCAGAACCCGCATCCGCGGCGCGAACACCCGTTGTCAGAAAAAGAAGACCACCCGATCTGCGCCGCTGGCTCAGCCCCCTCGGCCTGCTCGTGCTGTGGCAGGTCGCCGGCAGCACCGGCGTGCTGCCCGAGGACAAGCTCGCCTCGCCGCTGACCGTGTTCGCCTCCGCCTACGAGCTGGTGCTCGACGGGCAGCTGGTGGACGCGTTCCTGGTCTCGCTCGGCCGGGTCGCGATCGGCTTCCTCATCGGCGGGGTCGTCGGCTCCGCGCTGGGCCTGGTGTCCGGCCTGTCCCGGTGGGGCGAGCGGCTGTTCGACCCGCCGGTGCAGATGCTGCGCACGCTGCCGCACCTGGGCCTGGTCCCGCTGTTCATCCTGTGGTTCGGCATCGGCGAGGAGCCGAAGCTGGCGCTGGTCGCGGCGGGCGTGGCGTTCCCGCTGTACCTGAACCTGCACGCGGGCATCCGGCAGACCGACCCGGCGCTGCTCGACGCCGCCCGCGTGCTCGGCTACAGCCGGTTCGAGCGGGTCGTCCACGTCGTGCTGCCGTCCGCCGTGCCGCAGACGCTGGTGGGCCTGCGGATCGCGCTGGGCGCGGCGTGGCTGTCGCTGATCGTCGGCGAGCAGGTCAACGCCGACGCGGGCATCGGCTACCTGATCAACAACGCCCGCGAGTTCCTGCGCACGGACGTCGTGGTGGTGGGCCTGCTGGTCTACGCGCTGCTCGGGCTGACCACGGACGCGCTGGTGCGCGCGCTGGAGAGGAGGGTGCTGCGGTGGCGGGCCCGATGAGGACCAGTGCGGTGAGGACCAGTGCGGTGAGCATCCGGGGACTGGTCAAGGAGTTCGGGCCGCGGCGCGTGCTCGACGGCCTGGACCTGGAGGTGGCGCCCGGCGAGTTCGTGGCGCTGCTGGGGCGCAGCGGCTGCGGGAAGTCCACGCTGCTGCGGGTCCTGGCGGGGCTCGACCCGGACGCCGAGGGGACGTTCTCGGTGCCGGCCAAGGTGTCCGTCGCGTTCCAGCAGCCGCGGCTGCTGCCGTGGCGGAAGGTGTGGCGCAACATCTCGCTGGGGCTGCGGGACGTGGACGGCCGGGCGGTGGCGGAGCGGGCGCTGGCCGAGGTGCGGCTGGCCGACCACGCCGACGCGTGGCCGTTGACCCTGTCCGGCGGTGAGGCGCAGCGCGTGTCGCTGGCGCGGGCGCTGGTGCGCGAACCGGAGCTGCTGCTGCTCGACGAGCCGTTCGGCGCGCTGGACGCGCTGACCCGCTCCGCGATGCACCGGCTGGTGGAGCAGCTGTGGCGGGAGCACCGGCCCGCCGTGCTGTTCGTGACGCACGACGTGGACGAGGCCCTGCTGCTGGCCGACCGCGTCGTGGTGCTCGACCGGGGCCGGATCGTGGCCGAGCACCACGTGGACCTGCCGCGACCGCGGCGCCGCGCGTCCCTCGCGGACCGGCGCGTGGAGATCCTCTCCGACCTGGGGGTGAACGATGCGGAAGCTGCTTAGCGCCCTGACCGCGGCGACCTTGGTGCTGACCGGGTGCGGCGGCGGCTCCGACGCGTCCTCGGACGGGGAGGTCGTGCTCAGGGTCGGTGACCAGAAGGGCGGCGCGAAGTCGCTGCTCACCGCCGCCGGCCTGCTCGACGACTTCCCGTACGAGATCGAGTGGTCGACGTTCAGCTCCGGCCCGCCGCTGCTGGAGGCCGCGTCCGCGGGCGCGATCGACCTCGGCGGGGTCGGCAACACGCCGCCGATCTTCGCCGCCGCCGCGAACGCCCGGATCGCGGCCGTCTACTCGGCTCAGGGCAGCGTGGAGGGCGACGCGCTCCTGGTGCCCGCCGACTCGCCGCTGAAGTCCGCTGGCGAGCTCAGGGGCAGGAGCATCGCGGTGGCCAAGGGCAGTTCCGCCCACGGCCAGGTGCTGCTGACCCTCGCCTCCGAGGGCCTGACCACCAAGGACGTGACGCTGAACTTCCTCCAGCCCTCCGACGCCTACTCGGCGTTCACCCAGGGGCGCGTCGACGCCTGGGCCGTGTGGGACCCCTACACCTCGCAGGCGGAGCTGGAGGCGGACGCGCGCGTGCTCGCCGACGGGCGCGGCAAGTCCAACGGCTACACGTTCCAGGTGGCCGGGCGCGCGGCGCTGGCCGACCCGGGCAAGGAGGCCGCGATCAAGGAGTACGTGAAGCGGTACGCGCAGGCCCAGCGGTGGGCCGACACGCACCGCGAGGAGTGGGCCGCGACGTGGGCCGCCGAGACCGGGCTGGAGGTCGAGGTGGCGCGCCGGGCCGTCGAGCGCGGCGGTGACCTGCCGGTGCCGCTCGACGACACCGTGATCGCCTCGGAACAGGAACTCGCCGACGCGTTCACCGCGGACGGCGCGCTGCCGGGCAAGGTGGTCTTCAAGGACTTCGTGGACACCCGCTTCCGGGGAGAGCTGTCATGAGCGTCGTGCTGCACTGGTTCCTGCCCACCTCCGGCGACGGGCGGACGGTCGTGGAGCGCTTCCACGCCAACCGCTCGCTGGGCGCGTCCGCCGCCCGCGAACCCGACATCGACTACCTGGCGCAGATCGCGCAGGCCGCCGAGCACAACGGCTTCGAGGGCGTGCTCACGCCGACCGGCACGTGGTGCGAGGACGCCTGGCTGACCACGGCGGCGCTGGTCGCCCGGACCACGACGCTGAAGTTCCTGGTCGCGTTCCGGCCCGGGGTGATCTCGCCGACCCTGGCCGCCCAGATGGCGGCCACCTACCAGCGGCTCTCCCGGGGCAGGCTGCTGCTCAACGTGGTGACCGGCGGCGACGAGGTGGAGCAGCGCCGGTTCGGCGACTGGCTCGACCACGACCAGCGGTACGCGCGCACCGACGAGTTCCTGCACGTGGTGCGGGCCGTGTGGAGCGGGACGCCGCTCGACTTCGAGGGCGCGCACTACCGGGTCGAGGGCGCCACCCTGATGGGCGTGCCGGACCCGGTGCCGCCCATCTACTTCGGCGGCTCGTCCGACGCGGCCCTGCCGGTCGCGGCCCGGCGCGCGGACGTCTACCTGACGTGGGGCGAACCCCCGGCGCAGGTGGCCGAGAAGATCCACCGGGTGCGGGAGCTGGCGGGCGACCGCCCGATCCGCTTCGGCGTCCGGCTCCACACCATCAGCCGCGACACCTCCGCCGAGGCGTGGCGGGAGGCCGAGAAGCTGCTGGAGGCGCTCGACCCGGTCCAGGTGGCGCGGGCGCAGGCGCAGCTGGGGGCCTCGCAGTCGGTGGGGCAGCAGCGGATGGTCGCCCTGCACGGCGGGGACCTGTCGAGGGGCGTGCGCGGGCTGGAGGTGCACCCCGGGCTGTGGGCGGGGATCGGCCTGGTGCGCGGCGGCGCGGGCACGGCGCTGGTCGGCAGCCACGCGGAGGTGGCCGACCTGGTCGAGGAGTACCACGCGGTGGGGGTGGACGAGTTCGTGCTGTCCGGCTACCCGCACCTGGAGGAGGCGTTCTGGTTCGGCGAGGGCGTGCGGCCGATCCTGGCGCGGCGCGGTCTGCTGCGCCTGCCGGGGGCGGAGGTCGAGGTGCCGGCGGCGCGGGGGGCGGTGGCGGTCGAGGGTTCCTGAGGCGGGGTCGGGGTGCCCGGATCGGGCGCCCCGACCCGGTGTCAGACCTTGACGCCTGCCCAGCGGGCGAATCCGGCCAGGGAGTCGGTGGCGCGCCGGTCGGCGGCGGCGATGGCGTGCAGGGTTTCGCGGACGGCCGGGTGGTAGCGGGTCTGCTGGGGTGAGATGGCGCGGGCGGTGTGCAGGGACTGGAGGGCCTTCTCGCGGTTGCCGTGCAGGACCCAGGCGCGGGCCACGTCGATGTGGTGGTGGCCGATCCTGGTCGCGTCCTCCCCGAGGTCGTCCAGGGGCAGGTGCGTCCTCTCGGCGCGGGCGACGGCGGTGGTGCCGTCCAGCATCTCCACCGGCACCGCGACGGAGTGGATCTCCACGTTGGCGCGGTTGGAGGCGAACTGGAAGTAGGGGGCCACCGGCACGCCCCGGGAGACGATGTCGCGGGCCTCGTCGACGTGCGAGTCCGCGTCCCGGCCATTGCCCCGGCGCGCCTCGAAGATGGCCTGGCGCAGGTGGAGCTGGGCGACGACGGACAACGCCTCGGGGGTGCCCTGCTCCCCGGCCAGCGCCAGGGCGCGGTCGACGTTGCGCATCCCGAGGTCGTAGTCACCCCGGAAGAGTTGCAGGGTCGACCGGCTGAACCGCGCGACCGCGACCCGCAGCGGATCGCCGGACCGCCGGGCCGCGTGGCCCATCCGGTCCCGGGCCAGCGAGGTCAGGTCGAGGTAGCCGAACAGGTAGGTGGCCGCCGCCACGAGGCTGTAGGCGTCGTGCAGGAGGGTGTGGGCCTCCTCGGTGGCGGTGGTGCCGGATGCCTCGTTCAGGTTGGCGTACAGGTGCTGGAGCAGCAGCGGCAGGCGTTCGGTCATGAGGGTGTAGCGGCTCCTGCGGCGCAGTGCCTCGCCCTCGTCGAGCGCCGCGCGCAACCGGGCGGTGTCCCAGACCGGTCCGTCGAGCCGCGGGTCCTCGTGGGAGTCGAGGGCGCGGCGCAGTTCCGGGATTCCGGCGCGGTCCTGGCCGGTGTCTACCGTCAGTTCCTCGTAGGGTTGCCCCGTCAACGCCGTTACCTCCACCCCGAGCGCCTTGGCGCAGGCGGCGGTGAACGCGGGTGACGCCGGTGCGTGCCCCGCCTCCACCTTCTTCACCAGGCTCATGCTCATGTGCGCCGCCGTGGCGAGCTGGTGCTGCTTGAGTCCCAGCAGCTTCCGCAACGCGGCGACCCTCTGCCCGACTCCGGTAGTGTCGTCCACGGTCCGGCTCCTCACCTCGGCTGCCGTTCTCCTCAGCGTCCCACCCACGCCCCGGTGGTCCCCATCCCCTGATCAGGCTTGAACTTGCTTTGATCCTCGGGCCGTCACAGGATGACCACTCTCCACGCACTGTAATCGAGTCGATACGTTGCGTGCACGCAACAGTGGAGGGCGACCATGGACGTCGGCGAGGACGAGTCGAAGTCGCAGCGGGCGAGCACCGCGTACAGCCGGTGGCTGGGTGAGGAGCTGCGGCAGCTGCGCGGCGCGCGCAAACCGGCCGCGATCGCGGCCCGGCTGGGGTGGAGCATCTCCAGGCTGGCGAAGCTGGAGAACGGGAGCCGGGGCACGGCCGACGTCGAGCTGGGCGCGCTGCTGGGCCTCTACGGCGCCGACGCCGCCACCCGGGAGCGGCTGGTCCGGATGTCGCGCGACCCCCGCCCGGACGGCTTCGTGTGCGTGCACGCCGACCGCCCCGCCGACGACGTCCTGCCGCTGGTCCTGCACGAGCGGCTGGCCGTGGCGATCTCCCACTACAGCCCGCTGGTGGTGCCCGCGCCCCTCCAGTCCGAGGACTACGCGCGGGCGGTGCTGGCCGGCCGGCGACAGGCGGGGGCGCCGGAGGCGGCCCTGACCGCCCGCATCGACCGCCGGTCCCGGGTCGAGGGCACGCCGGCGGAGTTCTTCGTGGACGAGTGGACGCTCACCCCGCGCGGCCACGACCCGGGTGTCCTGGCCGACCAGGTGATGTACCTGCGCCTGGTGGCCAACGCGCCGACCACCTCGGTGCGGGTGGTCCCGGCGGGGACGGCCGTGGCGCCGGCCGTCGACCACCCGTTCTCGATCTTCACCCTGGAGCGGCCCCTCCGGTCCGTGGTGTGCGTCGAGATGCACGCGGTGACCGGCTTCGTCGAGCGCGACAGCGGGGTGGAGACCTACGCCCGCCTGCGCGACCTCCTGGCCGGGGCGGCGCTGTCGCCGGAGGGGTCGCGGCGGTTCCTGGAGGAGGTGTCGGACTGGTACGAGCGCGGCGGCACCACCCCCTGGCCGGGCGCGGCCGTGCTCGGCCGGCCGGCCGCGTAGGGCTCTCGCGGGAGCTGACGGAGGGCCCCGCACCGGGCCCTCCGCCGCGAGCCGCCGGGGCCGTCAGCCGTTGCGGGCCTCCACGGCCGTGTCCGGGTTGTCGGCGAACACCCCGTCCAGGCCGGTGGCGTAGAACCTGGCGTACTCCTCCAGCGCCCGCCCGTAGGCGGCCGGGTCGGTGGAGGTGCGCAGGTCGGCGGGCAGGAAGGTGTTCTCGTTGCGGAACGTCCACGAGTGCACGGTCAGGCCGCGCACGTGGGCGTCGCGGACCAGCGTGGTGGGCTGCCCGAGGTTGCCCGCCGCGTCGCGCGGGATGATCAGCGGCTTCTCCACGCCGATGCCCGACGCGTAGGCGCGGACGTCGCGCAGGCCGTCGGGCGTGACCAGGTCGCGGTAGGTGCGCTTGTCACCCGCCTTGACGAAGTCGTACGGCGCGCCGGAGGCGCTGACCAGCTGCACCAGCGGCACCCGCAGCCGCGACTTGAGCCACTTCAGGTTCGCCACCTCGAACGACTGCACGTACACCCGGGCGCCGTGCCGGTTGAGGCCCTTGCGGTTGAGCACGTCCACCAGCCGCGGCTCCAGCGGCAGGCCGATCTCCTGGAAGTAGGTGGGGTGCTTGGTCTCCGGGTAGATCCCGATCTCGCGCCCCAGCTCGCGGGACAGCCGCCGCGACAGGTCGATGACCTCCTCGAAGGTCGGCACCTCGAACCGGCCGTTGTAGAGGGTGTTGCGCGCCCGGACGTCCGGGATGCGCTCGACCGCCCGCAGCGTCTTCAGCTCGGCCAGCGTGAAGTCCTCGGTGAACCAGCCGGTCAGCGGCGCGCCGTCGATGACCTTCGTGGTCCGGCGCGCGGCGAACTCCGGCCGCGACGCCACGTCCGTGGTGCCGCCGATCTCGTTCTCGTGCCGCGCGACCAGCTTGCCGTCCCTGGTGACCACCAGGTCGGGCTCGACGTAGTCCGCGCCCATCCGGGCGGCCAGCTCGTACGCGGCCAGCGTGTGCTCCGGCCGGTACCCCGACGCGCCCCGGTGGCCGATCACCAGCGGCCCCTTGCGGGCGTGCGGCACGCGGTCGTCACCGCTCGCCGCGCCCCACGGGAGCGCCACCGCCAACCCGGCCACCGCCACGGCGGCGAGCGCCGCCCCGACGATCCTCGTCCGCACCATCGCCGACCTCCTGTCAAGGTTCCAGACGCGCGGCAGCCTCGTCGCGCACCGCGACGCCCCGATCACCGTAGGGTGAAGCGCGGGCCACGTCACGGTGAACACGTCACGGTGAACACCGCCCGTTCACTCCCGGGCCAGGGCGGCTTCCTCCAGGTCCAGCTCGCGCAGCACCCGCGCCAGCACCTCGTCGTCGATGCGGCCCTGGTCCCGCGCCTCCACGAACACCGAGCGCTCGGCGTCGAGCATGGTGCGCCGCAGCCGCCGGAACGAGGCGGCCGGCGACTCGTCCTCCTGCCGCCCCAACCGCTCCCACGCCGCGTTGCCGCGGTGCTCGGCCATCAGCCGCAGCCGGTGCACGACGTGCTCGGGCGCGTTGTCGCCGGAGTCCACCACCTGGTCGAGCCGCTGCACCGCGGCCGCCGCGGCGGCGTGCTGCACCTGCGCCTCGGCCAGCGCGTCGGCCCGCGCCTCGTCGCCGCGGTGCCCCAGCTTCCGGATCACCAGCGGCAGCGTCATGCCCTGGAGCAGCAGCGTGCCCACGGTGACCACGAACGCGCAGAACACGATCACGTCCCGGCCGGGCAGGTCCAGCGGCAGCGCGGCGGCGGCGGCCAGCGACACCACGCCCCGCATCCCCGCCCACGAGATGACCGTGACGCCCCGCCAGCCCGGCGCCTCCTCCCGCTCGCGGATGCGCCGGAACAGCCACCGGGGCAGGTAGGCCGCCGGGTACATCCACGCGAACCGCACCAGGATCGTCGCCAGCAGCACCGCGCCCGAGGCCCACACCAGCGCCGGCGTGAGGTCCACCGCGTCCACGACCGTCTTGAGCTGCAACCCGATCAGGGCGAACACGAACGACTCCAGCAGCACGTCCACCGACCGCCACACGGCCGTGTCCTGGAGGCGCGTGTAGTACGAGGTGCTCGGCGCGTGGTGCCCGATGTAGAGCCCGGCCACCACCACCGCCAGCACGCCGGACGCGTGCAGCTCCTCGGCGAACAGGTACGCGCCGAACGGCACGAGCATCCCCAGCGAGCTCTCCATCACGCCGTCGTCCAGCCGGGCCCGCAGCCACCGCACGCCCACGCCGATCGCCAGGCCGACCAGCACGCCGCCGCCCGCGCTGACCGCGAACGTGCCCGCGCCGCCCGCCCAGCTGGCGGTGGCGCCCGCCGCGGCGGCCACCGCGACCTTGTACGCGGTCAGCGCGGTCGCGTCGTTGATCAGGCTCTCGCCGGTGAGGAGGGTCATGGTGCGTCGCGGCAGGTTCAGCCGCCGCCCGACCGCCACCGCCGCCACCGCGTCCGGCGGCGCGATCACCGCGCCCAGCACCATGGCCGACCACAGCGGCAGCTCCGGCAGCACGAGGTGCGCCACCCAGCCGACCGCGACCGTGGTGGCCAGCACCAGGCCCACCGAGAGCAGCCCGATCGGCCGCAGGTTGGCCCGGATGTTGTGGTACGAGCTGTCCAGCGCCGCCGAGTACAGCAGCGGCGGCAGCACCAGGACCAGGATCAGCTCCGGTTCCAGGGTGAACGCCGGCAGGCCCGGGATGAACGACACCGCCAGGCCGACGCCCACCAGCACCAGCGGGGCCGACCACCCGAGCCTCCGGGCGGCCGCGGTGACGATCAGCGAGCCCACGAGCAACATCAGCAGTTCCGGTCCGTGCATGGCGCAATCTTGCGTGATGATGGTCGGCATGACCTGCCCCCACGTCGAAGAGCTGCCCGCATCGGTCGAACCCGACAACCCCGACGGGTGCGCCGACTGCCTCGCCGTAGGCGAGCACAACTGGGCCCACCTGCGGATCTGCCTGTCGTGCGGGCACGTGGCGTGCTGCGACTCCAGCCCGCACCGCCACGCCTCCGCGCACTTCCACGCCGACGCGCACCCGGTCATGCGCTCGTTCGAGCCGGGTGAGGACTGGCGGTGGTGCTACGTCGACAACCGGGTCGTGTGAGGCGTCTTTACAGTCCCTTTAGCCGGTCGGCCTATGGCTGTGACCCGCGACACAAGTAACTTCGGGAGCGCCTGAGATCAAGCGCGGCACGAAGGGGTGCGCGTGTCGACCAAGACGCAGACCGGGGAAACGCCCGACATCGACGGGTTGCTGGCCGAGTACGACGAGGAACGCCCCTCGCGCTCGCTCTCCCGCCGGTGGGAGCTGGCCGTGTGGGCGGCGGGGCTCGCCGTCTCGCTGCTGGTGCTCAAGCAGGTGTTCTGGCCGTTCGCCAAGGGCGGCCAGTTCTACCTGGTCGTCTTCCTGGCGGTGACGCTGCCGCTGGTGTTCCTCTGCTACCGGCCGCGCGGGCGGCGCGGGGAGCCGGACGACCCGGGCGTGGTGGACCGGCTCCTGGCCGGCGCCGCGTTCGCGGTGGCCGCCTACCCGCTGTTCGGCGGGTTCGACGCGTTCCTGGACCGGCAGGGGCAGCTGACCCCGGTGGACGTGCTCGCCGGGACCGTGCTGCTGGTGCTGGTCCTGGAGGCGTGCCGGCGGACCACCGGCTGGGTGCTCCCGGTGGTGTGCGCGGCGTTCGTCGCGTTCGCCTACTACGGCGGCTACCTGCCGCCGTCCTGGGACATCTCGCACGCCGGCGTGGACTTCGGCCAGATCATCAACGGCTTCTACAACGACGCCTCCGGGTTCTACGGGACGCCGCTGGACGTCGCCGCCACCTACATCGTGCTGTTCACCATCTACGGCGCGGTGCTCAACGCCTCCGGCGCGGGCGCGTTCTTCGTGGACATCAGCTTCGCCGCGTTCCGCCGGTCCCGCACCGCGCCCGGCCGCACGGCCGCCACCGCCGGGTTCCTGCTCGGCACCGTGTCCGGCTCCGGCACCGCCACCACCGTGTCGCTGGGCGCGGTGACGTGGCCGATGCTGAAGAAGGCCGGCTACCCGAGGGAGAACGCGGGCGGGCTGCTCGCCGCCTCGGGCATCGGGGCGATCCTGTCGCCGCCGACCCTGGGCGCGGCGGCGTTCATCATCGCCGAGTTCCTGGAGACCTCCTACCTCCAGGTGCTGGTCTGGGCGATCCTGCCGACCCTGCTGTACTACCTGGGCATCGCGCTGGCCGTGGAGATGGACGCGCGGCGGTTCGGCGCGAAGCCCGTGGACGTCGACGTACCCAGCCCGTGGGCGCTGCTCAAGCGCGGCGGCTACCACTTCCTGTCGCTCGCGGTGATCGTGGTGTTCCTCGCGCTGGACATCCCGGTGTACTCGGCGGTCGTCTACGCCACCGGCGTCGCGGCGCTGTTCGCGCTGGTCGCGCGGCGGGGCGACGTGCGCGGGTGGGCGCGGGCGCTGCTGGACTCGCTGTCCACCGGGGTCCGCTCGGCGCTGCCGGTGATCGCGGTGTGCGCGGCGGCGGGCGTGATCACCTCGACCATCACCAAGACCGGGCTGGGCCTGGTGCTGGCCTCGACGCTGGTGGACGTGGCGCGGGCGATCTCGTCGGACCCCACCGCGGTGCTGGTCGTCACGGCGGTGCTGGCGGCGGTCGCGGTGGGCGTGCTCGGGCTCGCGGTGCCGGTCACCGCCTCGTTCATCATCGCCTGGGTGGTGATCGGGCCCGCGCTGATCGAGTTGGGCGTGGCGCGCGAGGAGGCGGCCATGTTCATCTTCTACTACGCGGTGCTGTCGGAGGTGACGCCGCCAACCGCGCTGGCCGCCGTCGCCGCGGCCGCGATCACCGGCGGCGACGTCGTGAAGACCATGTGGCGGACGTGGAAGTACACGCTGCCCGCGTTCCTCGTGCCGCTCGCGTTCGTGCTCACCGACAACGGCGCGGGCCTGCTGCTGCGGACGTCCCTGCTCGACTCCCTGTGGGTGTTCGCGGTGTCCGCGCTCGGCGTGGCCGCGCTGGCGGTGCTCACGGGCGGGTGGCTGTTCGGTCCGGCGAGGTGGCCCGAGCGGGCGCTGTGCGCGCCCGCCGCCGCGGCCCTGCTCTACCTGCAACCGGTGACCGTCGCGGTCGGCCTCGGGTTCCTGGCCGCCGCGGTGGCCGTGCACCTCGTCCTGCGCAAGACCTCGGGAACCCCGGGAACCTCGGGAAAGGAACAGCAACATGCGTAGCTGGGCGCTGAAGGTCGCCGCCGGAGGGCTGGCGATCGGCCTGGTCGCCGCCGGGTGCGGCGGCAAGAGGACCCCCGACGCCGCCGCGCCCCAGGGCGGCGGGGCCGCCTGCGAGGCGGCGGACGGCCGGATCACCATCGCCACCGGCAACTCCGGCGGCGTGTACTACGTCGTCGGCGGCGGCCTGGCCAAGCTGATCAGCGACAACACCGAGCTCAAGGCCACCGCCGCGGAGACCGGCGCGTCCGTGCAGAACATCCAGCAGCTGGTCGCGAACGACTACGACGTGGCGTTCTCGCTGGCCGACACGGCGGCCGACGCGGTGGCGGGCAAGGGCGCGTTCGACGGGAAGCCGCAGGACGTCAAGGCGCTGACCAGGCTGTACCCGAACTACACGCAGGTGCTGGTGCGCGCCGACTCCGGGATCGAGTCGATCGCCGACATGCGCGGCAAGCGGATCTCCACCGGCTCGCCCAAGTCCGGCACCGAGGTCATCGCCCACCGCCTGCTCACCGCCGCCGGGCTGAACCCGGAGACCGACGTCCAGGCGCAGCGGCTCGACCTGGCCAAGACCGCGGACGGCATGAAGGACGGCAGCCTCGACGGCCTGGTGTGGAGCGGTGGCCTGCCGACCGCGCAGATCACCGACATCACCACGTCGCTGGAGGACCGGGTGAGGTTCGTCGACATCACGCCGCAGCTCGACGCGCTCAAGCAGGTCAACGAGGTCTACGACCGGGGCGTCATCCCGGCCGCCACCTACGGGCAGCCGGCCGACGTGCCGACGGTCGTGGTGCCGAACGTGCTGCTGGTGCGGTCGGACTTCCCCGAGGGCGACGCGTGCGCGGTCACCAGGCTGATCTTCGACCGGAAGGGCGAGCTGGAGGCGGTGCACCCGGCGGCGAAGGGCATCGCCCGCGAGGAGGCCGCGAACACCGATCCGGTGCCCCTGCACCCCGGCTCGCAGGACGCCCTGGGCGGGTGACCGGGCGGGTCATCTAGGCTGCCCCACCGTGCGTGTCCTGGTCATCGGGTCTGGCGCCCGTGAACATGCCCTAGTCCTAGCGCTGTCGCGGGACCCCTCGGTGATCGCGCTGGCGTGCGCCCCCGGCAACGCGGGCATCGCCGGCGTGGCGGAGACCTACGGGGTCGACGTCACCGACGCCGCGGCCGTCGCCGCGCTGGCCGAGGAGTGGAACGCCGACCTGGTCGTGGTCGGGCCGGAGCAGCCCCTGGTGGCGGGTGCGGCGGACGCCGTGCGCGCGGCCGGGATCCCCTGCTTCGGCCCGTCCGCCGGGGCGGCCCGGATCGAGGGCTCCAAGGCGTTCGCCAAGGACGTCATGACGGCGGCGGGCGTGCCGACGGCGGCGTCCGAGGTGGTCGACAACCCGGCCCGGCTCGACGCGGCCCTGGCCCGCTTCGGCCCCACGTGGGTGGTGAAGGACGACGGGCTGGCCGCGGGCAAGGGCGTGGTCGTGACCGCCGACCGGGCGGTGGCGCGGGCCCACGCCATGACGCTGCTCGACCACGGCCACCCGGTGCTGCTGGAGACCTTCCTCGACGGTCCCGAGGTGTCGCTGTTCTGCCTGGTGGACGGCGCGTCCGTGGTGGCGCTGCTGCCCGCGCAGGACTTCAAGCGCGTCGGCGACGGGGACTCCGGCCCCAACACCGGCGGCATGGGCGCGTACTCGCCGCTGCCCTGGGCCCCCGAGGGTTTGGTGGACACCATCGTGGCGACCTGCGTGCAGCCGGTCGTGGACGAGCTGGCGCGGCGCGGCACCCCGTTCACCGGCCTGCTGTACGCGGGCCTGGCCCTGACCTCCACCGGGCCGCAGGTGATCGAGTTCAACTGCCGCTTCGGCGACCCGGAGACGCAGGCCGTGCTGGCCCTGCTGCGCACCCCGTTGGCGGCCCTGTTCCACGCCGCCGCCACCGGCGCCCTGGCCTCCGCGCCCGCGCTGGAGTGGGCCGAGGGCTACGCGGTGACGGTCGTCATCGCCGCCGAGGGCTACCCCGGCCTGCCCCGCACGGGTGACGTGGTGGGTGGCGGCGAGGCGGAGGGCGTGCTGCACGCGGGCACCCGCCGACGCGAGGACGGCGCCGTCGTCTCGGTCGGCGGGAGGGTCCTGTCGGTGGTCGGCACGGGCCCCACCCTGGACGCCGCCCGCGACGACACCTACCGGCGGGTGGCGGGTGTCCACCTCACCGGGTCGCACCACCGCACCGACATCGCCTTGCGCGCGGCCAAGGGGGAGATCGAGGTTCCGTAGGTCGGGGGTTGGTGGTGGGGTTCGGCGTTGCCGGCCCACCGCGGCCGTTGCCGGCCGCCGTGGCGAACTGTCGGCCGGGGCGGAACCGCTCCTGGCGCGGCTTCGTCCAACTTCAGATCCGGCACACGCGGCCGTTGGTAGCCTCGGACCGGGACCGATTCGTCACCGACCGTACGGGGGTTGGACGTCGTGGCAGAGGAGAGCGGCCTGCTGGGAGCTGTCGCCGGCATAGGTGGCGTCATCGGCAAGGCGGTCGGCGACGTGGTCGCGGCGGAGAAGCGGCTGGGTGACGCGATGGCCTCGGGCCCCGGCTCCGGCCAGCGGTTCGAGGTGACCGAGGAAACGGTCCTGCGGGCCGGCAAGGTCATCAGCGGTCAGATGGAATCGCTGCAGAAGAGCTACGCCGACGCTTTCGACGACCTCCGGGTCGAACTCCGCGGCTCCGACGAGCTGAACCAAGACGTCGCCATGGCGTGGAACGACCGCCTCGTCGGGCACGAAGACTCCTACGCCAAGAACATCAAGCGGTACATCGACAGCCTGGCCGCCCTCGTCGACCAGCTCCGCGAAGCGGCCAAGCAGTACGGGTACACCGAAGAAGAGGTCGAGGCGGCCATGGGAGCAGCGGGTGCTACGCGCAAATAAAGTCGTGCTCCTGGCCGCGTTGGTGGTGCTGGCCGGCTGCACCACCGGTGAGGTCGGCAACCCCAACCCGCAGACCACGTCCACGGGTGGGTCCTCGACCTCCCGCTCGGCGGAGCCGACCGGCGATGTCCCGACCCGCCCGGTCGAGATCAAGCTCGACGGCATCACCGACGCCTGCACCGCGCTGACGACCGACCAGCGTCGGGAACTGGGGATCGACGAGGCGATCAACGAGCCCCAGGACGTGATCCAGGGCAAGGACTCGCCCGGGTGCAGTTTCCAGGCGAACTCCCGTCCGGTGTTCAGCTACGAGGTCGCCCTGGTCGCCGACGAAGGTGTTTCCTACTGGCAGGGCGGCGGCAACCTCGACGTCGAGCGGAAAACCGTGGCGGGATTCGGCGCCTACCAGGTCACCCTGGCCGGTACGACGGACGCGGACTGCGCGCTGGCCGTGGACGTGGCGGAGGGGCAGCAGGTTTTCGTCTCCTTCCTGCCGATCACGGACGCGTTCACCCAGGACGAGATGTGCCAGAACGCGACCAAGGGCGCGGAAATGGCATTGGCGACCCTGCAGACTTTGAAGTGAGGTGGAGTTGTGACCGGCTTCAGGCAGCTCAGGGACTTCCGGTTCCAGGGGTACGACAACCCGGCGCTCGCCGCGCTGGTGCAGCGTTTTTCCCAGGGTGACGCGGCGCAGCAGTTCAGCAACGCCTCCCACGCGCTGCGGAAGCTCGCGGCCACCCTGGAGGACACCGACCAGACGCTGCGCGACGAACTGCGCAAGCTCGGCATCGAGTGGCAGGGCGCGGCCGGGGACAACGCCGGGCAGGCGGTGACGGTGTCGGCCGACGTCGCCACTTCGGGGACCGAGGCCGCCCAGCACAACTCCAAGGCGACGGCGGTGCAGGGGGCCACCTACAGCCAGACCCGCAACGGGATGCCCGAGCCGCACGCGTTGCGCGGGGACACCGAGACGAACTTCGTGGACGACGTCGGCGGGTTCTTCGGGTACGAGACCGACCACGCGGCGGAGGTCAAGGCCACCCAGGCCGCGCGCGAGCAGACCATCCGGGGGTTGGAGCAGTACACCGACGCCAGCCGGGACGCGCTCAACCAGTACCAGGGGATGAACCGGCCGCCGCAGTTCGACGTGACGGCCTCGTCCGGGGTGGGGACGCCCGTCGCGTCCGTGGCGCAGCCCGGTGGTGGGGTGCCCGGGGTTCCCGGGTCGGTTCCCGGTGGGCTGCCCGGCGGGGCGTCGGGGCTGGTGCCCCCCGGTGGTTCGGTCGGGTTGCCCGGACAGCTGCCGGGGCAACTGCCCGGTCAGGTGCCGGGCCAGTTCCCGGGGCAGTTGCCCGGTGGTGGGACGACGACGATCGGGCCGCCCGTGCCCGGCGTCGGCGGGACGAACACGCACGCCGCCGCGATCGGCAAGCCCGGTGGGTCGAACCTCGGGTTGGGGCTCGGGTTGGGGCTCGCCGGCGGTGCGGCGCTGGGCGCCATCGCGGCCGGGGCCCGTGCGTCCCGGGTCGAGCGCGGCCCGGCCGGTGCGGTGCCGCCCGGTGGCAAGGCGCCCGAGGGGGCCGGTGGCAAGGGCGCCGGTGCCGGTGCGGGCGGTGCGGGCAAGGGCGTGGCGCCCGGCGTGCTGACCGGCAAGCCCGGTGTGTCGGCGACGATCGGTGCGATCGACCCCGACGAGCGGGCGCACGGGCGTGGCGGTGCGGCCGGTGCGGCGGGCAAGGCCGGTGCCGGGGCGTCGATGATGCAGCCCGCCGCGTCCGCGAAGGGCGGGCCGGAGGAGGAGGACGCCGAGCACGTCCGCAAGTACGGCGTGGACTCCGACGACGTGTTCGGTGACGAGCGGATGGTCGTGCAGTCGGTCATCGGCGACGAGCCCGAGCGGAAGTGACGTGGGAACGGTCGTCCTGTCGACGCTGGAGTTCGACGTCGCGTGGGAAGGGGAGCGGCTGACCCGGCGGAACGTCGCGCTCGACGTGCCCAGCCCCGGTGTCACGCACACCGAGCGCGCGGTGTTCGTCGAGCAAGCCCGGAGGTCGCTCTCCGAGCGCGGCCTGGCGGTGAACGGGCGGCTGGTCCCCGAGTTGGCCGACGCGTTCGCGCTGCTGGCCAACCCGCAGGTGTCGATCGACATCTGGATCTGGGTCGACGGTCGGAAGATCAAGGGCCTCGCGGCGTCCGCCGGCGACGAGGCGGTGCTCGCCGTCGTCGACGGTGACGAGGTATGGCTGATCGACGCCCGCGCCGGCGCGTTGGCCGAGGCGGCGGTGTCGGTGGCCGGTGAGATGCCCGCCGGGTACGGGCGGTCCATCAGCCTGCCCAACGACCTGCTGCGCAAGGCGTCCGAAGAGGCCGGGAAGGACGCGGAGAAGCTGGTGCTGTCGCTGGAGCGGCACGGGTTGCCGCTCCACGAGGCGCAGGAACTGGCCGGCATGTGCGACGGCATGAGCACCCGCGGCCAGTTCGGCGTCGAACGCGCCCGCCACAGTGGACCGCCCGTGCGGGCCGGGCGGGTGGTGGCGTGGCACGACACCCCGTCCGGTCGCTACCTGCACCAGGTGCGACCCAGTTCGGACGGGCGCAGCTGGAGCACCATCACCCCGATCGACAACGCCCGGTTGGCCGGCTGTGTCTGGGAACTGGTGCAGGAGACCTGACCCGATCGGGCCGGGTTGGGCCGGACCCGGCCCACGGCCCAGGGCTCTGGCGACCGGCATTCGGTCAACCGAGGGTGAGGGCCGGTCGGTCGTCGGCCGGCTGGTCTGGGGCATTGATCGGGCTGGGGGCGTTAGCTGGCCTGGTCAGGGGCTTGTGGTAGGCCCTGCGGAACTGCTTCGGAGGTCCGGGCACGCGGGTGGAACCTCGGCGGCCTTCGCCACGTCAGTTCGGTGCGGGCCTGGGGGGCCGGAGCAATGCCCGCCGTCATCCGGGAGTGACGCTTCGTGCCCAACGCGACGCTCAGCGCTACCGCTTTCCGCACCGCCTGGGAACACCTCGAACTCGGTGCGATGCCGATCGTCCTGCACGTCCAGGACGAGCCCGCCCCCTGGAGCCACCTGACCGCGCGGGGACTGGCCCGCGGTGGTGAGCTGGACCCGTGGCTCGGTGCGGCGTTCAAGTTGCTCGCCTACCCGCCCCGCTCAGCCGACCTGAGGCTGGGGATCGGACGCGCGGCGGTGCGGGCGCTGGCCGCCTCGACCGGTGCCGGCTCGCTGCTGGCCGTGCTGACCGCGGACCTGCTCACGGTCCGCGAGCTGGAGACCGATCTCGCCACCGCCCTGGTCGCCCTGCTGCCCGCCATGCCGGACGGCAGGGTCGGCGCACCGGAGCTGCGCGGTCAGTTCGGCGCGGCCACGATCGACCGGACAGGCAGGCGGCAGCGTGCGGCGGACGTGGTCGAGTTTCACGGGTTCGTTGACGCCGACGTGCTGCGTGCGCGGATCAACGCCCTGTTCACCCGCTTCGCCGAGCCCTTGGAGGAGAGATGAGGGACGGAGTGCCTCAGGTGGAGGGCTGAGACCTCGGGTGACGATGAAACCCTTGGATGAGGAAGGAAGAGCGGCCGATGGCATGAGCACCTGGTTCGCTGTGCCCGCCGCATGACCCACCCACCCCCGTGTGGGACATGGGCGTATTCGTGCGGCGTGCGGCGGCGGCGTGCTGCCGGGCGCGCACGATGAACAGCATTCCGTTGATCACCCGACGGCCGTTCACGTGCAGGCGCCCCTTCACTCCCGAAGCGGGCAACAACGGCTCGATCGCTGCTACTGCTCGTCGGTCAACTCGTGCCTGCGGATCGCGACCCAAGATCAAGCAGATTGACCACACCTGCTTTGAGAGGCCCTAAGAGCTGTTTGAGGTTTGGATCATGTGGTTGAGGTCAGGGTCTTCAGCCACATGATCGCTCCTCGTAGGTGCAGTCCGGCCTCGTAGCTTTGCGGTGTCTTGTCGTAGCGGGTGGCCAGACCAGACCATGTCTTGATTTTCTGGAAGCGGCGTTCGACGGTGTTGCGCCGCTTGTAGCGCACGGGATCGAACGATACAGGCGGCCCTCCCGTGGAGCCCTTCTTCTTCCGGTTGACCTGCTGGTCGACTTTTTTCGGGATCACGGCCGTGATCCGGCGGCGACGCAGATAGGACCGGTTGGCCTTCGAGCACCGTCCGCAACCGCTGGCTGTCCCCGGCCTGGCCGGGCGTGAGCACGAACACCAACGGCAACCCGGCGGCGTCGACCGCGGCGTGGACCTTGCTGCTCAGCCCGCCTCGGGACCGGCCGAGCCCGGCCGCCGCAGCCCGCGCCTTCCGACGCCGCCGAAAGGCGGCACGGTCCCCACCGGCAGACGTGCCCGCACCGGCCTTGGCCGGCGCGGACCGCGACGCACCACCCGCAGCACGCTCTGTTGTGTGGGCAACGGAGCCCCCTTTTCCTCGGTCAGCGCCTGTTCCAACGCGTCGAGGGTCTCCCCGGCGATCGCGAGTCCGGCGGATTCGTGGTGTGCCCGCACGATGGTGGAGTCCACGCTCACCAGTTCCAGGCCGACCTGCCCGCGAGAGGCGGCCTCGGCGATCAGCGCGTCCATCAACGTCTGGAACACCCCCGCCCTGGCCCAGGCGTTGAACCGGGAGTAGACGGTCGACCAGGGCCCGTACCGTTCCGGGACGTCACGCCAGCCCGACCCGGTGCGGAACCGCCACAGGATCCCGTTGAACCGCTCCCGCACCCGACGCGGCAACGGCCCCGTGGCCGCCACCGGCACATGCGGCTCGATCAACGCCCACTCGGCATCGGTCAGGTCGAAACGCGCCACAACCGTGTTCTACCAGCCCCACCAGCACACCACCGAGGTTGCCTAGATCCGAACCTCAAACAGCTCCTAGGGTGTGTCTTCAAAGCCAGATGAGCAGGGTGGCGAGGTCGAGGATGCCTTGGTAGGAGGTGGCGGTCTTGTCGAAGCGGGTGGCGATGGCGCGGAATTGCTTGAGCTTGTTGAAGCAGCGTTCGACCACGTTGCGGCGTTTGTAGGCGGTGTGGTCAAAGGCCGGTGGGTGTCCGCCGGCCCGGCCGCGTCGCCGCCGGTTGGCCTGCTGGTCACGGCGTTTCGGGATCGTGGCCGGGATACCCCGTGTGCGCAGGTGGGCGCGGATCGCCTTGGACGAGTAGCCCTTGTCGGCGATGACCCGGGTGGGTCTGGTGGCCGGGCGGCCCGGTCCCGGTCGGCGGAACTCGATGCCGGCCATGATGCGGGTGAACTGGGTGCAGTCGTTGACGTTGCCGCTGGTCAGGACAATCGACAGGGGTCGGCCGTGGCCGCCGCAGGCGAGGTGGATTTTGGTGGTGGGTCCGCCTCCCGAGCGGCCGATGGCATGATCACCTGGTTCGCTGTGCCCGCCGCACGATCCGTTCGCCCCCTGTGTGGGCGGTGGGACTGTTCGTGCGGCGGGCGCTGGCGGCGTGCTGGTGGGCGCGCACGATGCTGGAGTCCACCGAGACCTCGCGGTCGAGTTCGTCGATCGCCTCGTCGATCACCCGCGCCTTCGACACCAGCGTGGTCAGGGTGCCGTTGCGCGACCAGCGCCAGAAGCGGTTGTAGACCGTCTTCCACGGCCCGTAACGCTCGGGCAGGTCACGCCACGCCACACCCGTCTTCGCCTTGAACAGCATCCCGTTGACCACCCGACGGTCGTCCACCCGCGGGCGCCCTTTCACGCCCGAGGCGGGCAGCAGCGGCTCGATCACCTGCCACTGCTCGTCGGTCAACTCGTGCCTGCGGATCGCGACCCGAGATCAAAGCAGCTTGACCACATTCGCTTTGAGGACAGGCCCTAGCGCGTGTTTCAAAGGTGAGGCGGCTTGCGGCGTGTCGGTGGCCGGAACGTGGCGAGGTCTCCGGTAAGTGGTGTAGCGACCAAGCAAAACCGCAGTACCGGAGACCTCGTGGCCAGGGTAGCTGCAGCGGGGCGGGCCGACCTGACCGACGCGCAGCGGGCGGTGCTACGACCGTTGCTGTCCGTCGGTGCCAGGCCGGGTCGTCCGCCGAAGTGGAGCAAGCGGCAGTTGATCGACGGCATCCGGTGGCGGGTGCGGGTCGGTGCCCCGTGGCGTGACATGCCGCCCAAGTACGGGCCCTGGCAGACCGTCTACGGGTTGTTCCGGCGCTGGCAGCGGGCCGGGGTCTGGCGGCGGGTCCTGACCGCGTTGCAGGCATGGGCCGATGCCGCCGGGTCGATCGTGTGGGACGTGAGCGTGGATTCCACGGTCGTGCGGGCGCACCAGCACGCCGCCGGTGCGCGGAAAAGGGGGATCCTCAGGTCGAACCGCCCGACACGCCGACCGGTGGCACCGAGCCGGACGATCACGCGTTGGGGCGGTCGCGGGGCGGCTGGACCAGCAAGCCGCACCTGGCCTGCGAACAAGGGCGGCGGCCGTTGTCGTTGCTGGTCACCGCCGGTCAGCGGGGTGACAGCCCGCAGTTCGTCCCGGTGATCGAGCGGATCTCCGTGCCGCGCGTCGGCCCCGGCCGGGCCAGGAGCAGACCGGACCGGGTCCTGGCCGACAAGGCATACAGCTCCCAGGCCAACCGCGCCTACCTGCGACACCGCGGGATCAAGGCCACCATCGACCAGCCCCGCGACCAGGCCGCCCACCGCAAGGCCAAAGGCTCCGCCGGTGGACGGCCACCCACGATCGACCGGGAGGTCCACAAGCAGCGCCACGCCGTCGAGTGCGGCATCAACCTGCTCAAACAGCACCGCGCGGTGGCCACCCGCTACGACAAACTCGCCCTCCGCTACCAGGCCACCATCGACATCGCCGCCACCAACACCTGGCTACGCCACATCTGAAACACGCGCTAGTGGAGGGTGGCTGGTGGAAGGACGGCTGGTGGAAGGACGGCCTGGCGAAGGGTGGCCGGTTGGAGGGAGCCGCCTGTTGGAGCAGCTGGTCGGTGGAGGGGTCGGCCGGTGGAGCGGCCCACCGGGAGAGCAAGCCGCCCGGTGGGGTAGGCCGCCCGGTGGGGTAGGCCGCCCGGTGGGGTAGGCCGCCCGGTGAGGCAAGCCGGCCGGTGGGGTAGGCCGCCCGGTGGGGTAGGCCGCCCGGTGAGGCAAGCCGGCCGGTGGGCAAGCTGGCCGGTGGGGCTGGCCTGCCCTATGGGGCTGGCCAGCCGGGAGAGGGAGGCTCCCGGTGGGAGGCGGGCCTTGGCGGTAGCGGGAGGGGGTGTGCGGGCGGTGGGGCGGTGCGGGCAGTGCGGGCGGTGGGCGGGATGGGGCGGGTTAGCCTGGCCCCATGCTGGGTGTTGCCGCTCGTGCTGATGTGCCTCCTTTCCACGTCATGGAGGTGTTGTCGGCCGCTGCTCGGCGGCAGCGGGTTCGGGGCGATGTCGTGTCGTTGGCGGCCGGGCAGCCGTCGAGTTCCGCGCCGGCGCCCGTGCTGGAGGCCGCGCAGCGGGCGTTGCGGGAGCAGCCCCTCGGGTACACCGAGCAGCTCGGCATCGTCGAGCTGCGCGAAGCCCTGGCCGGGCACTACGGCAGGCAGTACGGCCTGGACGTCTCGGCCGACGACGTCGTGGTGACCACCGGGTCGTCCGGGGCGTTCCTGCTCGCGTTCCTCGCCTCCTTCGAGGCCGGTGACCGGGTCGCGCTGGCCCGGCCCGGCTACCCGGCCTACCGCAACATCCTGCGCGCGCTGGGGTGCGAGGTGGTCGAGCTGCCGTGCGGGCCCGAGACCCGCTTCCAGCCCACCGTGGAGGTGCTGGAGGCCGCGGGACCGCTCAGCGGGCTGGTGGTGGCCAGTCCTGCCAACCCCACCGGCACGGTGCTCGCGCCCGCCGAGCTGGCCGGGCTCGTCGGGTGGTGCGGTGACCGCGGGGTGCGGCTGGTCAGCGATGAGATCTACCACGGCATCAGCTACGGCACCCCCCTCGCCTGCGCGTGGGAGACCTCACGGGACACCATCGTCGTCAACTCCTTCTCCAAGTCGTTCGCCATGACCGGGTGGCGGTTGGGATGGATGCTGCTGCCGCCGGACCTGCGCCGGGCGGTGGACCGGCTCACCGGCAACTTCACGCTCTGCCCGCCCGCCCTGGCCCAGCACGCGGCCGTCGCCGCGTTCGAGCCCGAGTCGTACGCGCAGACCGAACGCCTGGTCGAGGGGTACCGCCTCAACCGCGACGTCCTGCTCAGGGGCCTGGCCGACCTGGGCATCGACCGGGTGGCCCCCGCCGACGGCGCCTTCTACGCCTACGCCGACGTCTCGCACCTCACCGGCGACTCGGTGGGCTTCTGCCGCCGCCTGCTCGACGACACCGGGGTCGCGATCGTGCCCGGCATCGACTTCGACCCCGTGCGCGGGCACGAGTTCATCCGGTTGTCCTTCGCCGGGGCCGCCCACGACATCGAGGAGGCTCTCCGGCGGATCGGGGGGTGGTTGTCGTCTTCATGATGACAGTTTTACGCGGGGGGCTGGCTCGGGGGCCAGGAAAATCGGGCGGGAACGCTGGATCGGGTGACATCGTGGAACCCATGGTTCGCATAATCCTGCTGCTGCTGGCCGCCTGGGTCCTGCTGGGCGTGGTCGGCTCGATCGTCGAGGGCGTCCTCTGGTTGGTCCTCGTCGGCGGGGCGCTGTTCCTCGGCGTCGCCGCGTACGGCGCGGTCAAGACGCACAAGCGCCCCAAGGGCATCAAGGGGCCCAAGCCCTAGCCGCACCCGGAACACCGGGAGCGCCGGGCACTGGGAAAACCGGGGTCCGGCGCTCACCACGGGGCGGTGTTCCGGACCGATGAACGCCGCCTCGACCAGTGGGAACGCCGCGTCGAGTGGCCGCTGACGTGCCTGGCCGCGCTGTTCCTGGCCGCCTACGCCTGGCAGGTCCTCGACGACCGCTCCACCCCCGGCCTGCACGGCGTGCTGGAGGCCGTCCTCCGGGCGGTGTGGCTCGTGTTCGCGGTGGACTACGCGGTCCGCCTCAAGCCGGCCGTCGACAAGCGCCGGTTCTTCACCGCCCACCTGTTCGACCTGGTCGCGGTGCTGCTGCCGGCGGTCCGCGTGCTGCGCCTGCTCACCGTCCTCAAGCTGCTCAACCGCCGGTTCGCGGGCCGGGTCCGGCAGCGCATCGGGGTGTACGTCGCGGGCGTCACGGTGCTGGTCGGCGCGTGCGCCTCGCTGGCCGTGCTGGACGCCGAACGCCACCACCCCGACGCCACCATCACTACTTTCGGTGACGCCGCGTGGTGGACGCTCACCACGATCTCCACCGTCGGTTACGGCGACCGCTACCCCGTCACCTGGGAGGGGCGACTGGTCGCCGCCCTGCTGATGGTCGGCGGCATCGCGCTGCTCGGCGTCATCACCGGCACCACCGCGTCCTGGCTGGTGGAGCGGCTGAGCGGGGTCGAGGGGTCGGTTGCCGAGGCTGAGCGGGCGACGCTGGCCGAGCTCCGCCCGGTCAAGGCGGAGCTGGCCGCGCTGCGCGCCGAGCTAGAGCACCGTCCGGGCGTGTGAGCTGCCGCTCCACAGCACGCCCCGCAGCCCCGCCGCGTTCGCGCCGTCCACGTTGACCTGCCGGTCGTCGAAGAACACGCAGTCGGCCGGGTCCGCCCCGAGCCGCTGCGCCAGCGCCGCGAAGATCCGCGGGTCCGGCTTGGCCACGCCCAGGTCGCCGGAGAACACCAGGTGCCGGAAGTGCCCGGCCCAGGGCTCGCGCTCGGCCACCCGCGCGAACGGCACCGGCGCGTTGGACAGCAGCGCCAGCGGCACCCCGGCCGTCGCCAGCTCCTCGATGAGCTCCACCGCGCCGGGGTCCGGCAGCAGCCACCCGCGCACGTCCACGTCGGTGAGCAGGCGCGCCAGCTCCTCGTCCACCTCCGCGCCCACCGCCGCGCCGACGGCCCGCCAGTACTCCAGGTCGGGCTGCCCGCGGTCGTAGTCGTCGCGCGCCGTCCAGTACCCGCGCTCGAAGTCCGCCAGGGGCACGCCGAGCAGGCCGGCCAGCTCCGGCAGCGCCCCGGTCGGCCGCGAGATCACCTCGCCGTAGTCGAACACCACCCAGCGCACGTCAGCTCACCGATCCGATCCGGCGCAGCGCCTCGGCCACGTCCTCGTCCCCAACGTCACGATGCGTCACGAAGCGCACCTTGCCTCCCATCGGTCCGGCGAACACGCCCAGGTGACGCAGACCGTTCAGCGTCACCTCCAGGTCCGGCACGCCGGCCAGCACGATGTTGGTCTCCGGCTCGTCCACCTGCCACCCGAGCTCGGTCAGGCCGGCGGCCAGGACCTTCGCGTTGGCGTGGTCCCGGGCCAGGTCGTCGACGCGCCCGAGCGCGACCAGGCCCGCCGCGGCCAGCACGCCGCCCTGCCGGACGCCGCCGCCGAGCATCTTGCGCACCCGCCGCGCCTCGGCCACGAACGTCGTCGTCCCGGCCACCACCGACCCGACCGGCGCGCCCAGCCCCTTCGACAGGCACACCTGCACCGTGTCCACGCCGACCGCCAGCGCCGCGGGCGGCAGCCCGAGCGCCACGGCCGCGTTCCACAGCCGGGCGCCGTCCAGGTGCACCCTCAGCCCGGTCTCCTTGGCCGCCGACACCAGCAGCGCGTGCTGGTCCGGCTGGGTCACCGAGCCGCCCGCCGAGTTGTGCGTGTTCTCCAGGCACAGCAGCGCCGTGCGCAGCGTGTAGTACGGCCCGGACACGCCCGCCGCCGCGCGCACCGCGTTCGCCGACACCCGTCCGGGGCCCTCGTCGCACTCGATCGGGGAAGGCATGCCGCCCGCGAGCCACGCGGCCGTGCCCAGCTCGCTGTCCAGCACGTGCGCGCCGCGCGGGGCCAGGAACCGGTCGCCCGGCCGCAGGTGCGTGATCAGCGCGATCAGGTTGCCCATCGACCCCGAGGGCACCCACAGCGCCGCGTCCACGCCCAGCAGCTCCGCGACGCGGTCCTCCAGCAACCGCATCGTGGGGTCGTGGTCGAGCACGTCGTCGGCGACCTCGGCACCCGCCATCGCGAGTCTCATGGCCTCGTCCGGCTGGGTGACGGTGTCGGAGCGGAAGTCCAGGGGTGCGTACTCGGTCACGAACGGATCACATCACACCGGGCAAGACCTGACCCGGTCGAGTCGGCGGTACCACGATGGGGGGTGACGCAGGTCTCGTCGGACCGGCGTGCAACCGTTGTCCGCACCGGTTCCGTCCGGTAGGTGCAAGCACGACGAGCGGAGAGAGTCCGCGTGGATCAGCACGACGAGCAGGAGTTCGCGGAGTACTTCGCCGCTCGCCGGGAGGCCGTGCGCCGAACGGCGTTCCTGCTGTGCGGTGACTGGCACCGGGCGGACGACTTCGCGCAGACCGCGTTCGTCGCGTTGCACCGCAGGTGGCGCAAGGTCCGGGACAAGGGAGCCCTGGACGCCTACGTCCGCCGGAGCCTGGTGCGCGCGGTGATCGACGAGTCGCGCCGGCCGTGGCGGCGGGAGCGCTTCGTGGACCAGGTCCCGGAGACGCCCACCGGCGACGGCGAGGTGGCGGACTCGGTGGCCACGCGCGAAGCCCTGGTCGCGGGCTTGAAGCGGGTGCCGCCGCGGCAGCGCGCGGTGCTCGTGCTCAGGTTCCTGGAGGGCCTGGACGTCGCCGCGGCCGCGGCGACGCTCGGGTGCTCCGAGGGGACCGTGAAGAGCCAGACCTCCCGGGGTCTGGAGGCCCTGCGCACGGCGCTGGGCGACACGATCGACGACTTGCGGCCCGCGTCGTGAGCAGGGGGTGGAGGTAGGTGGACGAGCAGCAGTTGGCGGAGCTGTTCCGCGACGCCGCGCGCGACGCGCCGCCCGCGTCCTTCGACGTCACGGGCGTGCGGTCGGCGTCGGCGCGGGCGACCGCGCGACGGCGGTCCGCGCTGGCGCTCGGCTCCAGCCTCGTCGTCGTGCTCGCGCTCGGCGGGGTGGTCGTGAACACCGCGTCGCCGGAGTCGTCGAGCGACACCGCCGCGGTGGGTTCCGCCGAGGGCGCGTCGTCCCCTAACGTCAGCACCTTCGGCGTCCCGGAGTTGGCGCCGGACGAAGCGTCACCGGACCGCAACGGCGGCCTGCCGCCCAAGAGCATCCCCGAGGACCCGCCCACGCAGGGGGGCGAGCTCTCGGGGAGTGCCGACCGCTCGACGGTCGGAAGCACCCCGAAGGGGTGCGAAGAGGTGGACCGGGAGCTCGCCGTCGCCCTCGCCGACGAGCTCCCGGTCGCCCGCGGCCTCACCCCCGCGCCCGCCGCGGCGAGCTGTCCGCCGGGTGCCCGGGGCGCGAGCTACCTGCTGCGCGACGGCGCCGTGACCGGCACGGTGTCGGTGGTGCTCACCCCGCCCGGCGAGCTGCCGCCGTCCTTCGACGAGAACACGCTGTCGGAGACCGCGAGCGTGTCCGGCGGCGGGGAGCTGCACGTGCTCAGCCGGCCGGCGGAGGGCTCGGCGGTCGTGCCCTTCGCCACCCAGCTGCCCGGCCTGGCGCAGCAGCTGGCGAGCCGCTTCTGAGGCACCCCCACTTTTGGTACGCTGGTACCAGAATCTGGAGGTGGTCGGGGTGGCGTGGTTCGTGCTCATCGTGTCCGGTTTCTTCGAGGCCGCGTGGGCGGTGTCGCTGAAGCTGTCGAACGGTTTCACCCGACCGTGGTGGGTGCTGTCGTTCGCGGTCACCGCGCTGATCAGCTTCGCCGGCCTCGCCTGGGCGATGAAGCAGCTGCCCGCCGGGCCCGCGTACGCGGCGTGGACCGGCATCGGCGCCGCGCTCACCGCCGTCGTCGGCATGGTCTGGCTGGGTGACGGCGTCTCGACGCTGAAGCTGGTCTCGCTCGGTCTGATCGTCAGCGGTGTCATCGGCCTCAACCTGGCCGGTGGCGGGCACTAGTACCTTTTCAGCAATGACAGCCGCAACCCCGAAGGGCGAACGCCGGCGCCAGGCGCTGGTCGAAGCCGCCGCCGCGCTGCTGGTGTCGGGCGGGTTCGACGCGGTCCGGCACCGCGCCGTGGCCGAGCGCGCGGGCCTGCCGCTGGCGTCCACCACCTACTACTTCGACTCGCTGGACGAGCTGGTCACGGCCGCGCTGGAGTTCCACGGCACGGCCGAGCTGGCCTACGGCAAGGCCCGCCTGGCCGAGCTGGAGCCCGACGAGTGCGGCGGCGACGCGTTCGTGGACCTGGTGCTGGACCTGCTGCTCGGGCCCGTCGGCGAGGGCGACGCGGAGGCGGTGCTGCTGCGCTACGAGCGCCTGGTCGCCACCGGGCGGCGGCCCTACCTGCGGCCGCTGATGCGCGAGCTGTCCGGCGAGCTGCACGCCCTGCTGCTCGACATCTTCGCCAAGGCCGGGAACCCGGTCGGCCGGGAACGCGTCGAGGAGCTGATCGCCCTCGTCGACGGCGCCGTGGTCAACGCCCTGATCGAGGTCAGCCCCGATCCCCGCGCGGCCGCCCGCCGGATGCTCGCGAAAGCCATGCAACCCCGCTGACCCCTCACCGCGTTCTAAAGAGCGGAGGGTGGGGGAGGGGATCAGATGCGAGAGGCCGACGAGCAGGGCTTTCGCGAGTTCGCGGTGCGGCAGGCCGCCGCGCTGCGGCGCACCGCGTACCTGTTCTGCGGCGACTGGCACATGGCCGAGGACCTGATGCAGGCGAGCCTGCTCAAGCTCTACCAGGCGTGGCACCGGATCGAGTGGCAGGACAGCGCGTCCGCGTACGCCCGCAAGGTGCTGCTGCGCACGTGGCTGGACGAGAAGCGCAGGCCGTGGCGGCGGGCGGAGCAGCGCGACGGCGAGGTGCCCGACGTGGCGGACGCGGCGGCCGACCCGGAGCGGGCGGGCGAGCAGCTGTGGGCGCGCGACCTCGTGCACGCGGCGCTGCTGCGGGTGCCGCCGCGGCAGCGCGCCGTGCTCGTGCTGCGGTACTTCGAGGACCTGCCGGTGAACGAGGTGGCGGTGCTGATGGGGTGCTCCGAGGGCACGGTCAAGAGCCAGACGGCGCGGGGGCTCGTGGCGCTGCGCACCGCCGTCGAGCGGCTGGAGCGGGGGGCGGTGGTCGCGTCGTGAGCGAGGCGGAGCTGAGGGAGGGCCTGCGGGCCGCGGTCGGGGACGAGCCGCCGCTGCACTTCGACCCCGACGAG
Organism: Saccharothrix lopnurensis; assembly: GCF_042658445.1. NCBI lineage: Bacteria > Bacillati > Actinomycetota > Actinomycetes > Pseudonocardiales > Pseudonocardiaceae > Saccharothrix > Saccharothrix lopnurensis. Next base: position 55,889 of record NZ_JBHSQO010000018.1, on the reverse strand, counting down.
CTGATCCGCCGCGGTCGCCACGAGCGCAAGCGGCGGCGCGCCCTGATCGCGGTGGGCGTGGCCACGCTCGCCCTGACCGGGACGGTGCTGTCCCTGCCCGGCCTGCTCGCGGCGCGGCCGGGGGCCGGTCCGCCGGGGATCGACGCGGCGGCGGCGCCGGTGCTGACGACCACGGTGGAGCCGGCGGTGACCGCCCCGACGCCCGCGCCGCTGCCCGCGCCGCTGTCCGCGCCGCTGTCCGCGCCGCTGTCCGCGTTGCAGGCCCCGCCCCCGGTCACCCACCTGGCCGCCGCGTCACCCGCGGACCTGAGACTGCTGGCGGACTACGCGTCCCAGCGGGTCGTCGGGGTGGTGCCGACCGCGAAGGTCCTGCGGGCCGAGTTCGCCGGGCCCCGTGACCAGGAGCGGCCCGGGTACGTGACCGGGTACGTGCAGTTCGTCGACGAGCAGGGGGTGAGCAGGGTGACCGCCCAGCTCAGCGCGCCGCCGCTGCTGGTGACGCGGAAGCGGTTCTGCGCCGACTTCGAGTGCGCGGAGGCGCGCACGCTGACGGACGGCAGCCACCTGGAGTTCGCCACGCTGGTCGAGCCGGACGGCAGGCGGCTCACCTACTCGGTCGCACACTTCCGCACCGATGGCTCGGTGGTGCAGATGAGCGCCTACAACAACGACCCCGTGGACGGCAGCCGGGTGCGTGGAACGGTGTCGCTGAACGGCGACCAGCTCGCGAAGCTCGCCACCGACCCGGGTTTCAGCGGGTGGTGAGGGCGGGGGCGGGGCGGTGACGGCGGGGTGCCCGGCCCGCCGACCGGTCGCCCCCGGCCGCGAAATATGCTGGTCACGTGACGGTCAAGCCCCGCATCGCCAATGTCCTCGCCGGTCGCTACGCCTCCACCGAGCTGGTCACCCTGTGGTCCGCCGAGCACAAGATCGTGCTGGAGCGGCAGCTGTGGCTCGCGGTGCTGCGGGCGCAGGCCGAGCTGGGCGTCGACGTGCCCGCGCAGGCCGTGGCGGACTACGAGCGGGTGATCGACCAGGTCGACCTGGCGTCCATCGCCGAGCGCGAGCGCGTCACCCGGCACGACGTGAAGGCGCGCATCGAGGAGTTCAACGCCCTCGCCGGCCACGAGCACGTGCACAAGGGCATGACCTCGCGCGACCTGACCGAGAACGTCGAGCAGCTCCAGGTGCTGCGCTCCCTGGAGTACGTGCGCGGCAAGACCGCCGCCGTCCTCGCCCGGCTCGCGCGCCGCGCCGCCGAGCACGCCGACCTGGTCGTGGCGGGCCGCTCGCACAACGTCGCCGCCCAGGCCACCACCCTCGGCAAGCGCTTCGCCACCGCCGCCGACGAGGTGCTGGTGGCCTTCCGGCGGCTGGACGAGCTGATCGCGCGCTACCCGCTGCGCGGCGTCAAGGGCCCGGTCGGCACCGCCCAGGACATGCTCGACCTGCTCGGCGGCGACCGGGACAAGCTCGTCGGGCTGGAGCGCGCCGTCGCCGGGCACCTGGGCTTCGAGCGGGTGCTGACCAGCGTCGGCCAGGTCTACCCGCGCTCGCTCGACTTCGACGTGGTGTCGTGCCTGGTGCAGCTGGCGGCGGGCCCGTCCTCGCTGGCCAGGACCATCCGGCTGATGGCGGGCCACGAGCTGGTCACCGAGGGCTTCAAGCCCGGCCAGGTGGGCTCCAGCGCGATGCCGCACAAGATGAACACCCGGTCGTGCGAGCGGGTCAACGGCTTCGCGGTCATCCTGCGCGGCCACCTGTCGATGGTCGGCGAACTGGCCGGCGACCAGTGGAACGAGGGCGACGTGTCGTGCTCGGTGGTGCGCCGGGTCGCGCTGCCGGACGCGTTCTTCGCGCTGGACGGGCTGCTGGAGACGTTCCTCACCGTGCTCGACGAGTTCGGCGCCTACCCGGCGGTGGTGGCGCGCGAACTGGACCGCTACCTGCCGTTCCTGGCCACGACGAAGGTGCTGATGGCGGCGGTGCGGGCGGGCGTGGGCCGGGAGACCGCGCACGAGGCGATCAAGGAGCACGCGGTGGCCGTGGCGCTGGCGATGCGCGAGGAGGGGAAGGCCGGGAACGACCTGCTGGACCGGCTGGCCGCCGACCCGCGCCTGCCGCTGGACCGGGCGGCCCTGGACGGCCTGCTGGCCGACCGGCTGTCGTTCACCGGGGTGGCGGAGCAGCAGGTCGCCGAGGTGGTGCGGCAGGTGGAGGACGTGCTGACCGCGTACCCGACCGCGGTGGGCTACGCGCCGGAGCCGATCCTCTGACCCGCGGTTCCCGGGCGGAAGCCGACGAACCCCCTGGTCAGTCCGCCCTCTCCCACCGCAGCCAACCGCGGCGCCCGTGCTGGCACACCAGCGGCTTTCCGGTGGGGTCCACCGCGGCGGCCCCCCGCTCGTCGCAGGGGAAGCCCTCGAACGCCACCTCGTCGAGCTCCGGCGGTGCCGTGGTCGGCACGGTCGTCGGCTCGGGCGGCGGCGCCGGCTGGATCGGCGCGGGAGCGGGCGGTGGCGGGGGTGGCGGCTCGGTCGTGGCCGCGACCGTGGTCGGCGGCGTCGTGACCCGCGGCCGGACGGAGATGCTCGCTACCGCCGGCACGGAGGTCGCGGGCGCGGAGCTGGCGGTCGTCGGCACGACGACCGGCTCCGGCGCCGCCGTCGGCTTGCCGCACGCCCCCGTGAGCAGCAGGGCGAGCGCGCCGGTCGCCGCGGCGGGGGCGGTGAGGGCCTTCCGGTGAACCACGTCGAGCAGGGTAGGCGGCTCTCGGCCGGTAGCCCAAGTGGCCTCTCTCGATCGGCCCGACGACGCACACCCCCTGTGGTCCTGACGACGCACACGCGCGGCGGTCCCGACGACGCGCACCCTTGGTGGTCCCGACGACGCACACGCGCGGCGGTCCCGACGACGCGCACCCCTGGTGGTCCTGACGACGCACACCCGCGGTGGTCCCGACGACGCACCCTCCGGCGGTCCCGACGACGCGCACCCCCGGTGCCCCTACAGCCTGCCCGCGTCGATGATCCGCTTCAGGAACTGCCGCGTGCGCGGGTGCCGAGGCTCCCCCAACACCTGCTCGGGCGGCCCGGACTCCACCACCCCGCCGGCGTCCAGGAACACCACCCGGTCGGCGACCTGGCGCGCGAAACCCATCTCGTGGGTGGCCATCAGGATGGTCCGCCCCTGCGCCGCCAGCTCCCTGACCAGCTGCAACACCTCGCCCACCAGCTCTGGGTCCAGCGCGCTGGTGATCTCGTCCAGCAGCAGCAACCGGGGCGAGTACGCCAGCGCCCGCGCGATCGCGACCCGCTGCTGCTGCCCGCCGGACAGCCGCTCGGGGTAGCTGCCCGCCCGGTCGGCCAGCCCGACCCGCGCCAGCAGCTCGCGGCCCCGCCGCTCGGCGTCGGCCCGCGGCACGCCGTGCACCACGCGCGGCGCCAGGGTGACGTTGTCCAGCACGCTCATGTGCGGGAACAGGTTGAACGCCTGGAACACGACGCCCATGCCGCGCCGGGCCACGTCGGCGTCCACCCTCGGGTCGGACACGTCCACGCCGTCGAGCAGCACCTGGCCGTCGTCCAGCTCCTCCAGCAGGTTCACGCACCGCAGCAGGGTCGACTTGCCCGAACCCGACGACCCGATCAGGGCGACCACCTCGTGCTCGTGCACGTCGAGGTCGATCCCGTCGAGCACCGCGCGGTCCCCGTAGCGCTTGACCAGCCCGCGCACGGAGAGCACCGGGCCGGGCGTCGGCGCCCCGGGGGTCACCGGTCGCCCCGGCGGCGGTCCACCCGCCTGCCGACGGCGTCGGCGAACCGCGCCGTGGGCACCGCGAGCAGCACGAACAGCAGCCCCGCCACCACGTACGGGGTGAAGTTGAACGCCCGCGACTGCTCGATCTGCGCCGCCCGCACCGCGTCCACCGCGCCCAGCACGGAGATCAGCCCGCAGTCCTTCTGCAACGCCACGAAGTCGTTCAGCAGCGCCGGCATGACCCGCCGCACCGCCTGCGGCAGCACCACCAGCCGCAGCGTCTTGCGCGGGCCCAGGCCCAGCGACCGGGCCGCCGCCACCTGCGACGGGTGGACCGACTCGATCCCGGCGCGGAACACCTCGGCCACGTAGGCGGTGTAGGCGAGCACCAGGGCCACCCCGCCGAGCACCACGTGGTCGTTGGGCACGCCGGTCAGCCGCAGCGCGGGCAGCCCGAACCCGACCAGGTACAGCAGGATGATCAGCGGCAGGCCGCGGAACAGGTCCACGTACACCGTGGCCAGCACCCGCAGCGGGAACCACACGGGGCCGCGCAGCGTGCGCAGCGCCGCCACGACCAGTGCCAGCACCAGGATCGCCGCGCCGCACACCACCAGCACCCGGAGGTTGAGCCACAGCCCCTCCAGGATCGCGGGCAGCGACCGCCACGCGGTCCCCGGGTCGAAGAACGACCGCTGCACGCGCGGCCAGCCCGGCGCCCCCGTCACGGTCACCCACGCGACCCCCGCGAACACCGCCGTCGACAGCAGCGCGACCAGGGTGGAGCGCCGGGCGCGGGAACGCCGGTAGGCGAGGCGTTCCCGCTGGAGCTCGCTGATCACCTCAGCTCGGGCGCCGTGCCCGCGGACGCCAGCCACTCCCGCTCGATCTCGGCCAGCGTGCCGTCGGCCCGCAGGTTCTCCACCGCCGTGGACACGCACGCGGTCAGCGGGCTGCCCTTGTCCAGCACGATGCCGAACTGCTCGGGCTTGCCGTCGCCGGGCGGGACCTGGCCGACGATCACCCCGTCCTCCAGCTCCGCGGAGGTGATGAAGAACGCCGTCGGCAGGTCCACCACCAGCGCGTCGACCTGCCCGGCGCGCAGGGCGGCCTTGGCGTCGTCGTTGGTGTTGTAGACCGCCACGTCCTGCTCGGGCTGGAGCCGCTGCGCCGCGTCGAGGCTGGTGGTGCCGACCTGCGCGCCGATCTTCACCGACTTCAGCTCCGCGAGCGTCGTCACCGACGCCGCCTTCGACGACTCCAGCGTGATCACGGCCTGGTCCACGTCGTAGTACGGCGCGGAGAAGTCGACGGCCTGCTTGCGCTCCTCGGTGATGGAGAACTCGGTGAGGTTCGCGTCGTAGGTCTTCCTGCCCGGCTGGATGGCGGCGTTGAACGGCACCCGCGTCCACACCACGTCCTCGCGGGCGTAGCCGAGCTCCTCGGCCAGGGCGTAGGCGGTCGCGGACTCGAAGCCCTTGCCGTTGGTGGGGTCGTCGTCCACGAACCACGGCTCGTACACGGGCTGGTCCGTGCCGAACGTGATCTTGCCCGCGGTCAGCGTCGCCAGGTTCTCCTTCGTGCAGTCCACGCCGTCGACCTGGTTGGAGGGCTGCGTGGTCTCGTCGGCGGGGGCGCAGGCGACGGCGAGGGCGGCGATCACGCTGAGCATCAGTCCGGGTGCGCGCATGGGGGGCATCTTGCCGCAGGCGGGAAGGGGGGCCCACGGAGCGGGACAAGTAGGCTTCGGCCGTGCCCAAGCTCGACGACTACCGGTTGGTCGCCACCGGCAAGGTCCGCCAGGTCCACCAGGTGGACGACGACCTGCTGCTGTTCGTGGCGTCGGACCGGATCTCCGCCTACGACCACGTGCTCGTCACCGAGATCCCCGACAAGGGGAGGGTGCTGACCGCGATGAGCGTGTTCTGGTTCGAGCGGTTCGCGGACCTGGCGCCGAACCACCTCGTGGCGTGGGACGACCCGCGCATCCCCGACGAGGTGCGCGGCCGGGCGCTGCTGGTGCGCAGGCTGGACATGGTGCAGGTGGAGTGCGTCGCGCGCGGCTACCTGACCGGGTCGGGCATGGCCGAGTACCGGCAGGGCGGCTCGGTGTGCGGCGTGGAGCTGCCCGCCGGGCTGGTCGAGGCGTCCGAGCTGGTGCCGCCGATCTTCACCCCGGCGACGAAGGCGCAGGTCGGGGAGCACGACGAGAACGTGTCGTTCGCCGAGGTGGAGGCGCGCGTCGGGGCGGGGCTCGCCGGTCGGCTGCGGGACGCGACGCTGGCCGTGTACGGCGCGGCGCGGGAGTTCGCGCGGACGCGCGGGGTGGTCCTGGCGGACACGAAGTTCGAGTTCGGCCTGGACGCCTCGGGCGCGCTGGTGCTCGGGGACGAGGTGCTGACCCCCGACTCGTCGCGCTACTGGCCCGCGGACACCTACGAGCCGGGGCGCGTGCAGCCGTCGTTCGACAAGCAGTACGTCCGGGACTGGCTGACCTCGCCGGAGTCCGGGTGGGACCGCGCGTCCGACACCCCGCCGCCCCCGCTGCCCGACGACGTGGTCGCCGCCACCCGAGCCCGCTACGTCGAGGCGTACGAGCGGATCACCGGGCTGTCGTTCGCGGACTGGCCGTCGCCCGGGAGGTGACCGGGGCGGTGACCCGGGCGGCCACCGGGCACAGTTCGCCGGATCCGCACCGGGGCGTCACCTCGCGGACGGGCGGACGACACGCCGGTGCGGCGCACTGGTCCCCGTGCGCACCCACCTCGTGGTCTCGCTGTCCGGCATCGGGCCCAGCACGCTCGCCCGGTGCGCCGACCTGGCCGACCGGCTCGACCGGCGGCACGTGCCGCTGTCGCTGCTGCTGGCGCCCGGCCGGGCGCCCGGACCGGCCCTGACCTGGGTCCGCGACCGCGTCGCCGCCGGTGACGCGCTCCTGCTGCACGGCTTCGACCACGCGCCCGACCCGGCGCACCGGGCCGGGGTGGGGCGCAGGCGCGCCGAGTTCGCCGCGCTGTCCGCCCACGAGGCGGGCCTGCGGCTGGTGGCCGCCCGGACCGCGCTGGCCCGGCTCGGCCTGCGCACGGACCTGTTCGCGCCGCCGGACTGGCTCGCCTCGCCCGGCACGCTGGTCGCGCTGGGCAGGCACCGGTTCGCGGTGTGCGCGGACCTGGCGGGCGTGCACGACCTGCGCACCGGCGACGTGCGGCCCGGTCGGGTGCGCATGGTCGGCGGGCACCGGGGCCAGCCGCTCGGCGCCGGCCGGGCGGCGCGGCGCGGCGGGCTGGTGCGGCTGGGCGTGGACGCGGCGTCGCTCGACCGGCTGGGACCGGCGCTGCTGGCGGCCGTGGACCTGGTCCTGAGCCACGGCGCCGCGCCCGTCACCTACAGCTCGATCCCCTCGCCCCGGGTGGGCACGACCACCTCGACGCCCGCCGGCGCGGTGCCGGTCAGGACCCGGTAGTAGACCTCGGTCCGGGCCAGGAGCGCCTCGTGCACCGGCACGGCCCTGCGCGGCGACACCGCGGCCAGGAAGTCCGCCGCGTCGGACACCTTCATCCACGGCGCGGCGGTCGGCAGCGCCAGCACGTCCACGCGCTGCGCGGGCACGGTCAGCGAGTCGCCCGGGTGGTAGAACGCGCCGTGGTCGACCAGGTAGCCGACGTTCGCGGGCACCGGCAGGTCCCGGTGGATCACCTCGTGCGGCGCGTCCAGGACGTGGACGGTCGAGCCGGCGACCTCCAGCACGTCGCCGGGCGCGACCCGGGTGGCGCCGTCGAGGTCGAACGGCGCGAACAGCGGGGCGCCCGGGTTGGCCGCGCGCAGGCCGGGCAGCCGGTCGGCGTCCAGGTGGTCGAGGTGCTCGTGCGTGACCAGGATCGCGTCGAGCCCGGTGACCTGCTCGAAACCGCTGGAGAAGGTGCCCGGGTCGAACAGCAGCCGCGCGCCGCCGGTGCCGACGAGCAGGCAGGAATGTCCGAAGTGGACGATGTGCATGGCGGGTGCTCCTCTCGCCCCACCGTTCTACACCGGCTCAGCCGACCGCGCGCAGCAGCTCCTCCTCGACCCGCGGGGGCAGCCCGGCCCGCCGCTCGCGGTCGAGGCCCAGCTCGCGCTCGTGGGCGAGGGTGTCGCGCGCGGTCTCCGAGGTGGGCCGGGTGCGCAGCCCGGCGGCCAGTGCCGGACCCGCGTCGCGGAACATCAGCGCCCGGTGGGTGGCGGGCAGCCACAGGGGCAGCGAGCGCGGGCCCGCCCACGGCGCGACCTCGTGCCGCCGCAGGACCTCCTCGGGCACGCGCGCCAGCTCGGTGCCCGGCGGCGCGACCGCGCCCGCGATCTCGCCGAGGACCAGCGCGAGCGGGACGGCCGGGCCGATGGCGTCGTAGGTGCCGGTGACGCGCTGCTCGGCCGCGTCCACCACCCAGGCGGCCAGGTCGCGGACGTCGACGTGCTGGGCGGGCTGGTCGGTCGCGTCCGGGACCGCCACGCGACCGCCCCGGGACAGGCGGTTGGGCCAGTAGCCGAAGCGGTCGCTCCGGTCGCCGGGGCCGGTGATCAGGCCCGCGCGGACGATGAACGCCCGGTCGCCGCGCGCGTCGCGGACGGCGTTCTCGCTGGCCACCTTGATAGCGCCGTAGCGGTCGGGCGACCGGGGCGCCCCGGCGTCGTCCTCCAGCGGGTCGAGCGTGCGGGTGCCGCCGGGGGTGGTGTGGTCGGCGTAGACGGAGCAGCTGGAGATGAACGTCCAGTGGTCCGCGCCGACGGACCGCAGGGCGTCGCGGACCCAGGTGACGGACATGGTCGCCACGTCGACCACGGCGTCGAAGTGCTCGCCGGCCAGGGGGCCCAGGCCCGCGTCGCGGTCGACCGGCACGTGGACGGCGCCGTCGGGTGCGGAGCCGGACTCGCCGCGCGCCGCGCACACCACCTCGTGGCCGCGCCGCACCGCCTCGGCCGCCGTCGCCCTGCCGAGGAAGACCGTGCCGCCCAGCACCAGGATGCGCATGATCCCCACAGTAGGGCCGGGAACGGCCGGGATCCGCGGGTACGCCGATGGCGAACAGGGCGAACACACGTTCGGGTGGACTTGGTGCAGGTCGGCCTTTCGGGTGCCGATGCACGGCCGTGGCCGTGCAAGCTTTTGTCGACGAATCCCGCCGAGGGGACACCTACCTGCTCGCCGCCGCCGTGGTCGAGCTGCCGAACCTGAGCCGCCTGCGAACGCGGGTGCGCGGACTGCTGCTGCCCGGTCAGCGGGAAGTGCACTTCAGGAGGGAGAACACGGCGCGCCGCAAGTTCGTCCTGGCCCGGTTGGCGGAGTTCGGCGCGCGGGTGGACATCTACCGCACCGACTGCCGTGCGAACGAGGAACGCGCCAGGCAGAAGTGCCTGATCCGCCTGGTCGACGATCTGCTGGACGTCGAGGGGAGGAGGCTGGTCCTCGACACCCGCGACGAGCGGAACAAGCACGACCTGCTGACCATCCGCACCGCGCTCGGCAAGCGCGCACGCGACTCCCACCTGCTCTACGAGCACGCCGACAGCGCGTGGGAGCCGTTGTTGTGGATCGCGGACATGGTCGTGGGGTGCTACGGCCTGGGCGGCGATTGGGCGCGTCGGACCGCGCCCATGATCGGATCGGTCCAGCGCCTCGATTAACCCCTGAAAAGGCGCGAACACGGCCGACATCCGTCCGGATGCGGACCGTGCTCACTTCCTCGGCTTACGGGCCTCGGCTGACACCAGATTACCAGGAACCCCTTTCGAACCGCCTGGTCACGATCGGGTGAACCTGGCTGAACGTGTGCCCCCCACCACGCGCCAACTTGATGAACACCCAGCTCAGGTACCCTTCCCGCGTACCGCCACCCCTCCGACCTTGGAGCAGCCTGTCGTGGCCCGAGTCGTCGTCGACGTCATGCCGAAGCCCGAAATCCTCGACCCCCAGGGACAGGCGGTGGCCAACGCGCTGCCCCGCCTCGGGTTCGACGGAATCACCAGTGTCCGCCAGGGCAAGCACTTCGAGCTGGAGGTCGCCGACGACGTCGACGACGCCACGCTCGCCAAGATCGCCGAGACGTTCCTCGCCAACCCCGTGATCGAGGACTGGGTCGTGAGGCGGGTCGAGGCATGAGGGTCGGCGTCATCACCTTCCCCGGCACGCTGGACGACGTCGACGCGGCGCGCGCGGTCCGCTACGCGGGCGGGGAGGCGGTCCCCCTCTGGCACGCCGACCGCGACCTCGGGGGCGTCGACGCGGTCATCGTGCCCGGCGGCTTCTCCTACGGCGACTACCTGCGCTGCGGCGCCATCGCCCGGTTCGCCCCGGTGATGCAGGAGGTCGTCGACGCGGCGAACAAGGGCATGCCGGTGCTCGGCATCTGCAACGGCTTCCAGATCCTGTGCGAGGCCCACCTGCTGCCCGGCGCGCTGGTCCGCAACGCCAAGCTGCACTTCGTGTGCCGCGACCAGTGGCTTCGGGTCGAGAACAACCGGACCGCCTGGTCCACCCGGTACGAGGAGGGCGCCGAGATCCTCGTACCGCTCAAGTCCGGCGAGGGCGGCTACCAGGCCGACCAGCGGACCCTCGACGAGCTGGAGGGCGAGGGCCGCGTGGTGTTCCGCTACGTCGTCGACCAGCACCGGCCGGACGCGGCCGGTGGGGATCGCAACCGCTACGTCGGCGAGAACCCGAACGGCTCGCGCAACGACATCGCGGGCATCACCAGCGCCAACGGCCGGGTGGTCGGCCTCATGCCGCACCCCGAGCACGCGATCGACGCGCTCACCGGCCCGACCGACGACGGCCTGGGCATGTTCCTGTCCCTGGTGGACTCGGTGGTGACCGCCTGATGACCGTCGACACCGTCGCCAACGCCGAGAACACGCCCGACCAGGAGCAGCCCTACAAGGAGCTGGGCCTGAAGGACGACGAGTACGCCCGCATCAAGGAGATCCTGGGCCGCCGGCCCACGGACGCCGAGCTGGCCGTGTACTCGGTGATGTGGAGCGAGCACTGCTCCTACAAGTCGTCCAAGGTGCACCTGAAGTACTTCTCCGACACCACCACCGACGAGATGCGCGCCAAGATGCTCGCGGGCATCGGCGAGAACGCGGGCGTGGTGGACGTCGGCGACGGCTGGGCGGTCACGTTCAAGGCCGAGAGCCACAACCACCCGTCCTACGTCGAGCCCTACCAGGGCGCGGCCACGGGCGTCGGCGGCATCGTGCGCGACATCCTCGCGATGGGCGCCCGCCCGCTGGCCGTGATGGACCCGCTGCGGTTCGGCCCGGCCGACGCGCCGGACACGCGCCGCGTGCTGCCCGGGATCGTGGCCGGCGTCGGCGGCTACGGCAACTGCCTGGGCCTGCCGAACATCGGCGGCGAGGTCGTGTTCGACGCGACCTACGCGGGCAACCCGCTGGTCAACGCCCTGTGCGTGGGTGCGATGCGGGTCGAGGACCTGCACCTGGCGCACGCCTCGGGCACCGGCAACAAGGTGGTCCTGTTCGGCGCGCGCACCGGCCTCGACGGCATCGGCGGCGTGTCCGTGCTGGCCAGCGAGACCTTCGACGACACCGCGGGCAAGCGCAAGAAGCTGCCCAGCGTCCAGGTCGGCGACCCGTTCACCGAGAAGGTGCTCATCGAGTGCTGCCTGGAGCTGTTCGCCCAGCGCATCGTGGTCGGCATCCAGGACCTCGGCGGCGCGGGGCTGGCGTGCGCGACCTCGGAGCTGGCCAGCGCCGGTGACGGCGGTATGCGCGTCCACCTGGAGCGGGTGCCGCTGCGCGCCACCGGCATGACGCCGGCGGAGATCCTGTCCAGCGAGTCGCAGGAGCGCATGTGCGCGGTCGTGCGGCCCGAGGACATGGACGCGTTCATGGCGGTCTGCGCGAAGTGGGACGTCATCGCCACCGAGATCGGCGAGGTCACCGAGGGCGACCGGCTCGTCATCACCTGGCACGACGAGGTCGTGCTGGACGTCCCGCCGCGCACGGTCGCGCACGAGGGCCCGGTGTACCACCGGCCGATCGAGCGCCCGGCCGACCAGGACGCACTCCAGGCCGACACGCCGGACCGGCTGGCCAGGCCCGCCCGGGACGAGCTGCTGGAGCTGGTCAAGACCATGGCCGCGTCGCCGAACCTGGCGTCGAGGCGGTGGGTCACCCAGCAGTACGACCGGTACGTGCGCGGCGGCACGGTGCTCGCCCAGCCGTCCGACGCGGGCATGATCCGCATCGACGAGTCGACGCACCGGGGCGTGGCCCTGGCCACCGACTGCAACGGCCGCTACACCAGGCTCGACCCGTACGCGGGCGCGCGGCTGGCGCTGGCCGAGGCGTACCGGAACGTCGCCACCTCGGGCGCCACACCGGTCGCGGTGACCAACTGCCTGAACTTCGGCTCGCCGGAGGACCCGGCGGTGATGTGGCAGTTCGAGCAGGCGGTGAAGGGCCTCGCGGACGGCTGCGTCGAGCTGGGCATCCCGGTGACCGGCGGAAACGTCAGCTTCTACAACCAGACCGGCGCCACGGCGATCCTGCCGACGCCGGTGGTGGGCGTGCTGGGCGTGATCGACGACGTCCGCCGCCGCATCCCGACCGGGATCGGCGCGGAGGCGGGCGAGACGCTGCTGCTGCTGGGCGAGACGCGCGAGGAGTTCGGCGGCTCGGAGTGGGCGCACGTGATCCACGGCCACCTGGGCGGCCTGCCGCCGAGGGTGGACCTGGCCCGCGAGAAGCTGCTGGGCGAGGTGCTGGTGGCGGGTTCGCGCGACGGGATGCTGTCCGCCGCGCACGACCTGTCCGACGGCGGCCTGGCGCAGGCGCTGGTGGAAACCTGCCTGATCGGCGAGGTGGGCGCCCGGGTGTTCCTGGAGGGCGACCTGTTCACCGAGCTGTTCAGCGAGTCCACCGCCCGCGTGCTGGTGGCCGTGCCGCGCACGGAGGAACTGCGGTTCACCGACATGTGCACCGCGCGCGGCCTGCCGTGGCGCAAGGTCGGCGTGGTGGACCCGGAGTCCGACGCGCTGGAGGTCCAGGACCTGGGCCGCCTGCCGCTGGCGGAGCTGCGCGAGGCGTGGGAGGGCACCCTCCCGGCGCTGTTCGACTGAGGACCGGGGTCGGCCGGGTGCCTCGCGCACCCGGCCGACCGGGTCGTTCAGCCGGTGGCCAGCGCCTGCAACCGGTCGTAGGCGCCGTTGAACTGGTTCTGGTCGATCGGCGTGGACGAGTACTGCCAGATCGTGTGGACCGGCCAGGCGAACGGCAGCGTGCCGACCGCCGACGAGTAGCGCGCCACCCACAGCGGGTTGGTGGAGCTGAAGTCCCCGCTCACGCACTGGTCCCACCAGCTGGTGGACGTGTAGATGACGGGCCAGCGGCCGGTGCGGGCGTGGTAGCGGTCGCTGAACGACTTGACCCACGCGGTCATGCTCGCCCTGGACAGCCCGTAGCAGGTCGCGCCGTACGGGTTGTACTCCATGTCCAGCGCGCCGGGCAGGGTCCGGCCGTCGGGGGACCAGCCGCCGCCGTTGTTGACGAAGTAGTCGGCCTGGGCGGCGCCGGTGGAGCGGTCGGGCAGCGCGAAGTGGTACGCGCCGCGGATCATGCCGACGTTGTACGAGCCGTTGTACTGCTGGGCGAAGTAGGGGTTGCGGTAGCCGGTGCTCTCGGTCGCCTTGACGTAGGCGAACCGCTTGCCGAGGCCCCACCAGTGGTTCCAGTCGACGTTGCCCTGGTGGCCGCTCACGTCGATGCCGTACACGACGGCCTCGGTGCCGGGGTCGGTGGGGATCACGACGCGTGCCGAACCTCCCTCGTGCTTGCGGATCTGCGAGCCCATGGCGTGGTCCCCGGTGGTGCGGTCCTCGGTGGCGGGGGCGGCCCAGGCGGTGGCGGCCGAACCGGACAGCACCAGCCCCACGCAGGTCAGCAGTGCTGTGGCGGAGCGTGCGAAGGTGTTCATCGGGACTCCTGGAGCCAGTGCAGGGGGTTGACTCGTTGGGCAGTGTGAGGCACGGCCAACCGGATCACCAGGGTTCTCGTTAATCGGTCACGAAAACGGAGCAGTCCGGGTCCGGGCCGCGTGGCGCGGCCGCCGGACCCGGACGGCTCTGGTGCGTCCGGGGTGGCTCAGATCGTCGTCCCGATCGCCCGATCCCGCCATTCGGAGGTCACCCGGTGGTGATCGCCCCGCCGGGAGCACCCGCCGGGGAGCACCCCTCCGGGAGTTCCCGCCGGGGATCACCCGTCGAGCCGGCGCAGCTCCTCCTCGCTCAGCTCCAGGTGCACCGCGTCGGCCGAGTCGGCGATGCTCGCGGGCCGCGACGCGCCCGGGATCGGCACCACCTGCGGCGCCTTGGCGAGCATCCACGCCAGGCACACCTGCTGCGGGCTCACCCCGTGCGCCGCGCCGACCTCCGCGAACGCCGAGAACTCCTGGCCCAGCCGCCCGGCCGCGCTGATGCCGCCCAGCGGGCTCCACGGCAGGAACGCGACGTCCAGCTCCGCGCACAGCTCCAGTTCCGGCTCGCTGGAGCGGAACGCGGGCGAGAACTGGTTCTGCACGCTCGCCAGCCGCCCACCCAGCACCTCGACGGCCTCGCGGATCTGCGCCGGGTCGAAGTTGGACACGCCCGCGAGCCGGATCTTGCCCTCGTCCAGCAGCTCGGCCAGCGCGCCGACGGACTCGGCGGTCGGCACGTCCGGGTCGGGCCGGTGGAACTGGTAGAGGTCGATGGCGTCCACCCCGAGCCGCCGCAGCGACGCCTCGCAGGCGGCCTTCAGGTACTCGGGCCTCCCGTTGAGGGCCCAGTCGCCGTCGGCGGTGCGGGTGTGGCCGCCCTTGGTGGCGACCAGGACCCCGTCCACGCCCTTGAGCGCCTCGGCGATCAGCTCCTCGTTGTGCCCGAAGTCGCTGTCGTCGGCGGAGTAGGCGTCCGCCGTGTCGATCAGGGTCACGCCCCGGTCGACGGCCGTGCGGATGGTCTCGACGGCGCGGGCCCGATCGGGCCGGCCGGCCAGCGACATGGGCATCCCGCCCAGGCCGATGGCGCTGACCTCGACCCCGCCGATGCGGCGAGTGAGCATCGTGACGTACCTCCCTGTTGGTTCCCCTCCCACCCAGCTTGGGCCGACGGCATTAAGCTGTCCAACAGAAGGACCTGATGCCATTCAGCAGTACGGGTGATGAATCGTGGAACTGCGGCAGCTGGAGTACTTCGTGGCCGTGGCCGAGGAGTGCCACTTCACCCGCGCGGCCCGGCGGATGCACGTCGCCCAATCAGGTCTGTCCGCGTCCATCCGGGCGCTGGAGGTCGAGCTGGGCGCGCCGCTGTTCGTGCGCAGCACGCGGCAGGTGGAGCTGACCCAGGCCGGGCGGGCGCTGCTGGCCGAGGCGCGCCGGGCGCTGGGCACGATCGACGCGGCGCGGGACGCGGTGGCGGCCGTCCAGGGGCTGCTGCGCGGCGAGCTGTCCGTGGGCGGCGTCCAGTGCCTGCACGGCGTGCACCTGCCGGCCGTGCTGGCGCGGTTCCACGAG
Source organism: Saccharothrix lopnurensis (assembly GCF_042658445.1). NCBI lineage: Bacteria > Bacillati > Actinomycetota > Actinomycetes > Pseudonocardiales > Pseudonocardiaceae > Saccharothrix > Saccharothrix lopnurensis. The sequence continues at coordinate 40,588 of NZ_JBHSQO010000018.1, read as the reverse complement.
CTGCACCCCGGTGTGGAGCTGCGGTTGCGGCAGGCCGGGTCGGGCGAGCTGGTGGAGCTGGTGCGCGCGGGCCGGCTGGACGTCGCGTTCGTCACGGCCGGTCACGTCGCGGATGACCTGGAGGTGTCGACCCTGTCCACCGAACCGCTGGTGTTGGCGTGCGCGCCCGAGCTGCCGTTCGCGGAGCGCGAGTCGGTGCAGCTGGCCGAGCTGGCGGGTCAGCCGTTCGTGGATTTCAACCCGGACTGGGGGACGCGGGACCAGGTGGACCGCGCCCTGGCCACCGCCGGGGTGGACCGCCGGGTCGCGGTCGAGGTCAACGACGTGCACTCGCTGCTCGACTTCGTCGGCTTCGGCCTCGGCGTGGCGCTGGTGCCCCGCTCGTTCGCGGCGAAGAAGACCAGGGCCCGGTTCGTGGAGGTGGTGGACGCGCCGGTGGCCGAGACCGCGGTGGTCACCCCGTCGGCGGTCGGCGCGGCCGCGTCAGTCCTGCTGGACATGGTCCTCGACGGCGGCGGGCTTCCCGTCGCCGGTTAGCGGCCACCCGGCGGGGGTGTTGCGGAACGCGGTGCCCTCCCGCACGTCGAGGCTGCCGACCAGGCCCTCCGGCGGCAGCTCGGGGAAGTGCAGGAACGTGCCCGCGGTCGCGCCGGTGAGCGTGAGGCCCCGCTTGAAGTCGGCGTCCTGGAACGAGATGCCGCCGTGGAACCGCCCGTCCTCGAAGTCCACCCGTCCGTGGAAGGTGCCGCCGGAGAACAGGGCCGGCTGGGCGAGGGTGACCCCCCGGAACGCGGTGATGCCGTAGAACTGGGCGCGCCGGGCCACGAGCCGGCCGAACCGGCGGCCCTCCAGCCGGAAGTGCACGAGCCTGGCCCCGCTCAGGTCCAGCTGGTAGCGGGTCTCGTCCGGGTTCGAGCCCCACGGGAGCAGGTCGGTGATCAGCCGCTGCGCGGTCCGCCGGACGGTCATCTCCCGCTCCTGCTCGGCGGTGACCTCCCGGTCCTCCGCCGGCCGGTCCTCCGCCGGCTCGCGGAAGTACGCCTGGTCGGGGTCCTCGGGCTTCCTGGCCAGCGCCGGGTGCTCGAAGGGCCGCCGCAGGTAGGCGCACAGCACGTCCAGCACGGTCTGCTTGTAGCGCTGGTTGGTCGTCGCCAGGTTGGCCAGCACGTGCATCGCGCCCACCCGGACCTGGTCGGCCTCGTTGCCCAGCAGCTCCACGGCCTTGGCGAACCGCTCGTCGGCGGTCTTCTCGCTCTCCAGCTCGTGCCGGGCCTCCTCGACGCGCCGCCGCCGGTCGTTGAGCCACAGCGCGTACAGCGCCACCACCGCGCCGCCCGCCAGCGCCCCGGTCTTGATCGCCTCGGCCTTCGGCTGCCTCGGGTCGACCAGCAGCAGGGTCGCCGTGGTGGCGACCGTGACCAGCACCGCGGCGAGCACGCTCACCGCCAGCAACCACCGCCCGCGCCCCATCAGCTCCTCACCAGGCCCGTGCCCGCCTCGACCACCCAGCCGTCGGGCAGGTGGTTCTCGTGCCCGGTGGACACGTACATGCCGATCGTGCGGGCGACCGGCGGTTCGACCGGGCGCAGGTCGAGCGACCGGGTGAACCTGGTCCCCTCGAAATCTATCGACCGGGTGAACGTCGCACCCCCGAAGTCGACCGGCCCGTCGAACCGCGCCCCGGCGAACTTGGTGGGCCCGAGGAACCTCGTGCGCGAGAAGTCGACCCGCTCCCCGGCCGGCACCAGGAAGCGGCTGAACCACGCCTTGCCGTGGAAGGCCATGTCGTGCAGGTACAGGCGCCCGGTGCTGCACGAGTCGGTGAACCACGCGCTGCCGTGGACGGTCGTGTGGTGGAACGAGTTCGACCGGTGCAGGCGCGCGGCGCGCAGCACGAGGTTGTTGACCTGGCGGTGCGAGATGTCGAAGTACTCCAGGTAGGCCCGGGTCAGGTCGAGGTCGTAGCGCGGCGCGTCGGCGGCGGCGTCGTGGGGCAGCAGCTCGGTGATCAGCCGCTGGGCGGTGAGCCGGACCTCGAACTCGCGCTCGTCCTTCGCCTCGTCCCCGGCGAGGAACGGCCGCCGCAGGTAGGCGCACAGCACGTCGAGCACGGTCTGGGCGTACTCCGGGCGGGACCGCGCCAGGCCGGCCAGGGCGTGCATCGCGCCCACCCGCACCTGCTCCGCCTCGTGGCCGAGCAGTTCCACCGATCGGGCGAACCGCTCGTCGGCGACCCGCGACCGGTCGTGCTCGGCGCGGGCGTTCTCCAGGACCTGCCGCTCGCTGTCCAGTTCGTGCCGCGCCTCGTCGGTCCGCCGCCGGCGGTCGTTGAGCCACAGCGCGTACAGGGCGATCACCGCGCCGCCCGCGAGCCCGCCGGTCTTGATCGCCTCGTGCTTCGGCGCGGTCGCGTCCACCGCGAACATCCACCCGGCGACCAGCGCGAACGCCCCGATCGAGCCCACCAGCGTGGGCGGCAGGAAGCTCCTGCGCCGCCGGTGCTGCACCACGAGCAGCACCACCGCCGCCACCGACACGGCCGCGCCCGCGATCCACAGGTACCCCACGAGGACGTCATTCTTCCCGGTGAACGGGCTCGGTGGGACGAGATCCGGGGACGAGTGCGGCAGGACGGTGTGACAACCCACCGGATTGGCCCATGATGTGGGGGTCACCACAACGGTGGGGAACCGACAGCGTCTAGGAGTGCGTGTGGACAGCGTGGAACGGCCGACCTGGGCGCCGGGCGACATCGACCTGAGCAGACCCAGCATCGCGCGGGTCTACGACTACTGGCTGGGCGGCGCCCACAACTTCGCGGTCGACCGGGCCGTGGCCGACAAGACCCTGGCCGACGCGCCGGTGATCAAGGAGGTGGTGCTCAACCACCGCGCCTTCCTGCGCCGGGCCGTGCGCTACCTGCTCGACCAGGGCGTCCGCCAGTTCCTCGACCTGGGCTCGGGCATCCCGACCGTGGGCAACGTGCACGAGATCGCCCAGGCCACCGACCCGACCGCGCGCGTGGTGTACGTGGACGTGGACCCGGTCGCGGTCGCGCACAGCCGGGCCATCCTCACCGGGAACGACCTGGTCACCGTGCTCCAGCGGGACGTGCGCAACGCGGAGTCGGTGCTCGGCGCGCCCGAGGTGCGGGGCCTGCTCGACTTCGACCGGCCGATCGGCGTGCTGATGGTCGCGCTGCTGCACTTCGTGCCGGACGACGAGGACCCGCAGGGCATCGTGGCCGCCTACCGGGACGCGATCCCGGCCGGCAGCTACCTGGCGATCTCGCACGTCGGGTACGAGGAGGGCGACTGGGACCCGGCGTGGGACCGGGCCACCGGCACCTACAACCGGGGCGTCACCCAGCTGGTGTGGCGGCGCGGGCACGAGGTGGAGGCCCTGTTCAAGGGGTTCGACCTGGTGGAGCCGGGGGTGGCGCGGCTGCCGCTGTGGCACCCGGAGTCGCCGGACGACGTGGGCGAGGACGCCGCCAGGTTCGTCAGCTTCGGCGCGGTGGGGCGGAAGTCCTGATGGCGGCGGGGGAGGGGGCCCGCCCGGGGGAGGTGCGCCGGCGGATCTGTCGACCGCGCACCGCGAGCGGCCGTATCCTCTGCGTTGTGGCGGCAGGCCGGCGGACATGACGGAACAGGTTGACCATCGGGTGGCGGCACCAGGCCGATCGAACCTCGACCCCGCCGTCCAGGCGGGGGCCGAGTCGTTCGCCCGGACCTGGGCCACCGCGGTCATCGGCAGCAGCTACGTGCCGATGACCCGGGCCGAGGTCGCCGAACACCTCCAGGCGCTCACCGAGGTGCTGGTGCACGCGCTGCACGCCAGCCCGTTCCGCACCGCGCCCGGCTACGAGATCGGCGCGCGCCTGGTCGAGGCCCACTTCACCGGCACCGACACGCTCGGCCGCACCGTGCAGCTGCTCGGCGACGACCTGCTCGCCGAGCTGGGCGTGCCGCGCGACGAGCTGATGCGCTCCCGGCTGGCGGCGCTCCAGGGCGCGCTGTCCGCCGGGTACGCCCGCGCGCTGCGCGAGCGGACGCTGGCCGAGCAGGAGGCGATCCGCGCGGCCGTGCTGGACGCCCGCGACCAGGCCGAGGCCGCGCTGCGGGCGTCGGAGGCGCGGTTCCGGGCGATGTTCACCGACGCCGCGATCGGCATCGGCATCGCCGACATCGAGGGCCGCATCCTGGACGTGAACCAGGCGTTGCAGGACATGCTCGGGTTCAGCGTCGAGGAGATGCGGCAGTACAACATCCGCGACCTGATGCACCCGGAGGACGGCGGCACGGTCTGGCGGCTGTACGACCAGCTCACCGCGGGCGAGTGCGACCACTACCGGGCCGAGAAGCGGTTCCGCCGGGCCGACGGCGAGCAGGTGTGGACGCACCTGACCCTGTCGCTGGTGCGCGACGACCACGGCGAGCCGCAGTACCAGGTGGCGATGATCGAGGACGTCACCGACCGCCACCTGCTCCAGAACCGGCTGCGCTACCAGGCGCTGCACGACCCGCTGACCGGCCTGCCCAACCGGGCGCTGTTCCTGGAGCGGCTGGGCCGGGTGTTCAACAACCGCCACAGCCGCCGGGCCGGCCTGTGCTACCTGGACCTGGACGGGTTCAAGGTGATCAACGACAGCCTGGGCCACGACATCGGCGACCGGCTGCTGGTCGAGGTGGGCCGCCGGCTGGACCTGTCGGTGTCCGGCGAGGGCAAGCTCGTGGCGCGCATGGGCGGCGACGAGTTCGTGATCCTGGTCGAGGGCTCGCGGGACACCCAGGACATCATCGCGGTGGCCGACCGCGTGCTGCGGGAGCTGGAGTCCCCGATCCGCATCGGCGGGCACGAGCTGACCGTGTCGGCGTCGATCGGCATCGTCGAGCGCGCCCTGTCCGGCACCACCGCGGCCGACCTGATGCGGGACGCGGACATCACGCTGTACTGGGCGAAGGCGGACGGCAAGTCGCGCTGGGCGCTGTACGACCCGGAGCGCAACGCCAAGGAGGTCGCCCGCTTCACCCTGTCCGCGACCATGCCGGCGGCGCTGGAGCGCGACGAGTTCTACGTGGACTACCAGCCGCTGGTGCGGTTGGAGGACAGCACGATCGTGGGCGTGGAGGCGCTGGTCCGCTGGCAGCACCCGGAGTTCGGGCGGCTGGCGCCGGACCGGTTCATCGAGCTGGCCGAGGAGACCGGCCTGATCGTGCCGCTGGGCCGGTGGGTGCTGCGCAAGGCGTGCGAGCAGGCGCGCCGCTGGTTCGAGGCGTTCGGCGACTCCGCGCCGTTCGTGTCGGTCAACCTGGCGGTGCGGCAGTCGCGCGACCCCGAGCTGGTGCGGGACGTGAAGCGGATCCTCGACGAGTGCGCGCTGCCGCCGCACCACCTCCAGCTGGAGCTGACCGAGAGCGCCATCATGGGCACCGCGGACGAGCCGCTGGAGGCGCTGCGGGCGCTGTCGGACATGGGCGTGCGGATCGCGATCGACGACTTCGGCACCGGGTACTCGAACCTGGCGTACCTCAAGCACCTGCCCGTGCACGAGCTGAAGATCGCGGGTTCGTTCATGGAAGGGCTGCGGGCGGCGGACGAGGAGGACGCGGTGGACGCCCAGATCGTCTCCACGCTGGTCCAGCTGGCCCACGCGCTCCGGCTCGGCGTCACCGCGGAGGGCGTGGAGACCCCGGCCCAGGCCAAGCGCCTGCACCGGATCGGCTGCGACACGGGCCAGGGCTGGTTCTTCGCCAAGCCGATGAAGCCCGAGGAGATCGAGGAGCTGCTCGGGCGCAGCTGACCGCCGTCGCGGTTGATCGTCCTGTGTGGACTGTTGTTTGACATGGCCCGCCGCGGTGCACCCAACAGGGCATGACGCCCCCCTTAGTCGCGGTGCTGCTGGCGAGCGCGTTGACCGTCCCCGGTCCCCCGGCGACCTACATGCCCGCCGACAAGCAGGGGTTCGGCACGGCCCGCCAGTCCGAGAGCCCGGTGTGGTTCACCCTCGGCCGCGACGGGCTGAACGAGGTCTTCTACCCCGACCTGAGCACCCCGGCGACCCGGGAGCTCACGCTCGTGGTCGACGGCCGCGCCGCGGCGAACGCCCGCACCGAGCCGATCGGCAGGCTGCGCTACCGCCAGGTGTTCCGCGGTCCCGGCTGGCAGGCCCGCCTCACCTACACCACCGACCCGTCCCGGGCGACCGTCCTGGTCGACGTGGAGTTCTCGGGCCGGCCGGCCGACGTGCGGGTGGTCTTCGACCCGAACCTGTCCCGCGACGGCGACGACGACACCGCCGTGGACCAGCCGGACGCGCTGGTGGCGCGCGACCAGCGGGCCGCGAGCGCCCTGGTCGCCGACCACGGGATCACGCCCGTCAGCGCCACCACCGGCAACGTCGTCCAGACCGGTGAGCTGCGGTTGAGGGGCGGCCGCACCACGCTGGCCCTGGGCTTCGGCGGCACCCCCGAGCAGGCCCTGACCACCGCGCGCTCCTCCCTGGTCGAGGGCTTCCCCCGGCACGCCCGCCGCTACGACCGGGGCTGGGAGGACTACCTGGGGTCGCTGGAGCGCCCGCGCGCCGCCGACCGCGACCTCTACGAGACGTCGATGGCGGTGCTGGCCGCGACCGAGGACAAGCGCAACCCGGGCGCGTTCGTCGCCTCGCCGAGCTTCCCGTGGGCGTTCGGCTCCGACCGCGAGATCGCCCCCGAGTTCGGCTCCTACGCCCTGGTGTGGCCGCGCGACCAGTACCAGGTGGCCAGTGCCCTGCTCGCGGCCGGCGACACCCGGGCCGCGCACCGCGCCCTGGACTTCATGCTCGACGTGCAGCAGCAGCCCGACGGCCACCTGCCGCAGAACACGCGCGTCACCGGCGAGCCGCACTGGACCAACGTCCAGCAGGACGAGCAGGCCGCGCCGATGCTGCTGGCGTGGCTGCTCGGCCGCACCGACCGGGACACCCTCGACGGCCTCGTGCGCGCCGCCGAGTTCATGATCGCCCAGCCGGACGCGCCGTTCACCCAGCAGGAGCGCTGGGAGAACCAGAGCGGGTACTCGCCGGGCACCATCGCCGCCGAGATCGCCGGCCTGGTGTGCCTGGCCGACCTGCTCGGCCGGGTGGGCGACCCGCGCGCCGCCCGGTACCTCGGGATCGCCGACGGCTGGGAGGCCCGGGTCGAGGAGTGGACGGTCACCAGCACCGGCCCGTTCTCCGACCGGCCCTACTACCTGCGGCTCACCAAGGACGGGCAGCCCGACCGGGGCACCACCTACAACCCCGGCGACAACCACCCGACCGAGATCGACCAGCGCGCCGCCGTGGACCCGAGCTTCCTCGAACTGGTGCGCCTGGGCGTCCGGTCGCACGACGACCCGGTGGTGCGCGACACCGTGCGGGTGGTCGACGAGCAGCTCGAGCGCGGCCGGTTCTGGCACCGCTACAACGGCGACGGCTACGGCGAGCGCGCCGACGGCGGCCCCTGGAACCTCGGCCACGGCCGCACCTACGGCCGCACGTGGCCGATCTTCGCCGGCGAGCGCGGCGAGTACGAGCTGCTGGCCGGCGACCAGGGCGCCGCGCGCCGCCGCCTGGCCGACATCGCGTCCGCCGCCAACCCGGGCCGGATGCTGCCCGAGCAGGTGTGGCTGGGCCGCGGCACCACCTCGGCCACCCCGCTGGCCTGGACGCACGCCCAGTACGTGCGCCTGGCGTGGTCGATCGAGGCGGGCGAGCCGGTCGAGCGGCCCGCCGTGGTGGCCTGCCGCTACGCGGAGCGCTGCTGACCCGGCCCGTTCGCGCCGTCGGGCGCGGGCACGTCCGATACGTTGGGCCCATGCCTGGGCTCCCGCGCCGCGCCGTGCCGCTCCTCGCCGCCCTGGCCCTGCTCACGGGCTGCGCCGAGACCACCGGCGGGTCCGCCACCGCGGGTGACCGGGGTCCCGGGCGTTCGGGCGCCGCGTCGAGCGAGCCGACCTCCGCGTCCCGGGCCCCGGCCCGCCCGAGGACGATCGACGTCGGGGGTGTCGACCCGTGCACCGCGCTGACCGACGCGCAGCGCGCGCGGTTCGGCGCCGACCGCCCGCCCCGCGCGGGCACCGCCACCGTCTACGACTCCCCGACCTGCGACTTCTTCCGCGAGGACCGCACGTGGGGCTTCCGCGTGACGACCGTGACCACCACCGGCATCTCCTGGTACACCGACGGCGGCTTCGCCGTGGAGCCGGAGCGCCTGGAGGTCGGCGGCTTCCCGGCGGTGCTCGGCCGCGCCCCCGGCGACGACCAGGTGTGCTTCCTGGGCGTCGACGTCTCCGACGGGCAGATGATCGACGTTCAGGTGTCGAGCTTCGAGGGCACCCCCGTGGACGAGCTGTGCCGGCTCGCACCGCAGATCGCGGGGGCCGTGGTCGAGACCCTGGGGAACCGGTAGCGGTAGTCGGTTCGCAGGCGGAACCACTCACCCGTGTGACGCATCAGAGCTAAAGTCATCCCGAATGCGCACGGTGGGGTGTGCGCGGTGCCGAGGAGGGTGTTCGTGTTCATCGACGGCGGTGGCGGTGGTGGTCCCGCGCAGACCACGCCGGACTACAGCGGGACGCAGCAGAAGCTCAGCATCGAGCCGTCCGCGATCCCCGGCGCCCGGCAGGTCTTCGCCAACGCGCTGGAGGCGCTGGACGCCCAGCTGCGGGACGCCCAGGGCGCGCTGCACGCGCGCGACTGGGCGGGCGACCCGGTCAGCCGGGAGACCGCCGAGAAGTTCAACCAGGACACCTTCGAGTCGGGCGACTCGGCCGCGCTGAACGCCATCCTCGCCTACCGCGAGCAGCTCAGGGGCGTGGTGGAGCAGCTCACCACGATCGAGGCGGACTACCGCCGGGTCGAGGGCGACAACGCCGCGTCCTGGGGACGCGTCGGCAACGACTGACATGACGACCAACGCACCCGAGGGGGGCGAGCACCATGGGTGACCACCGCTGGCGCGGTTACGCACACCCCGATCTGTACCGCATGATCAACGAGGGTCCCGGCGTGGCGGCCTCCCGGCCCGTCGAGGACAAGTGGAAGGCGCTGTCCGAGACCCTGGCCGAGATCGACACGTCCATCCACGACGGACTGGCGAAGCTCGGCGCGGTCTGGGAGGGCTCCAGCGCGAACGCGGCCCAGGCGGCGCTCTCGCCGCTGGGCGAGTGGGCCTCCGACGCGCAGCGCGCCTCGGACGTGATGAAGTCCTCCGCGCAGCTCCAGGGCGAGTACATCGTGGACGCGCGCAAGGAGATGCCCGAGCCGGTCCCGGTGACCACCGAGGCGCCGTCCACCGGTGACAAGATCCTCGGCGCGCTGACCGGACCGGTCGGGATGATGCACGTCATCCAGCAGCAGCAGGACCACGAGCGGCAGGAAGCGGCGCAGGACAACGCCGAGGCCAAGGCCGTCGAGGTGATGAACAGCTACCAGTCCAGCAGCGAGTGGAACAGCAACACGCTGGGCGAGTTCGTGCCGCCGCCGCAGGTCGTCATCGACACCCCGCCGCCCGCCGGCGCCGGCCAGTACAACAGCTACACCGTGGCCCAGAGCGCCGGGCAGCCCTGGACCACGCCCGGTGGCGGCGGCGGTGGCGGCACCACCACGCCGTCGTGGGCCCCGCCGAGCGGCTCGCCCGTGCCGCAGGCCGGCCTGCTGCCCGGCGGCAACGGCACCACGAACCCGTCGTGGGCCCCGCCGGTCAACCCCACGCCGACCCCGCAGCCGGTGCCGCCCCCGCCGGTCGCGGTCAGGCCGCCCGTGGGTCCGCCCCCGATGTGGACGCCGCCGCTGCCCCCGCGCACCGGCCCGGTCCCGCCGAGGGGTCCCGGTGGCCCGGGTGGTCCCGGCGCCCGGCCGAACCCGCCGCCCGGCGCGCGGGTGCCCGGTGGCCCTGGTGGCCCCGGTGTGCCCGGCGGTCCCGGTGCGCGCGGCGGGATGCCCGGTGTGCCCGGTGGTCCGGGGATGCCCAGTGGTCCGGGTGCGCACGGTGGTCCGGGTGCGCACGGTGGTCCGGGTGCGCACGGTGGTGTTCCCGGTGGCCCCAACCCGGCCGGTGCCGGTCCGCGCGGCCCGCTGGCCGGTGGTCCGGGCGGGTTCGGTCCCGGTGGTTTCGGTCCGGGTGGACCGGGTGCCGCCGGTGGTCCGGGTCGTCCCGGTGGCGCGGGCGCGGGCCTGGCCGGTGGCGCCGCGGGCGCCCGCGGCGGCGAGGGCGAGGAGGACCAGGAGCACAAGCCGGCCGACTACCTGGTCGAGACCGACGACGTGTTCGGCGACGACCGGCTCGTCGCACCGCCCGTGATCGGGGAAGTGCCGCAGTAGCAAGTGAGCAGTAGCCAGTGATGCGGGGCACGGGCCCGCGCCGTCCCGGACGGCGCGGGCCCGTGCCCGGCTCCGAGGACCGGGGGTTGGCGTGACGTATTTCGGGGGGCCGGCGGATCGGGAGCCCATCACGCTCTCGGCCGAGGAGTTCGACGTGCTGTGGGAACGCCTGGACCTGGGGCAGGTGCCGCTGGTCATCAAGGTGCCCTCGCCGGGTCGGACGCACCGGGAGCGGGCCGAGGTGGAGCGGCGCGCGTGGCACGGCATCGGCGCCCGCGGGCTCGGCGGGCCCAGCGGCCTGGCGCCGGAGCTGCACCACCTGCTGCGGCAGTTCTCCCGGCCGGAGCGCGAGGTCGACGGCCGGGTCTGGATCGGCCGCAGCGTGCGCGTGCTGGCCGTGGCCAACGGCGACGACGGCGCGGTGGCCACCCTCGACGACAACCGGCTGGCGTTCCGGCGCGCGGCGGGCTCCGGCCTGGCCTCGGCGGTGCTGGGCGCGCTGCCCGCGCACCCCGCCGGCACCGGCCACTCCGTCACCATGCCGAGCGCCGACCTGGAGGCGGCGGTGAAGCGGTCCGACGGCTCGCCCCGGTCGCTGGAGAACTCGCTGCGCGGGCACGGCGTGCGCCAGGAGGACGCGACCACGCTGGTCAAGATGTTCACCGGGCTCGTGCACACCGGCAACTTCGGCGCCGCGGCCCGCGACAAGTACGGCAAGCGGTGCCGGCCCGACCGCGTGGTGGCGTTCTTCGACACCGAGGAGGGGCGCTACCTCCAGCAGCGGCGCGCGTCCAACGGGGCGGAGCCGTGGAGCACGTTCACCCCGACCGACGCCCGGCGGCTCACCCACCACGTGGAGGAGCTGCTGGCCGAGGCGGTGCACTCCGCCGGCCTGCGCGTCGGGCGCTAACCTCGGCCCGTGCCGTCGAAACCCGTCGACCCGCGCGAGGCGCGCGCCGCGGTCGAGGCCGTGCTGCCCTGGCTGACGGGCGAGGGCGTCGACCAGCCGGCGCGCCCGGTGCTCGCGGCGGCCGTCCGGTTGAGCCTGCGGACCCTGGAGCAGGCCGCGCCGGGCCGCAGCGTCGAGGTGCGGGTGCCGCCGTTCGCCGCCGTGCAGTGCGTGGCCGGGCCCCGGCACACCCGCGGCACACCGCCCAACGTGGTCGAGACCGACCCGCGCACGTGGCTGGAGCTGGCCGTGGGCCGGTTGGGCTGGGACGAGGCCGTGGCCGCCGGTCGGGTCACCGCGTCCGGCAGCCGGGCGGACCTGTCGACCGCCCTCCCGGTGCTGCGCTTCTAGCTAAGCTCGACGGCGTGAAGGCGCTCAAGGCGTGTGCCGCCGTCCTCGTGGTCGGAGCCGTGCTCGCCGGTTGCGGCAGCGACTGGTCGGGGGAGCTGCGGCTCAAGGTCGTCCGCATCGTCGAGACGAACGACGACGCACCCACGCGGGTCGGCATGGAGCTGGACGGGGACCAGCCCGACGCGCCCCACACCGGCACCTACGGCGCGGACCTGGACGAGCTGCCCGAGGGCGTCGCCGTCGGGGACGTGGTGATCTGCACCGTCACCAAGACCGACGAGAACGGCCTGGACGGCGTCGACCCGAAGTACGACGTCGGGCCCTGCCGAGCCGCCTAGAACCAGGACCCCACGGTCCGGTCCCACACGTCGCCCGCGCCCTCCACGACGTCGCGGCCGAACTCGACCACGTCGCCGACCCCGCCGACCACCACGTCCGCCGTGTCGCCGACCAGCTCCTTGCCGGTGTTCAGCAGACCGGTGCCGGCCTCGGACCAGTTGCCGTTCCACGCCTCGCGGCCGGCGCCGTAGAGGCCGGTGCCGACGTCCATGCCCAGGTCCGCGACGCCCGCGGCGGTGCCCGTGACGAGGTCGACCGCCGGGCCCACCACCGGGACGTTCGAGTACGGGCCCGAGGGACCCAGCGGATCGTCGTACCACGCCTGCCCGGTCACCGAGGCGCCCTCGCCGGTCGCGATGCGGGCCAGGTTCCGCACCGACTCCGAGTTCGGCGTGTAGTACTCGGAGTGCGCGCCGTGGATCATCGTCGAGTCGGTGGTGCCGAACGTCCGCGCGCCGAACGCGTCGTCGTACGGGCCGGTCGACGAGCCGTCCTCGGTGAACCAGGTCGAGCTGGTGCCTTGCACGACCGGGTCGTGCTCGGTCGCGCCGACGTACACGTGGCCCTCGCCCACCGACAGCTGTCCTACGTGCGAGGCGCCCACCCCGGGCGAGCCGACGAACGCGATGTCGTCGGCGGCCAGGCCGTTCATGCCCGCGTAGCCCACGGTCGTGGAGCCGTAGGAGTGGCCGATCACGGTCAGGTGCTGGCGGTTGCCCGCGGCCTCGGCGGCCGCGCGGTAGCCGTTGACGTCGGCGACCAGGTTCGCGCCGCCCTCGCGGGCCTGCGCCGGGTTGTCCACCTCGCCGATCGCCCAGCCCGGGGCGTCGTAGCCGAGCCACTGGATGGTGGCGTTGCCCTCCGCGCCCATGGCCTGGCGCAGGTTGCCCGCCTGGCTGACCGAGAAGCCGTCCAGCGTCGACCCGGTGCCGGGGACGGCCACGGCGAGGTTGCGGGCCGTGTCCGGGTCGCCGTAGGCGAGGGCCGTCGCGCCGTCGCCGCGCGGGCCGTACGGGTCCCACGCCAGCACGCGGACGTCCGCCTTGCCCTCGGCGTTCAGCCAGCCCTGGTCCTGCGAGAACACCTCGGCCTCGGCGATGCTCTGCCGGACCTTCGCGGCGTTCTCCGCCTTGGTCGCGGCCTCCTGCCGCTGCTCCACCATCTGCGCGTACCGCGGGTCGTTGAGCAGCCGCGTCAGGTCGCCGGAGTCCTTCGGGTCCAGCCCCAGCTCGCGGGCCCGCTCGGTCATCCGCGAGTCGAGCTGGTCGCGCTCGGCGGAGAAGCGCCGGAGGTCGTCGTCGATGCGCAGCCGGTTGGCCTGGTCGAGGACGCCCGAGGGCAGGCCGCGCAGCCGGCCCAGCTCCTGGAACCGGGTGCGCACCAGCTCGTCCTGCTGCTCCTTGCCCAGCGACTTCCACCAGGCGGCGACCTGGCGCGGGTCGGTGCCCGGCGCGGGCACGGCGGCGGTGGTGCGCAGGGCCGTCGCGGTGGCGTTCCAGCCGGGGTCCTGGGCCGCGGTCTCGGCGAAGCCGGGGCGGACCTGGCCGAGGGCGCGGGCGTAGCTGCGCAGGACGCGCTCGTAGCTGTTCTTGACGTTGGTGAGCTGCTCGTTGACGCGGTTGGCCAGGTCGCGGGTCTGGGCCTCGTCCAGCGCGGGGGAGCGGCCGCGCCAGAAGTCGATCAGCTGGTCGGCGCTGCCGCGCATCCGACCGTAGGCGCGGGAGGCGGCCTGGACGACGTCCGCGCCGGCGGCCAGGCGCTCACCGGAGACGGTCGCGGACCGGGCGGACAGGTCGGCGCGGCCCTGGAAGCCGGCGGCGGCGTCGCCCCGCCAGGTGGAGGTCGCGGTGGAGCCGCCGGCCGTGACCGACTCGCCCGCGCGGCCCACCGCGCTCCTGGCGCCGGTGATGGGGTCGGCCGCGGCGGCGACGCGGCCCGCGTCGCCCGTGGCCAGCCGGGCGTACAGGGCCTCGGGGTCGGTGTAGCTCACGCCAGGCCCCCCTCGATGCCGCGGAAGGCGGTGTGCGAGTCGTCGTCGGCGCGCTGGTAGGCGTCGGCGTTCTCGTTGAGCCCGTCGCCGGCGTCGCGGTACCAGGCGCTGCCGCGTCGCAGGTCGTCGGACTGCTCGCCGGACCACCTGGTCAGGGCGTCGACGAACTCGGCGGCCGCGGGGACCTGGCCCAGCGCGTCGGCCTCCAGCCTGAGCATGGAGATCAGCTCCGCGCCGTCCGCCGCCGCGTCCGAGCCCTCGTGGAACTGCTTGGACGCCGCGCGCAACTGCTCTGGTTGCACACCGAACACGGTTGTCCACCCTTCGTGCCGCCGGGCCGCTGGGAGTGCGACGCATCGTCATCTTCTCCGGTTCCCCGTGCGTTGCGAACGGGTCGGGTGGCGGTACCTGCGGGTCTCCTCCCGGCGCGTGCCCGGCCCCCGCGAGATCACCCGTACGTGATCTTGCCTGATTCGAACAAGCGTTCGAACATGGGCTCATGACCTCATCACCGGCTTTCCGCTCCCCGCGTCCGCCTTCCGCAGCTCTTCCCTCCTCCCCGCGTTCTCCTCTCCCCCGTTCTCCCTCGCCCTCCCCTCCGGCCGGCCGGAACCTCCGGTCGCTCCTCCCACTCCAACCCCCGGGCAGGTGCGGCACGATGACCGCTACTTGCGAACCGAGCGGGGAGGCTGCACGTGCCAGGAGGGTGGACCACCCAGCGGTGGACCGGGGTCTTCACCGAGCAGGCGGCGATGTTCCGGGCGGCGGTCGGCAAGGCCGATCCCGCGGCCCCGGTGCCCAGCTGCCCGGGGTGGACCTTCACCGAACTGACCCTGCACGTCGGGCGGTTCCTCGAAACGTCGCTGGAGTACCTGCGCACCGGCAGCACCGTCCGGCTCCGGCTGCCCCCGCCGCCCACCGGGGTCGCCCCGGTCGAGTACCTCGACACCCAGTTGGCCAAGGCCGCCGAGATCCTGCCCTCCGTCCCGGGCAACCGGGCCGCGTGGACGTTCTCGCCCGCCGCGCCGGACCTGGCGTGGGTGTGGCACCGCCGCCTCGCCCACGAGTTGGACCTGCGCCGCTGGGACGCCCAGGCCGCGCTGCGGGAGCTGGTGGTCGGCGACGCCGACTTCGCGGTGGACGGCATCGACGAGGCGCTGACCACCCTGCTCGCCGCGAAGTACGCCACCGACGTGCCCCCGACCACCGAGGGCACCGCGCTCGTCCAGCTCACCGACGTGCCGGAGGCCCGGGTCGTGACCTTCGCGCCCGGCCAGGTCCCCGAGGTGCGGGCGGCGTGGCCCGGCGAGGAGGCCGACCTCCTGGTGACCGGCGAGGCGCAGATCGTCCACTACGGCCTGTGGGGGCGGCTGCCGGTCGAGCACACCGGCGACGAGCGGGTCTGGTTCGCGCTGAAGCTCGACTGAGCGCGCTGACCAGGGGTGCGTTTCGTCACGTCCCGGGATTTGCCAGGGGCTGGTACCACCACCCGACAGCCTTACACTCGTTGGTGCAGCCCGACCTCGTCGCTAGGGAGCACTCGGTGGTCACCGACCAGTCCGCAACCGGCCGAACCGACCACGCAGAACAGGAAGAACGCGAACCCCGCGAAGAATGCGGTGTGTTCGGTGTCTGGGCCCCGGGCGAAGAGGTCGCGAAGATGACCTACTACGGCCTGTACGCCCTCCAGCACCGCGGCCAGGAGGCGGCCGGCATCTCCGTCGGCGACGGCAGCCAGGTGGTGGTCTTCAAGGACCTCGGCCTGGTCAGCCAGGTGTTCGACGAGCAGGTGCTGTCCAGCCTGCACGGCTACGTCGCCGTCGGCCACTGCCGCTACTCGACCACGGGCTCCACGACGTGGGAGAACGCGCAGCCGACGTTCCGCACCACGGCCACCGGCTCCGGCCTGTCGCTCGGCCACAACGGCAACCTGGTGAACACCGCCGAGCTGCTGGTGAAGGCCCGGGACGCGGGCGTCGACACCAAGCGCGGCGCGACCACCGACTCCGACCTGGTGTGCGGCCTGCTGGCCGCCCACGCCGCCGACATCGGCATCGAGCAGGCGGCCATGGAGCTGCTGCCGACGCTGCGCGGCGCGTTCTGCCTGGTGTTCTCCGACGAGTCGACGCTGTACGCGGCCCGCGACCCGCAGGGCGTGCGCCCGCTGGTGCTCGGCCGGCTGGAGCGCGGCTGGGTCGTGGCGAGCGAGACGGCGGCGCTGGACATCGTGGGCGCGTCGTTCGTGCGCGAGGTCGAGCCGGGCGAGCTGATCGCGATCGACGAGAACGGCCTGCGGTCCAGCCGGTTCGCCAACCCCGAGCCCAAGGGCTGCATCTTCGAGTACGTCTACCTGGCCCGCCCGGACACCACCATCGCCGGCCGCTCCGTGCACGCCACCCGCGTCGAGATCGGCCGCCGGCTCGCGGTGGAGCACCCGGTCGAGGCCGACCTGGTCATCCCCGTGCCCGAGTCCGGCACGCCCGCCGCCATCGGCTACGCCCAGGCCAGCGGCATCCCGTACGGATCGGGCCTGGTCAAGAACGCCTACGTCGGCCGCACCTTCATCCAGCCGTCGCAGACGATCCGCCAGCTGGGCATCAGGCTGAAGCTGAACCCGCTGCGCGACGTCATCCGCGGCAAGCGCCTGGTGGTCGTGGACGACTCGATCGTGCGCGGCAACACGCAGCGCGCCCTGGTCCGGATGCTGCGCGAGGCCGGCGCGGTCGAGGTGCACGTGCGGATCGCGTCGCCGCCGGTGAAGTGGCCGTGCTTCTACGGCATCGACTTCGCCTCCCGCGCCGAGCTGATCGCCAACGGCCTGGACAACGACGGCATCCGCCGGTCGGTCGGCGCCGACAGCCTGGGCTACGTGTCGCTGGAGCAGCTCGTCGCCGCCAGCGAGCAGCCGAAGACCCGCCTGTGCACGGCGTGCTTCGACGGCGACTACCCGATCCCGCTGCCCGAGGACGCGCTGATCGGCAAGCACCTGCTGGAGGGCATCCGGGGCGTTTCGGGCTCGGCCACCCCCGTGCTGCCGAACGGGTACGGTGCCGAGGACGCCCTGCAACGGCCCTGACACGCGGGCCGGTGGGGACGACGAGCAGGAGCACGGGCCTCGGAGAAAGCCGGATGCCCGCCGACCATGGAGCACAGTGACGTGACGGACAGCGCCAAGGCGACCTACGCCGCAGCTGGGGTAAGCATCGAAGCCGGCGACGAGGCGGTGGAGAAGCTCAAGCCGTGGGCGGCGAAGGCGCAGCGTCCCGAGGTGCTCGGCGGCATCGGCGGCTTCGCGGGCCTGTTCCAGCTCAAGCTGGACCGCTGGAAGGAGCCGGTGCTCGCCTCCTCGACCGACGGCGTCGGCACGAAGATCGCGGTCGCGCAGGCGATGGACAAGCACGACACCATCGGCGTCGACCTGGTCGCCATGGTCGTGGACGACCTGGTGGTGTGCGGGGCCGAGCCGCTGTTCATGCAGGACTACATCGCCATCGGCAAGGTCGTGCCGGACAAGGTCGCGGCCCTGGTCAAGGGCATCTCGGAGGGCTGCGTGCAGGCGGGCTGCGCGCTGCTGGGCGGCGAGACCGCCGAGCACCCCGGCCTGATGGGCGCGAACGACTACGACATCTCCGGCACGGGCGTCGGCGTGGTCGAGGCGTCCGCCATGCTCGGGCCGGACCGGGTGCGCACCGGCGACGTGGTCATCGCCATGGGCTCCTCCGGCCTGCACTCGAACGGGTACTCGCTGGCCAGGCACGTGCTGCTGGAGATCGCCCGGATGCCGCTGGAGGGCCACGTCGAGGAGTTCGGCCGCACCCTCGGCGAGGAGCTGCTGGAGCCGACCCGCATCTACGCCAAGGACTGCCTGGCCCTCGCGGCCGAAGCGGAGGTCCGGACGTTCGCCCACGTCACCGGCGGCGGCCTGACCGCCAACCTGGCCCGCGTGCTGCCGCCGGGCGTGCGCGCCGACCTCAACCGGGGCACCTGGACCCCGGCGCCCGTGTTCGCCCTGATCGCCCAGCGCGGCCGGGTCGAGCGCGAGGAGATGGAGAAGACGTTCAACATGGGCATCGGCATGGTCGCCGTGGTCGCCCCCGAGGACGTCGACCGGTCGCTGGCCGTGCTGACCGCCCGCCACGTCCCGGCGTGGGTCCTGGGCGAGATCGTCCCCGCCGACGGCGCCACCGCCACCGCCACCCTGGCGGGTGACCACCCGAGGTTCTGACGAAAGGGCGGACCACCCGATCGGGTGGTCTCCAGCCCGAAGACGTACGGAAACACCGTTACCGTCATCGGTTGAAAAAATAAATCGGAGCCCCTCAACCCGACCCTCGTCCCGGAGCAACCCCCCGAGGTCGCCGCGCCGTACCAAGCGGCGACCGAGGAGGTACCGGGTGGACCGGGAAAGTGAGTTCGGCGAGTACGTCGACGCCCGCGCACTGGTGATGCGGCGAACCGCCTACCTGCTGTGCGGCGACTGGCACCGCGCCGAAGACCTGGTGCAGACGGCGTTGACCAAGCTCTACGTCGCCTGGCCCAGGCTCCGGCGCGACGGCGCGGTGGACGCCTACGCGCGCAAGGTGCTGGTGCGCACGGCGATCGACGAGTCCCGGCTCGCCTTCCGCCGCCGTGAAACGGTGGTCGACACCGTCCCGGACCGCCCGACCCCCGAGTCCGGGTCCGCCTGGTCCGCGCCCGCCCTGCCCACCGGGTCCGCGGACCTCGACGTGCGCCGCGCCCTGGCGGCCCTCCCGCCGGGCCGGCGGGCCGTCGTGGTGCTGCGCTACTGGGAGGACCTGAGCGTCACCGAGACCGCCCGCCTCCTCGGGCGCACCGAAGGCACCGTGAAGAGCCAGGCGGCCAAGGGCTTGGCCGCGCTGCGCACCCTTCTCGGCCACGACGTCCTGGAGGAGCAGCGATGACCGACATCAAGCAGGCCCTGGCCGCGGCGTTCGACGAGGAGCCGCCGCTGACCATCGACCGCGCGGCGATCCTGCGGACCGGTCGCCGCCGGGCGGCCTTCCGCCGCGGCTACATCGCGGTCACCGTGCTGGCCACCGCCGCGGTCGTGTGCGTCCCGGCCGTGCTCGGGTCCGGTGGGGGAGGCGGGAGTGCGCAGGTCGGGGGCGTTCCGCCCTCCGGGGCGCCGCTGCCGACGGCGCCGAGCACGTCGGTGACCGCGAGCGCGTCCCCCGCCACCACCGTCACCGGCGCCCCGGTGTCCACCGGTCCGTCCACGACCTGGGTGACCAGTTCGCCGGGCTCCGCGACCAGCACGTCGGTCACCGCGCCCGTGCCCCCCGTGCCACCGACCGCGCGGCGCGCGTCCGAGCTGACGCAGCTGCTGGCCTCGTCCGGCGCGATCCCGGCGGGCGCGCAGTTCCAGCCGTACCCGGGTTACCCGACGGAGCCGTGGGAATTCGCGGTCGACGAGGGTGGGTACGAGGCCGTCGCCGACGTGACCACCGCCGCGGGGCGCGGCCGGGTGATGGTCAGCCTCGGCGGTGGCGAGGCGCCGAAGTGCGACCCCGCGTTCAACACCCCCAGGTCGACCTGCGAGAACCGGGTGGTGGAAGGTCGCTCGATCGTGGTGTGGGTGACGACGAGCAACGACGTCCGGCCCGTCACGTTCGTCGCGGTCTGCACGAGCAGGTCGGACGGGACCC
This sequence comes from Saccharothrix lopnurensis, assembly GCF_042658445.1. Taxonomy (NCBI): domain Bacteria; kingdom Bacillati; phylum Actinomycetota; class Actinomycetes; order Pseudonocardiales; family Pseudonocardiaceae; genus Saccharothrix; species Saccharothrix lopnurensis. The sequence goes on along the minus strand of NZ_JBHSQO010000018.1, from coordinate 20,948 downwards.
TGGTCGAGGCGACCGCCATGAACGGCGACCCCGGCAAGACCGGCGTCACGGGCGCCAACCCGCCGCTCACCGCCGAGCAGCTGGCAAAGATCGCGACACTGCCGGGGTTGACCTTCTAACCTGTAAGGGTGACGGAGGACCTGGTCGTGACGCGGACGCTGGTGGTGCCGGCGGCCGAGTTGAGCGAGCGGTTCTCGCGGTCCTCGGGTCCCGGCGGCCAGGGCGTGAACACGGCGGACAGCCGGGTCGAGCTGTCGTTCGACCTGGTCGGCTCGCCGTCGGTGCCCGGGTGGTTGCGCGGCCGCATGATCGCGCGCCTGGAGAAGCGCCTGGTGGACGGCGTGCTGACGGTCGCCGCGAGCGAGCACCGGGCCCAGTTGCAGAACCGCGCGGCCGCCCGCGAGCGCCTGGCCCGGATCCTGCGCGAAGCCGCCGCGGCCCCGCCACCGGTTCGCCGCGCGACCAAGCCGACCAAGGGGTCGCAGGAACGCCGGATCGCGGAGAAGAAGCGCCGGGCCCGGACGAAGCAGGGCCGTCGCGGCGACGGCGGGTGGGACTGAGGCCCACGCTGTCGGTGCCGACCGGTGCCGCGTGATGCCACCCGGTGCTGGCCGCTGTTGGCCGCTGCTGTCGCCGCCAACTGGTGTCGCCTGATCCCACCCGGTGCCGTCGGCGCTGGCCAGCATCGCGCAGGGGAGCAGCAGGCCCGTGCCTATGCCTCCCGGGTGAATGGGCCCGCCGGGGCCAGCGGGGTGAGCCAAGCCCGCAGCACCTGGGGCGAAGCGGCGGCGGACCGGCGTGCCACCACCTCGCCGTGGTCCAGCGCTACCAGCGGGGCGGCCCGGTTCGGGAGCGGCAACGGGTACAGGATCAACTCGTCCGGGATCACGCCCGCCGGCGATACCGGGAAGTGGGCCCTGAGCAGTTCGAGCGACAGCTCGGTCGGCTCCGTCCCGGCCAGGTCGTCGGGGATCGCCATCACCAGCAGCGCGACCTCGGTGGCGACCTCGCCGCCCGGGTGGAGCCGCGTGTACATGTGCTCGCCGAGGATGCCGTGCAGCGGGTAGGTGGCCGCGAAGAACCGGCCCGGTCGCGTTCCGCCGAGGCGGGGTTCCGGCAGGGCTGCGGTGAGGAAGTGGGCGGTGCCGGCCGGGGGGCTCGGCAAGGCGGTCACGGGATGAGCGGTCACGGGATGAGCGGTCACGGGGTGAGCGACTGCGGTGGCGTCAGCGGTGTGGGCGGTCGTGGAGTGGGTGGTCATCGGAGGGTCCTCCGGTTCCGAACGTCGGGTTCCGAACGTCGGGTGTTGTGACATCGGGTGTCGTGGTCCTCGCCGGCCACTCGCTCACCGAAGGTGGGAAACCGGCCGGCGTGCCGCGAGCACGCCACCTCGGCGCGGGAATCGACATCCCGCACCCGGCCGGGACCGACCGCGCGCCGTGCTCCGCACCCTCACCGGGCGCGGACGGCGTCACGTCGTCCCGGAGCGGAACCACCGGGGCGGGATTCGCCACGTGCTCGGCGCCTGTTCGGCGAAGGCGGCCCGGTGTCAACACTCACGGTAGGTCGGCCCCGGGGGCATCGCACCTCGGGCCGATCGCCTTCCACTGGCCCGATCCGACGACCCCGATCGGGCACTAACCTCACCTTCCGTGACCGAGCCGGATTTCCTGACCATGGCCCGCACCGCCTACGACACCGTCGCCGCCGACTACGCCGACCTCCTGCGCGACAGCCTCGTCACCCCCGCCGGCACGGCCGACCGCGCGGTCCTGCGCATGTTCGCCGACCTGGTCGACGGCCCGGTGGCGGACGTCGGCTGCGGTCCCGGGCGGATCACCGGGCACCTGCGCTCGCTCGGCGTCGACGCGTTCGGCGTGGACCTGTCGCCGGGGATGGTGGCCGTCGCCCGGCGCGAGCACCCGGACCTGCGGTTCGAGGTGGGTTCGATGCTGGACCTGGACCTGCCGGACGCCTCGCTCGGCGGCGTGCTGGCCTGGTACTCGGTGATCCACGTCCCCTGGGACTCTCACCCGGCCGTGTTCGCGGAGTTCCACCGCGTCCTCGCGCCGGGCGGTCTGCTGCTGCTCGCCTTCCACGTCGGTGACGCCGTGCGGCGGTTGGAGCACGCCTACGGGCACGACATCGAGCTGGACGCCTACCGGCTCCGGCCCGAGCAGGTGCTGGAGCAGCTCGCCGCCGCCGGGTTCGCGCCGCACACCCGCCTGGACCGCGAGCCGGTCGGGGTGGAGAAGACGCGGCAGGGCTACCTGATCGTGCGCAAGGCCAACCCCGCCACCAGGCCCGACCACGATGCCCGGCCCGACCATGACGCCCGGCGCGGTCGAGAGGACCGGCCCGACCATGACGCCCAGCCCGACCACGACGCCCGGCGCGGCCGAGAGGACCGCCGGTCCACCCCCGAAGCTCAACCCCGCCACACGTAGAGCCGCTCCGGCCGCCCGGCGCCCCCGTACTTCAGCCGCACCTCCGCACGCCCCGTGCCCACGAAGTGCTCCAGGTAGCGCCGGGCGGACACCCGCGCCAACTCGGTCACCGCCGCGCACTCGCTCGCGGACACCCCGTCCGGCCGCTCCCGCAGCACCCCCTCCACCAGGTCCGCGGTCTGCGTGCTCAACCCCTTGGGCAGCGCCCGCCGCGGCCGCGCGCCGAACACCTCGTCCACGTCCGCCTGCCCCGCCGACGCCAGCCCGCCCAGCCTCCGGTCGAGCGCGGCGAAGTGCGCGAGCTGGTCCCGCAGCGCCGCGTACTCGAACGGCTTGATCAGGTAGTGCAGCACCCCGCCGCGCATGGCGCGTCGCACCGTCTCCACGTCCGTGGCCGCGGTGATCACGATGACGTCCACGTCGTCGGCCAACCCGCGCAGCTCCCGCAGCACGGTCAGCCCGTCGAGGTCCGGCAGGTACACGTCCAGCAGCACCAGGTCCGGCCGCAGCTCGCGCACCAGCCGCAGCGCGTCCGCGCCGGTGTGCGCGACGCCGACCACCTCGAACCCTGGCGTGCGCGCCACGTACCCGCCGTGGACCTTCGCGACCATGAAATCGTCGTCCACCACGACGACCCTGATCACCCCGGCACCGCCCACCCCGGCACCGCTCACGCCCCCACCGCTCACGCCCCCACCGCCACCGGCAACCGGGCGGTGAACACCGCGCCGCTCCTCCCGGGCCCCTCCTCGTTGCGCACCCGCACGGACCCGCCGCGCCGCAGGCACGCCTGCCGCGTCAGGGCCAGCCCGAGCCCCCGCTGCCCCTGCGCCGCGGCCTTGGTGGTGAACCCGTGCCGGAACACCTCCTCGGCCAGCTCCGGCGCCACCCCTGGCCCGGAGTCGCGCACCACCACGAGCACCTCCGCCCCGGACGAGCGCACCAGCACCTCCACCCACCCCTGCCCGCCCAGCGCGTCCAGCGCGTTGTCGACGAGGTTGCCGATCACCGTCACCAAATCCGTGGACAGCGCCTCGTCGACCACGCCGAGCCCGCTCCCGGGGTCCATCCGCAGCCCGGTGCCGCGTTCGGCGGCCAGGCTGGACTTGGCGACCAGCAGCGCCGCCACGGCGGGGTCGGCGACCTTCGAGGCGACCTCGGCCCGCCACGCGCCCCGGGCGGTGTTGACGCGGCTGATGAACCCGCGCACCTCGTCGTACTCGCCCAGCTCGACCAGGCCGGCGATGGTGTGCAGGCGGTTGCTGAACTCGTGGGCCTGTGCCCGCAGCGTGTCGGTGGCGTGCCGGGTGGCGTCGAGCTCGTCGCGCAGCGTCATCAGCTCGGTGCGGTCGCGCAGCGTGACGACGGCGCCGTGGACGTCCAGCGGCATCCGGTTGAGCGTCAGCACCCGGCCGCCGGCCAGCGCGAGCTGGTCCTGGCCGGTGGCGCGCCCGGTGAGCACGTCGCGCAGCCGCTCGTCGAGCTCCAGCGCGTCCACGGCCCGGCCGACCGCGTCGGCGGGCAGCGCCAGCAGGGTCCGCGCGTGGTCGTTGACCAGCGTGACCCGGTGCTGCGGGTCGAGCGCGACGACGCCTTCCTTGATGCCGTGCAGCAGTGCCTCCCGGTACTCCACGAGCGCGGTGATCTCGTGCGGTTCCAACCCGAGCGTCTGGTTCTTCACCCGGCGCGCGAGCAGCAGCGACCCGGCCACGCCGATGACCAGCGCGACGCCGAGCAGCCGCAGCGCGTTGTCGGGCGAGTCCAGCACACCCTCCCAGAACCCGGGCGCCCGCTGCCCGGCGGCGACCAGCCCGATCACCCGGCCGTCGTCGCCGATCACCGGGACGTGCGCGACGGTCGCGCCGGCCAGCTCGCCCACCCACGACCGGCCGGCGGGGGCGGTGCTGCCGCCGAGGTCGAGCGGTTCGCCGACCTGGCCGGGGTCCGGGGAGGTCAGGACCTCGCGCGCCGGGTCGGTGATGATCACGTAGCTGGCCCCGGACAGGCTGCGGGCGCTCTCCGCGAACGGCGGCAGCGCGTAGTGCCGCAGCGGGTCGGCCAGCGACGCGCGCACGCCGGCGGTCGCGGCCACGTCCTCGGCTACGGAGAGCATCCGGCGTCCCTCGGTCGTGCGGAAGTTGTTCCCCGCCTGGACGACGGACAGCACACCGACCGCGCACAGCAGCGCCACGACGACCACCAGTTGCCACACGAGCAGCTGACGGGCGAGCGATCCGCGGCCTCCCATCGCCAACCTCCGTGACCACAAAGAACAAAAGAACCCTTAGGGGCGCAAGCGGGACTTCCCTGTTTACACGAGTGCAACATGTCCAACCACGCGGCAGAGAGGCGGGGATCACAGTGCGGATCAGGAACTGGCCGGCGGTCGTCGGCGCCCTGGCGGTCGTCGTCCTGGTGCCGCCGCTGCTGACCTCCGGCGCGGAGAGCGGCACGGCGTCGCTGCGCGGGCTGCGGGTGCTGGTGCCGAACGCGCCGGGCGGCGGCTACGACGTGACCGCGCGCACCGCGGCCAAGGCCCTGGAGGACACCGACCTGATCCGCAACGCCGAGGTGTTCAACCTGCCGGGCGCGGGCGGCACGGTCGGCCTGGGCCGCACGGTCGGCGAGCGCGGCAACGGCAAGCTGGTCATGTCGATGGGCCTGGGCGTGGTGGGCAGCGTCTACACGAACAAGGCGCCGTCCTCGCTGCTGGACACCACGCCGATCGCCAAGCTCATCGAGGAGCCGGACATCGTGGTGGTCGGCGTGGACTCGCCGTACCGGACGCTGGCCGAGCTGGTCGCGGCGTGGAAGGCGGCGCCGGGCGCGGTGACGGTCGGCGGCGGCTCGTCGCCGGGCGGGCCGGACCACCTCGCGCCGATGCTGGTGGCCAAGGCCGTCGGCCTGGACCCGCGGTCGGTCAACTACGTGGCGTTCGACGGCGGCGGCGAGCTGCTGGCGTCCGTGCTGGGCGGCAAGGTCGCGTTCGGCGTGTCGGGCATCGGCGAGTACCGGGACCAGATCGAGGCCGGGCAGCTGCGGGTGCTGGCGGTGACCAGCGGCGACCGGCTGCCCGGCGTGGACGCCCCCACGCTGCGGGAGTCCGGTGTGGACGTCGAGTTCACCAACTGGCGCGGCGTCGTCGCGCCGCCGGGGATCGCGGACACCGACCGGGCCCGGCTGGTGGACCTGTTCACCGACCTGCACGGCACGGCGCAGTGGCGCGAGGCGGTGGCCCGCAACGGCTGGACCGACGCGTTCGCGCCCGGCGAGGAGTTCGGCGCGTTCCTGCGCGAGGAGAACGAGCGGGTGGCGTCCGTGCTGAAGGAGCTGGGGCTGGCATGAGGGAGGTCGGGGTGGGCAAGGCGTGGTTCCGGGAGCGCTCGGAACTGGGGGTGTCCGCGGTCCTGGTGGGCCTGGGCGCGCTGGTCCTGGTCGACGCGGCGCGGATCCACACCGACTTCGCCCAGCGCGGACCGGTCGGGCCGAAGGCCGTGCCGATCGCGGTGGGCGTCGGGCTGCTGGTGGTGGCCGCGCTGCTGGCGCGCGACGTGCTGCGCGGCGGTCGCGGCGAGGCGGAGGGCGGCGAGGACGTCGACCTGGACGCGCCCGCCGACTGGCGCACCGTGCTGCTGCTGTGCGGGGCGTTCCTGGCCAACGCCGCGCTGATCGGCGTGGTGGGCTTCCCGATCTCCGGCGCCGTCCTGTTCTGGGGCGCCGCCTACGCGCTGGGCAGCCGCCACTTCACCCGTGACCCGCTGATCGCCGCCGGGCTGTCGGTGGGCACGTACCTGGTGTTCAACAACCTGCTCGGCGTTCCCCTGCCCGGCGGGCCGCTGGTGGGGGTGCTGTAGCCGTGGAATCGCTCACCAACCTCATGGGCGGGTTCGCCACCGCCCTGACGCCCACGCACCTGCTGCTCGCGGCGCTGGGCGTGCTGCTGGGCACCGCGATCGGCGTGCTGCCGGGCATCGGCCCGGCCATGGCCGTGGCGCTGCTGCTGCCGGTGACCTACGGCCTGGAGCCGACCGGCGCGTTCATCATGTTCGCGGGCATCTACTACGGCGGCATGTTCGGCGGCTCGACCACGTCGATCCTGCTCAACACGCCGGGCGAGAGCGCGGCGGTGGTCGCGGCGATCGACGGCAACCCGATGGCCCGCGCGGGCCGCGGGTCGCAGGCGCTGGCGACGGCCGCGATCGGCCACTTCGTCGGCGGCGTCATCGGCACGGTGCTGCTGGTGCTGCTCGCGCCGACGGTGGCCGAGCTGGCCGTGGACATCGGCGCGCCCGACTTCTTCGCGATCATGGTGCTGGCGTTCATCGCGGTCACGTCGGTGCTCGGCGCGTCCCGCGTGCGCGGGTTCGCCTCGCTGCTCATCGGCCTGGCCATCGGCCTGGTCGGGCTGGACGAGGCGACCGGCCAGCAGCGGCTCACGTTCGGCTCGCTGCACTTGGCCGACGGCGTGGACGTGGTGGTCGTCGCGGTCGCCCTGTTCGCGGTGGGCGAGTCCCTGTGGGTCGCGGCGCACCTGCGCCGCAAGCCGCACCAGCCGATCCCGGTCGGCCGCGCGTTCCTGGGCCGCGAGGACTTCCGGCGCTCGTGGAAGCCGTGGCTGCGGGGCCCGCTGATCGGGTTCCCGTTCGGCGCGGTGCCCGCGGGCGGCGCGGAGATCCCCACCTTCCTGTCCTACGTGGCGGAGAAGCGGCTGTCCAAGCACCGCGACCAGTTCGGCAAGGGCGCGATCGAGGGCGTGGCCGGCCCGGAGGCGACGGCCAGCGCGTCCGCGGCGGGCACGCTGGTGTCGATGCTGACGCTGGGCCTGCCCACCACGGCGGTGGCCGCGGTGATGCTGGCGGCGTTCCAGCAGTACGGCATCCAGCCCGGTCCGCTGCTGTTCGAGCGGGAACCCGCGCTGGTGTGGGGCCTGATCGCGTCGCTGTTCGTCGGCCTGTGCCTGCTGCTGGTGCTGAACCTGCCGCTCGCGCCGGTCTGGGCGAAGCTGCTGCGCATCCCGCGGCCCTACCTGTACGCGGGCATCCTGTTCTTCGCCAGCGTGGGCGCGTACGCGGTCAACGCCGACATCTTCGACCTGCTCGTGATGTTCGTGATCGGCGTGCTGGGCTTCGTGATGCGCCGCTACGGGCTGCCGGTGCTGCCGGCGATCATCGCGGTCATCCTCGGCCCGGCCGCCGAGCAGCAGATGCGGCGGGCGCTCCAGCTGTCGGACGGCTCGCTGACCGGGCTGGTGAACACGCCGTTCTCGATCGCCGTGTACGCGGTGGTGGCGCTGCTGCTGGCGTGGCCGCTGGTGCGGCGGCTGATCCGGAAGCCCGCGCCGCCGGCCGGGCCCTCACCCCAGGCGGAGCGGCCGAAGGTGGACGCCTGACCGAGCCGGGGAACCCCTGCCGCGGCACGCCCGCCGCCCGCGCTCGGCGGGCGTGCCGCTCCCCTTCCCGGTGGCCGGCTCCCAGCCGCTCCTCGCCACCGTTCGGCGGCTGCCGCTCGCCGCCCTTTCCCGGCCGCGTCCCTCCCCGCCCTTCCCGGCGACGCTTCCCGGTGGCCGGCTCCCAGCCGCTCCACCACTACCGCCCCGGCGGCGCGGTGGTGCTCCTGACCACCAGCGACGGGCGCAGCAGGTGCCGCACCGGCTCCTCCCGCTCGCCGCGCACCCGCTGGAGCAGGGCCTCGGCGGCGAGCCGGCCGAACTCGTTGCGCGGCTGGTCCACCGTGGTCAGCGAGACGTGCCGGAGCGCGGCCAGCGACGTGTTGTCGTAGCCGACCACCGACACGTCCCGCGGCACCCGCAGCCCCGCCTCCTCCAGCGCGGAGATCGCCCCGACCGCGTTGAAGTCGTTGCACGACACGATCGCGGTCGGCGGGTCGGCCAGCAGCTCCCGCACCGCCCGCGCGCCGGCCACGTCGGTGTACTCGCTGGCCACCACCCGCGGCGCCAGCCCGGAGGCGGCCATCGCGGCCAGGTAGCCGCGCCGGCGCGGCGCGGCCTGCGTGCCCTCCCCGCCGTCGAGGTGGGCGATCCGCCGGTGCCCCAGCGACACCAGGTGCTCCACGGCCAGCGTGATCCCGCGCTCCCCGTCGTCGTTCACCGTGTCCACCGCGGCCAGCCGGGAGGACCGCGCCACCAGCACCACCGGGGCCTGGGCCGCCGCCCGCCCGATGTCCGCCGACGGCACCACCGGCGACAGCAGCGCCAGGCCCGCCGGCCGGAACGACAGCAGGCCGGCCAGCGCCCGCCGCTCCCGCGCCGGCCTGCGCCCGCCGGTGTTGATGATCAGGTCGAAGCCCCGGTCGCGGGCCACCTCGTCGAGCCCGTCCACGACCTCCGCGAAGAACGCGTTGTGCAGGTCCGACACCATCACGCCGAGCACGTGCGAGGTGCGGCTGGCCAGCGCCCGCGCCATGGCGTGCGGCGAGTACCCCAGCTCCTCGGCCGCCTTCAGCACGGCCGCGCGCCGCTGCTCGCTCACCCTGGGTGATCCACGCATGACCAGCGACACCAGCGCGCGGGACACGCCGGCCCGCACGGCGACGTCCTCCATGGTGGGTCTGAGCACGGGTTCCCCCCTCGGCCCGGTCACGAGCGGGACGCGGCCTTGACACCCGTGTGACGCACGTTACATCGTTAGAGCGCTCCATCCAATAGAGCGCTCTAACGGCGGGCCGCGGCCACCAGGACGGAGAGCACCGGGATGCGCATCGGAGTTGTGGGAGTGGGCCGGATCGGCACCATGCACGCCACCAACTTGACCACCCTCGACGAGGTGGACGAGGTCCTGCTGCTCGACCCGCTGCCCGGCCGCGCGGAACGGGTGTCGGCCGCCCTGCCCGGCACGAGGTGCGTGGCCGACCTCGACACGATGCTCACCCTCGGTGACGGTGTGCTGATCGCCACCCCCACCAGCACGCACCCGGCGCTGCTGCGCGCGGCCGTCGCGGCGGGCGTGCCTGCGCTGTGCGAGAAGCCGATCGCCGCCGGCCTGGACGAGATGCTCGCGCTCGTCGCCGAGGTCGAGGCGTCCGGGGTGGAGGTGCTGGTCGGGTTCCAGCGCCGCTTCGACCCGGCCGTCGCGGAGCTGCACCGGCGCGTCCGCTCCGGCGACGTCGGCGACGTCTACCTGGTCCGGGCCCTGGGCAACGACGCCCGCCCGCCCGACCCCGCCTACCTGCCCCGGTCCGGCGGCATCTTCCGCGACCTGCTCATCCACGACCTCGACGCGGTGCCGTGGCTGGTCGGCCAACCCGTGGACGAGGTCTACGCGTCGGGCTCGGTGCTGGTCGACGAGGCGTTCGCGGCCGCCGACGACGTGGACAACGCCGTGGTGGTGCTGAGGTTCGCGGGCGGCGCGCACGCCGTGCTCGCCGGCGGCCGGCACGACCCGGTCGGCTACGACCACCGCATCGAGGTGCTGGGCAGCCGCGACTGCCTGGCCGTCGGCCTCGACCCGCGCACCCCGCTGACCTCCCTGGAACCCGACGGGCCCCGGTCCGGGCCCGACGCCTACCCCGGCTTCCCGGAGCGCTTCCACCGCGCCTACCTGACCGAGGTGGCGGTGTTCGCGCGGGTGGTGGCGGGCGCGGCGGAGAACCCGTCGCCGGTGCGGGACAGCCTGGTCAGCCTCGCGCTGGCCGAGGCGTGCGAGCGGTCGCGCCGCAGCGGCGAACCCGTCCGGGTCGGGGTGCCCGCGCCGCGGCGGGCCGGCACGGGGGTGGCCGGGTGAGGATCGCCGGCGCGCCGATCTCCTGGGGGGTGTGCGAGGTCCCCGGCTGGGGCCGCGTCACCGACCCCGCGACCGTGCTGGCGGAGATGGCCGCGCTCGGCCTGCGCGCCACCGAACTCGGCCCGCCCGGCTACCTGCCCACCGATCCCGCGCGGCTCGCGGCCCTCCTGGCCGGGCACGGGATGACGCTCGTGGGCGGGTTCCTGGCCGTGCCGCTGCACGCCGGCGACCGGTCCGCCGCCGACGACGCGGTGGCGCTGCTCGCCGACGCGGGCGCGGAGGTCCTGGTGCTGGCCGCCGCCACCGGCCTCGACGGCTACGACGAACGCCCGACCCTCACCGGTGGGCAGTGGCGCGAACTCGTCGACACCGCCGCCGCGATCCGGGACCGGGCCGCCGCCCGCGGGGTCCGCACCGCCCTGCACCCGCACGTCGGCACGCACGTGGAGCGCGCCGACGAGGTCGAGCGGTTCCTCGCCGACTCGGACCTGCCGCTCTGCCTGGACACCGGCCACCTGCTCATCGGCGGCGCCGACCCGGTCGACCTGGCCCGCCGCTTCCCGGGGCGGATCGGGCACGTGCACCTCAAGGACGTGCGCGCCGACCTCGCGGCCGCCGTGCGCGCCGGCGACCTGGGCTACGCGGCCGCCGTGCGGCAGGGCATGTACGTGCCGCTGGGCGAGGGCGACGTGGACGTGGCGGCCCTGGTGGCGCTCCTGCGGGCGGCCGACTACCGCGGCTGGTGCGTCCTGGAGCAGGACACCGCGCTCGGCGACGACGTCCCGGCCGACGCGCCGACCCGCGACACCGCGCGCAGCCTCGCCCACCTCGACCGCCTGGTCCCCGGACCCGCACCCGAACCGCCCCCGGCCGGACCACCCCCAGCCGAACCACCCCCAGCCGAACCACCCCCGACCGAAGAGGCACGATGATCTCCACCCGAACGCCCTCCCGAACGCCCGCCCGCACGGCCCTCGCCCTCGCCGGCCTCGCCCTGCTGGCCGCGTGCAGCGGCCCCACCGCGTCCACCGACGACACCCCGACCGACGCCCGACCCCCCACCACCGGGGACTTACGCGTCGCCGTCATCTCCCACGGCACGGCGGGCGACGCGTTCTGGAACGTCGTGAAGAACGGCGCCACCGCCGCCGGCGAGCAGCTCGGCGTGGCGGTCGACTACCACTCCGACGGCGACCCCGGCCGGCAGGCCACGCTCGTCGACAACGCGGTGTCCCAGCGGGTCGGCGGCATCGTCGTGTCCCTGGCCAACCCCGACGCGCTCAAGACCTCCGTGGAGAGGGCGGTCGCCGCGGGCATCCCGGTCATCACCATCAACTCCGGTTCCGCCCGCTCGGCCGGGTTCGGCGCGCTCGCGCACGTCGGCCAGGAGGAGGACGTGGCGGGCGAGCAGGCGGGCCGCAGGCTGCGCGAGGCCGGGAAGTCCAAGCTGCTGTGCGTGATCCACGAGGCCGGCAACATCGGCCTCAACCAGCGCTGCGACGGCGCGCGGACCGGGTTCGGCGGCGCCGTCGCCACCCTCCAGGTCGACATCAACAACCCCACCGACGTCGAGTCCCGCATCAAGGGCGCGCTCCAGACCGACCCCTCCGTGGACGCCGTGCTCGCGCTCAACCCGCAGGTCGCCATGTCGTCGGTGAACGCCGTCCGGGGCGCGTCGTCGACGGCCGCCGTCGCCACGTTCGACCTCAACGGCGACGTGACCGGCGCGATCAAGGCCGGCGACGTGCTGTTCGCCGTGGACCAGCAGCAGTACCAGCAGGGCTACCTGCCGGTCGTGATGCTCAAGCTCTACCGCGACAACGCCAACACCGTCGGCGGCGGCCGGCCCGTGCTCACCGGACCCGGGTTCGTCGACGGGGCCAACGTGGACCGCGTCGCCGAGTACGCCGAGCGCGGCACCCGCTGATGGCCGCCGCGACCGGGGAACCCCTCCTCGCCGACCGGCCCGGTCCGGCCGCCCGGGTGGTCGCGCGGCCCGAGGTCGGCGCCCTGCTCGGCGCGCTGCTGGTCTTCGCGTTCTTCTCGGTGGCGACCGAGCGGTTCCTCAGCACCGCCGGCGTGGCGACCTGGCTGGACGACGCCTCCACCCTCGGCATCATGGCCGTCGCGGTGGCGCTGCTCATGGTCGGCGGCGAGTTCGACCTGTCCGCCGGCGTGCTCACCGCGTCGACCGCCCTGGTCACCGCCGTCCTCGCCACCCGCCTCGGGTGGCACACGTGGCTCGCGCTGCTGGCGTCGCTGGTGTTCGCGCTGGCCGTCGGCGCGCTCAACGGGTGGCTGGTGACGCGCACCGGCCTGCCCAGCTTCATCGTCACGCTCGGCACGCTCCTGGCGCTCCAGGGCCTCAACCTCGGCGTCACCCGGCTGGTCACCGGCACCGTGCAGGTGTCCGGGATGCGCTCGGCCGACGGTTACGCCTCCGCCGGCTTCCTGTTCGCCTCCACGTTCCGGCTCGGCGGCGCCGCGTTCCCGGTGTCGATCCTGTGGTGGCTGCTGGTCACGGCGGTCGCCTCGGTGGTGCTGCTGCGCACCCGGTTCGGCAACCGGGTGTTCGCGGTCGGCGGGTCCGCCGCGGCGGCGCGCGCGGTCGGCGTGCCCGTCCTCCGCACGAAGGTGCTGCTGTTCACGACGACCGCGTTCGCCGCGTGGCTCGTCGGGTCGATCAACATCCTGCGCTTCACCAGCGTGCAGGCCAACCAGGGCATCGGGCTGGAGTTCCAGTACATCATCGCCGCGGTCATCGGCGGCTGCCTGCTCACCGGCGGGTTCGGCTCCGCCGTCGGCGCCGCGCTCGGCGCGCTCATCTTCGGCATGGCGCGGCAGGGCATCGTCTACGCCAACTGGGACTCCGACTGGTTCCAGCTGTTCCTCGGCGTGATGCTGCTCGCGGCCGTGCTCGTCAACAACGCCCTGCGGCGGCGGGCGGAAAGGGCGCGGCGGTGAGTCCCCTCCTGGAGGTCCGCGGGATCGGCAAGGCGTACGGCAGCGTGGTCGCGCTGCGGGACGTGTCGGCGGTGGTGGGTGCCGGCGAGGTCACCTGCGTGCTCGGCGACAACGGCGCGGGCAAGTCGACCCTGATCAAGGTGCTGGCCGGCGTGCACCGGCACGACACCGGCGAGTACCTCGTGGACGGCGTGCCGGTGGCGTTCGCGTCCCCGCGGGAAGCGCTGGACCACGGCATCGCGACGGTCCACCAGGACCTCGCGGTCGTGCCCCTGATGAGCGTGTGGCGCAACTTCTTCCTCGGCGCCGAACCCACGGTCGGCCCCGGCCCGTTCCGGTTCCTCGACCGGCGGCGCGCCCGCGAGGTGACCCGGGCGGCGCTGGCCGACCTGGGCATCGAGCTGCGCGACGTGGACCGGCCGGTCGGCACCCTGTCCGGCGGCGAGCGGCAGTGCGTGGCCATCGCGCGGGCCATCCACTTCGGGGCCAGGGTGCTGATCCTCGACGAGCCGACCGCCGCCCTCGGCGTCAAGCAGGCCGGCGTGGTGCTGCGGCACGTGGCCCGCGCCCGCGACCGGGGGCTCGGGGTCGTGCTCATCACCCACAACCCCCACCACGCCTACCCGGTCGGCGACCGGTTCCTGCTGCTCAAGCGCGGCCGGGTGCTCGGCGCGCACGCCAAGGCGGAGATCACGCCGGCGGAGCTGACCCGGCAGATGGCGGGTGGGACGGAGCTGGAGGCGCTGGCCCACGAGCTGCGGGGCGTGACCGGGTGATCCCGGAGGTGCTGACCGTCGGGCGGGTCGGGGTCGACCTCTACCCGGAGCAGAGCGGCGTGCCGCTGGCGGAGGTGCGCACGTTCGCCAGGTCGCTCGGCGGCTCGGCGACGAACGTGGCCGTCGCCGCCGCCCGCCTCGGCCGGCGGTCGGCGGTGCTGACCAAGGTCGGGGCCGACGGGTTCGGCGCCTACGTCCGCTCGGCGCTGTCGCGGTTCGGGGTGTCGCCGGACTTCGTCGGCACCGCCCCCGGCCTCCGCACCCCGGTCGTGTTCTGCGCGCTGGACCCGCCGGAGGACCCGCCGCTGCTGTTCTACCGGGAACCGCTCGCGCCCGACCTGGCGCTGGAGGCCGACGACGTGCCGTGGGCGGAGGTCGAGGCCGTGCCGCTGCTGTGGGTGACCGGGACGGGGGTGGCCGCGGAGCCGGCGCGCACCACGCAGCGGCTGCTGCTGGAGCGGCGGGGCCGGCGCGCGCACACGGTGCTCGACCTGGACTACCGGCCCGCGTTCTGGGCGGGGGTCGGGGAGGCGCGGCGCGAGATCGGCCGGCTGCTCGACCACGTGACGGTCGCGGTGGGCAACCGGACCGAGGTGGAGGTGGCCGTCGGGACCGCCGACCCCGCCGCGGCGGCGGACCGGCTGCTGGCGCGCGGGGTGGGGCTGGCGGTGGTGAAGATGGGCGGCGAGGGCGTCCTCCTGGCGACCGGCCGGGGCTCGTGGACCGTGCCGGCGTGCCCGGTGGAGGTGGTGTGCGGGCTGGGCGCGGGCGACGCGTTCGGCGGAGCCCTGGCCCACGGCCTGCTGGCGGGCTGGGAGCCGGTGCGGATCGCCCGCTACGCCAACGCGGCCGGCGCCCTGGTGGCGGGGCGGCTGGCGTGCGCGGACGCGATGCCCGGGGCGGACGAGATCGAGGCACTGCTGTGGACCGGGCGGGCGACGTGACGGGAGTGGGGCCATGAGCAGCGGTTGGCACCGTCCGCGGGGGTCCCTCGCGGTCGGGGAGGACGCGGTTCGGCTGACGCCGGGGGACGCCGGGTGGGAGCGGGTCGGGTTGCGGGTGCTGTCCCTGCGCCCCGGCGGGTCCGCGGTCCTGCGCATGGGGGAGTTCGAGGGGTTCGTGCTCCCCCTGTCGGGCGGGTGCGTGGTCGAGGTGGGCGGTGAGCGGTTCGGGCTGGTGGGGCGCGAGTCGGTCTTCACCCGGGTCACGGACTTCGCCTACGTGCCCCGGGATTCGCACGTCCGGGTGAGCACGGAGCACGGGGTCGAGGTCGCGGTGCCGATGGCCCGGTGCGAGCGCCGCCTGCCGCCGGGCTACGGGCCCGCCGAGGACGTCCCGGTGGAGGTCCGGGGCGCGGGCAACGCCACCCGCCAGGTGACCGGCTTCGGCGTGCCCGGCGCCTGGGACCGCGCCGACCGCCTGATGGCCTGCGAGCTGATCACGCCCGGCGGCAACTGGTCCTCCTACCCGCCCCACCGGCACGACCACACCTGCGAGGTCGCCAACGAGGAGGTCTACTACTTCCGCATCGCCGGGCGGGACGGGATCACCCCCTCGCGCGAGGGCTTCGGGTTCCACCGCGCCTACACCGGTGACGGGGAGGTCGACGAGCACGTCCTGGTGCGCGACGGTGACGTCTTCCTCGTCCCGCGCGGCTACCACGGACCGTGCGTGGCCGCGCCCGACTACCCGATGTACTACCTGAACGTGCTGGCGGGGTCCGGCGCGCGGCGCTCGATGGCGTTCTGCGACGACCCCGCGCACACCTGGGTCCGGGACACCTGGGCCGAGCGGGAACCCGATCCCCGCTGTCCCGTCACCAGCGCCCGGGAGGGAACGGTCCGATGAGGCTCACCACCGCGCAGGCCCTCGTCCGCTGGCTCACCGCCCAGCGCACCGAACTCGCCGACGGCACCGGGGCCCCGCTCTTCCCCGGCGTCTTCGCGATCTTCGGCCACGGCAACGTCCTCGGCCTCGGCAACGCCCTGGAGGAGTCCGACCTCCCGGTCTGGCGCGGCCACCACGAGCAGGGCATGGCCCTCGCCGCCGTCGGCGTCGCCAAGGCCACCCACCGCCGCCAGGTCGGCGTCGCCACCTCCTCGATCGGCCCCGGCGCCCTCAACATGGTCACCGCCGCCGGCGTCGCCCACGCCAACCGCCTGCCGCTGCTGCTCCTGCCCGGCGACGCGTTCGCCTCCCGCGCCCCCGACCCCGTGCTCCAGCAGGTCGAGCACCCCGGCGACCCGGGCACCACCGCCAACGACGCGTTCCGCCCGGTCAGCCGCTGGTTCGACCGCCTCACCCGCCCCGAGCAGCTGCTCGGCACCCTCCCGCACGTCGCCCGCGTCCTCACCGACCCCGCCGACTGCGGCCCGGTCACCCTCGCCCTCCCGCAGGACGTGCAGGCCGAGACCTTCGACTTCCCCGACGCCCTGTTCGCGCCGGTCGTGCACCGCCCGCGCCGCCCCCGCCCCGACACCCGCGCGCTCGCCGACGCCGCCGACGTCCTGCGCGCCGCCCGCCGGCCGCTGCTGGTGCTCGGCGGCGGCGTGCGCTACTCGCGGGCCGCCGGGCGCGCGCTCCGCTTCGCCGAGCGGCACGCGGTCCCGGTGGCGGAGACGACCGCCGGCCGCACCTGCGTCCCGCACGACCACCCGCTGCACGCCGGTCCGCTCGGCGTCACCGGCTCGGCCTCCGCCAACGCCCTGGCGGCCGAGGCCGACGTGGTGCTGGCCGTCGGCACGCGGCTCCAGGACTTCACCACCTGCTCGTGGACGGCCTTCGCGCCCGGCGCCCGCCTGGTCTCGCTCAACGCCGCCCGCTTCGACGCGGTCAAGCACGGCGCCCTGGAGCTGGTCGCGGACGCCGACGAGGGGCTGCGCGAGCTGACCGACGCGCTGGGCGACTGGCGCGCGGACGGGGCGTGGGCGGCCAGGGCGTCGCACGAACGGCTGAGGTGGGACGCGTACGTCGACGCGCTGCGCGCACCCACCGCCGACCTGCCGACGTACGCGCAGGTGGTGGGCGTGGTGAACGACCTGTCCGACCCGGCCGACTACGTGCTGACCGCGTCCGGCGGCCTGCCCGGCGAGCTGGTCGGCGGCTGGCGCGCGGTCGGCGAGGCGACCGTGGACGTCGAGTACGGGTTCAGCTGCATGGGCTACGAGCTGGCCGGCGCGTGGGGCGCGGCGATCGCCCGGCCGACCGGGGTGGTGACCACCCTCCTGGGTGACGGCTCGTACCTGATGCTCAACTCGGAGCTGTTCTCGGCGGCCTTCGCCGGTCACGGCTTCGTCGCGGTCGTCTGCGACAACGACGGCTACGCCGTGATCCACCGCCTCCAGACCGCCCACGGCGGCGTGGGCTTCAACAACCTCTACGACGACGTGGCCACCCGGCACACCACCCCGCCCCGGGTGGACTTCGCCGCGCACGCCGCCGCGCTGGGCTGCGCGACGTTCCGGGCGGAGAGCGTCCCCGACCTCGAAAGCGCCTACCGCGAAGCCAGGCGGACGGCGGTGACCGAACACCGCCCGGCCGTGGTGGTGATCCGCACCCACCCGGCGAAGTGGACCGAGGCGGGCGCGTGGTGGGAGGTGGGCGTGCCCGGGGTCGCGCACCGCCCGGAGATCACCGCCGCGCACGAGGGGGCCCGCGCCGGCAAGGCGAGGCAGGTCCGCTACCGGTGAGCCGGCGGCCCGGGGTCGTCGAGTTCCGCGAGCCAACGCGCCACCCGGCCGGCGGACTCCTCGTCGCCGAACCCGAGGAACAGCTCCCGCGCCTCGGCCCAGTAGACCCGCGCCGAGTCGGCCATGCCCACGCGTTCGTGGACGATCCCGAGGTTGACCAGCACCTTCGCCGCCCCCGACCGGTCACCGACGGAGCGGAAGACCTCCAGCGCCCCCAGCGCCAGCCGCCGCGCCCGGGACAGGTCGCCGGTCTGGAGGGCCAGGGTGCCCATGTTGGTCAGCGCCCGCGCCTGCCCGTGCCGGTCGCCCAACCGCGCGTAGGTCTCCAGGGCCGCGCGGAATTGGACCAGCGCGGCGTCGAACGAGCGCTGCCAGGAGTGCAGCGTGCCCAGGTGGTTGAACACGATGGCCTGCCAGCGCTCGTCGCGGAGGCGGTGGAAGATGTCGGCGGCGGCGAGGTACCTGCGTTCGGCGCGGCGGAAGTCGTGCAGGTCGAGCGCCAGGTCCCCCAGGTTGTTGCAGGTCACCGCCACCCCGTGCTCGTCGCCGGTGGCGCGGTGCAGGGCCATCGCCGCGTCGCACAGCTCGCGCGCCTCGTCGAACCGGCGCTGCTCCAGCACCAGCATCGCCAGCCGGTTGAGCAGCACGCCCTCGTCGCGCGGCCGGTCGCGGCGGCGGGCGGCGGCGGCGGCGAGCCGGTAGGTCGACTCCCACTCGTCCCAGCGCGTGTGCGGGGTGGCGGACCTCGACACCGCCAGTGCCAGGTCGACCGCGCGGTCGTCGTCGGCCACCTCCACGGCCGCGACCAGGTTGGACCGCTCCAGGCCGATCCACTCCGGCGTGGCCGCCCGCGCCGCCGCCACGTAGTGGTCGAGCAGCCGGTCCAGCGCCGCCGCCGCGTCCGGCTCGTCGCGCACCCGGCACTCGACGGCGTAGAGGCGCAGCAGGTCGTGGAAGCGCACGCGCCCCGGACCGGCCGGTTCCAGCACGTGCCCGCGCTTGAGGGCCGCCAGCAGCGGCTTCACCCGCGACAGCGGCAGGTCGACGAGGGCGGCCGCCGCCTCCGCACCGACCCTGGGACCGGGGTTGAGCGACAGCAGCCGGAACAGCCGCCGCTGCGGTTCGGGCAGCCGCCGGTAGGACAGGTCGAAGGCGGCCCGCACGGCGTGGTCGCCGCCGTAGTCCAGCCCGTCCAGGCGTCCCACCTCGTCGTGCAGCAGCTCGACCAGGTCGGCCGCCGACAGGTCCTCGTCCTCGGCCAGCAGCGCCGCCGCGATGCCCAGCGCCAGCGGCAGCCGCCCGCACAGCTCCGCCAGCCGCTCGACCGGCCCGTCCAGCTCGCGCCCCGGGTCGCGGGTCCGCACGGCCGTCCGCACCAGCTCCGCCGCCTCGTCCGGCGGCAGCACGTCCACCCGCACCTGCCGGGCGCTCAGCTCGCCCAGCACGTCCCGGCTGGTGATCAGCACCCGGTGCGGTCCGGCGCCGGGCAGCAGCGGTCGGACCTGGCCCGCCGACGAGGCGTTGTCCGCCAGCACCAGGACCGGCGCGGTCCGGTTGGCCAGCACCGACCGGTAGAGGTTGGCCCGCGCCGCCTCGTCCGCCGGCACGTGCTCGGCCGGCACGCCCAGCGCGTGCAGGAACACCGCCAGCGCCTCCGCGGGTCGCACCGGGGTCTCCGAGTAACCCCGGAGGTCGAGGAACAGCACCCCGCCCGGAAAACGCGACGCCGCCCGCACCGCCAGCGCCGTCTTGCCGACGCCCGCCAACCCGGCCACGGCCGTGACCAGCACCGGAAGCTCGTCGGACAGCGCCAGGGCGAGCCGCGCCAGGTCCGCCTCGCGACCGGTGAACGCCGGTTCCGGCGGCGGCAGGCCCGCCAGTGCCACGGGCGCGGCCGATCCCAGGCGCACGGCACCGATGTGCCCGGCCTGCACCACCGGACCGGACACGACGCCGCTGACCTCGTTGTTCACCCCCCGGCGACGTCGGCCACCGCGCGCGGCAGGCCGGGGCCGACCTCGTGCAGCACCGCGCGCAGCGGCCCGGCCGCCTCCGGGCGCTGCCACAGCATGGCGTGGATCGAACCGCGCCACTCGGTGGTGAACTCGGCCCGCGCCAGCTCCAGCCGCACCCGGGGCACGGCCACCAGCCGCTGCCGCGCCGCGTCCATCCGGTCGCTGACCAGCTCGGTCAGCTGGGGTGCGAGGACCGTCGCCATCCGCACCCGCAGCTGCGCCCACAGCTCGGTGTCCGCGGCCTCGGCCAGCGCGCCCGCCGCCGCCCCCGCGAGCAGCCGCAGCGGTTCCTCGCGCACCGTCACCGCCCCTCCTCCCTCCCGCGGACGACCGGACCGAAGCTCGACCCGCGCTGGTCGTTGCGCTCGAAGTTCTGGATGACCTCGGCGTGCTGCGTGGGCACGTGCGCGTCCCGCCCGGCCTGGACGACCGTGGAGCCGCCGGAGGCCGTGGCGTGCTGGGTCACCGACGACGGACCGGGCTCGGCGGACCCGGCGACCCCGGCGGACCCGGACCCGGACCCGGCCGCCGACGCGTCCTCCAGCCGCAGGGCGTGCGCGTCACCGCCGGGGATCCACAACCGGCCGCGACCGACGAAGTCCTTCACCCGCACCTCGACCTCGCGGAAGTCCCCGGGCCGCAGCGTCGTGTACCCGGCCGCCACCACCGACGCGTACACCACCTCGGACAGCACCACGGCCAGGTGGGCGTCGGTCTGCTCCAGGGCGGCGCGGGCCGCCGCGCTGTCCATCAGCCTGCTGACCAGCACCGCGTCCTGCCCGGGGTAGCCGTTGGCGCCCTCGGCGGTGGCGCCGAAGTGGACGGCCATGCGCATCCGCAGGTGGGCGCGCGGCACCCGGTAGGCGTTGACCGACGCCAGCTCGGCGTCCAGCGCCCGCACGTACCGGTCGACCACCAGGTGGTCCGGCGTGCCCACGGGCAGCACGGCCCACTCCTCGTCGCCCTTGGGCTGGCGCGCCCAGGTCGACCGGTCCAGGCCGGCCACCTCACCGGCCCGGTCCAGGCTGCGCACCAGCAGTTCCTGCAACTCGCGCTGGAGCCGGTCGTCGGCCGACCCGTAGCTCCTCAGGTCACAACAGACCAGCAGACTGCGCTGGAGGCTCATGGCTCGGCCTTTCGTGCGGTGCGGACGACGCGGCGGCCCGGTCGGGCGCGCACGGTCACTGTGGAGCACGGCACCGGCGCCAATACCGCACTCCTGCGGAACTGCACTTCAGATACCCGCGAACCTGCGCAGTCCGGCGAGGTCGGGCACGAGCACGTCACGCCTGAGGTGGCTGACCACGACCCCCGCCTT
>NZ_JBHSQO010000017.1:44361-166366 GCF_042658445.1 Saccharothrix lopnurensis | reverse complement strand
CCCACCACCGCGCGCACCGTGTACGACGCATCCACCGCCGCACCACCATCCAGGAAATTGGTCGACGCGGTGACCGGACTGCCGTTGAGCTTCGCGCCACCCCGGTAGACGTTGAACCCCACGTTCTGCGGATCACCCGCCAACAACCGCCAACTCACCAGGTTCCCACTGCCCGACCGCACACTCACCACACCGCGGTCCAACCGCTCCACCTGCTTACGACCCGTCGGATCACCAGGAGCGGGACCCGGACCCGGGCTCGACGTGGTCGTGGTCGTGGTGGTGGTCGTGGTGGTCGTCGGGGCCACACCGCCCGTGCACACCGTCCCGTTGAGCGCGAACGACGCGGGCGTACCCACCTCGCCACCACTCATCGTGCCGTTGAACCCGAACGACGCCGTACCACCGGTCCCGATCACCCGGTTGTAATCCACATTGGACGCCGTCACAGCCGCACCCGAAGCCGCGAACACCGCGTTCCAACCCTGGCCGTACCGCTCCGAGCCGGGGAAGCTCCACACCAGGCTCCACCCGTCCACCGGATCACCCAGATTCGTGATCGTGACACCGGCGGAAAACCCACCCTGCCACCTGTTCTGCACCACGTAATCGACCCCACAGCCGGGAGCGGCCGACGCCACTCCTGCCACAGTGAGTCCGCCGGCCAGTGCGCTGATCGCCGCAGCGGCGACCGCCATCCGTGTGCGCGAGGTTATGAGCACCGTTGCTCCATTCGCTCTGCTCCTTCTGGGAGCGCTCCCAGAAGGAGCTGGACGTGTCCGTTCGACAGCGTGGTCGTTCGCGCCCGTCGCCTTCGACGGTGAAACGATTCACTTCCTCCCGGCAGCGATCTGGAAAGCGCTATCCAGAAGGCGGTCACCCTGGGTCGGGCTGCTTGTGCGGCCTTGGTCGTCATCGGGATTCGCTTGGCACCCAACCTGTTCGGGCACCCGGGATGTCGAGGTAGACCGTACGAACGCGGTCGACCCGGTGTCAACCGCCTGTTCGATAAAGTTTCGCTGCCCGTCTCGGCTGATCGAGTGATGTGGTTCCGTGGCACGGGTCCGCTCATCCGTCAAGCCGAGAAGCGACAGGGCTGAATGGTCCCACCGCACTGCTACCTCACTCTGGGAGCGTTACCAGACCCGTTCATCGACGTGAACCCGGCGCTCACGGCTCGGCAAGCGTTTTCCCGCCCGTCCGGGACGGCTGCTCGCGCGACACCCGGATCTTCCGCCGGGCCCGCCACAGCGCGATGGCGGTGCTCAGGGACTGCGCCGCCGAGGCCACGGGCTCGGCCCGGACCCGCACGTCGAGCGGACCGGGCGGCCAGGCGCCGGTGACGGTCAGGGTGAGCGTCACGGCGTTGCCCGGCAGCAGTTCCGGCAGCACCTCGCCGGTGGTCGAGCGCTCACCGAGGCCGAACGGCCCCGGGGGTGACCGGGTGACGGCCCTGCTGGTCACCCCCGCCGCGGCCTGCTCACGCGAGCCCGCCGCACCGCCGTCCCGGTGGGGGAGCGGCCGTGATTCCCGTGAGGGCGGACGAGGGGGTGGGGGCTCGGGACACCGGGCCCCCACCCCCTCGTTCAGCGGCCCTGGGAGGGGTAGGGGAGCAGCGCCATCTCGCGGGCGTTCTTGATGGCGGTGGCGACCTGGCGCTGTTGCTGCGGCGTCAGGCCGGTGACGCGGCGGGAGCGGATCTTGCCGCGGTCGGAGACGAACTTGCGCAGCAGGGCGGTGTCCTTCCAGTCCACTGCGGTCACGCCCTCCCTGTGCAGGAGGTTGACGCGGCGCTTGGGCGCGCGTTCGGGGCGGGGCACGGGTTTCCTCCTACCAGCTCGACTTGATGACGCCGGGCAACTCGCCCCGGTGGGCCATCTCGCGCAGCCTGATCCGGGACAGGCCGAAGGCGCGGAACACCGCCCGGGGGCGACCGTCGACGGTGTCGCGGTTGCGCAGGCGGGTGGGGCTGGCGTCGCGGGGCAGCTTCCGCAGTGCGGCCAGCGCCTCGTCGCGGCGCTCGGGGTCGATGCGGATGATCTCCTTCAGCTCCGCGCGCCGCTCGGCGTACCGGGCGACGACCTCGCGGCGCTGCCGGTCCTTGGCGATCTTGGACTTCTTGGCCATCAGCGCTCCTCCTTGAAGTCGACGTGGCGGCGCACGACGGGGTCGAACTTGCGCAGCACCAGGCGGTCGGGGTCGTTGCGGCGGTTCTTGCGGGTGACGTAGGTGTAGCCGGTGCCCGCGGTGGAGCGGAGCTTGATGATCGGCCGCACGTCGGTGCTCTTGGCCATCAGACCTTCACCCCCTGCTTGCGCAGCTCGGCCACCACGGACTCGATGCCGCGCTTGTCGACGGTCTTGATGCCCTTGGTGGACAGGGTGAGCACCACGTGCCGGTTCTCCGAGGGCAGCCAGTAGCGGCGGCGCTGGGTGTTGGGCAGCCACCGGCGCGAGGTGCGCCGGTGGGAGTGCGAGACCTGCTTGCCGAAGCCGGGCTTGCGCCCGGTGACCTGGCAGTGCCGAGACGACACGCTACCTCCAGTTTGAAACGACAATCGTTTCCGATAGGCTAGCCCACATGGAAACCGAGGTCTTGCTGGTGGCCGGTGTGGCGCGGCACGACGTGGCCGAGGCGATCTGGCGCGCCGAGCCCGGGGCGGTGCTGGTGCGGCACGACCTGCGCGACCTGGCCCGGGGCGTGGTGCGCCGCTGGGTCGACGGCGAGCTGACCGTGCTCGAACTCGCCCACGGCTGCGTGTCGTGCACCCTGCGCCTGGACCTGCTGCCGCTGCTGGAGCGCCTGGGCGGCCGGGTGGTCGTGCACCTGGACCCGGCGCTGGAGCCGGAGGCCGTCTGCTTCGCCCTGCGGGAGGTGGACGTGCGGGTCGGGGCCGTGGTCACGGTCGTGGACCGCGCGACCTGGCTGGCCGACGCCACCGGTGAGGACGCCATGGCGGACCGGGGCCTGGGCGCGGCCGAGGGCGACGAGCGGACCGTGGCGCAGGTCGTCGTGGGCCAGGCCGAGTTCGCCGACGCGCTGGTGCTGACCGGGACCGGCGACGACCCGGCCCTGGACGCGGTGCTCGACCGGCTCTCGCCCCTCGCGCCGCGCCGGCACCGGGGCGGGCTCGACGTCGCGGAGCTGCTGGCCGCCATCCCCGAGGACGCCCGCCGCGGCCGCTTCGACGACGGCTTCGGGACCCTGCTGCGCGGGCAGCCCCCGCTGGAGCCCGCCCACGGCGTGTCCGTCGTGCACTTCACCGAACGCCGCCCCTTCCACCCGATGCGCCTGCACCACGCGCTGGACGTCCTGCTCGACGGCGTCGTGCGCACGCGCGGCCGCGTCTGGCTCGCCAGCCAGCCCGACACCGCGCTGTGGCTGGAGTCCGCCGGCGGCGGACTGGACGTCGGCAACCTCGGGCCGTGGCTGGCGGCGGTGGACGACTGGTCGGGGTTCCCCGTCGAGCGCCGGGCGATCGCGTCGGCGGTGTGGGACCCCCGCTACGGCGACCGGTCGCAGGAGCTGGTGGTCATCACCGGGTCCGCGCCGGCCGAGGGGATCACCGCGGCCCTGCGCGACGCGCTGGTGACCGACGAGGAACTGGCGCTGGTCGACGAGCTGGAGTTCGTCGACCCGTTCGCCGAGTGGCACGACGAGATGGAGGAGTTGTGAAGCAGGGCATCCACCCCGACTACCACCCGGTGGTCTTCCAGGACCAGGCGACGGGCAAGGCGTTCCTGACCAGGTCCACGGCCACCTCGACCCGCACGGTCGAGTGGGAGGACGGCAACACCTACCCGCTCATCACGGTGGACGTCACGTCCGACTCGCACCCGTTCTGGACCGGCAACCAGCGCGTGGTGGACACCGCCGGGCGGGTCGAGAAGTTCAACCGCCGCTACGGCAGGAGGAACCGCTGACGTGGCCGTCCCCAAGCGCAGGACCTCGCGCGGCAACACCCGCCACCGCCGGTCGCGGTGGAAGGCGGAGGTGCCCGACCTGGTCCCGGTCACCACCCTCGACGGCCGCGTGCTCGTCGTGCCCCGGCGGCTCGTCGCCGCCTACCGGCGCGGCCTGCTGTGAGCGCGGGGCCGGCGCGCCGGTGGGTGTTCGGCGCGCCGGTCCCCGTGACCCGGGGATGTCGCGAAGTCCGCCGCCGGTCCCCGGAGAGGAGGACACGCCCCGGCCGCTTCTCCTGCGACTGTTGCCCCACGTCAGGCACCAAGTCCAGTTGGAGGAACGACCTTGTCCGTCACCACCACCACCCACCTCAACTTCCGCGGTGACGCCCGCGCGGCGCTGGAGTTCTACCGGTCCGTGTTCGGCGGAGACCTCGCCGTCGTCACGTACCGGGACGCCGGGGCCGTCCAGGAGGAGTCCGAGGCCGACCAGGTCATGTGGGGCCAGGTGCGGGCCGGGAACGGCTTCCGCGTCATGGCCTACGACGTGCCGTCGCGGACGGGCTTCGACCGGGGCGAGAACTCGTTCTTCGTCTCCCTGCGCGGCGAGGGCGTCGAGGAGGTCACCGGCTACTGGCGCGGGCTCTGCGACGGGGCGACCGTCGTGGTCCCGATCGGGCCGGCGGGCTGGGCCCCCGCCTACGGGATGCTGCGGGACCGTTTCGGCGTCGTCTGGGTCGTCGACGTCAGCGTTGGCGGGGATGGCGGCGGCGGGCACGACGGGTGATCCCCGTGCCGGGGCGCGGTTCCAGCCGGCCGCGCCCCGGTCGCGGGAGGTGGTGGGGGCCAGGTGGGCGGGCAGTTCGGTCGGGCAGCAGCCGCCCGCCCGGTCCCGCGAGCACCCGCGCCAGGTCAGGGGCGCAGCAGGTGACCGAGCAGCCTGCGGCGCTCGGCGGCGTTGTCCGGCCGCGGGTCGAAGACCGCGTCCAGCAGCGGCAGCACCTGGTCCCGCGCCTCACGTGTGCGCATGACCCGCTTCCACAGCACCAGGTTCAGGTGGTAGCGCCACCTCGGGGTGGTGGCCAGCCGGAGGACGTTGACGACGTTGCCGCGGGTCTTGGCCGGCAGCGCGTCCACGTCCTCGGGCGTGGTGAGCGGCGACTCGGGCAGCACGTCGAGGCCGTGCGCGGTCATGAAGGCGAAGTCGGTCGGCCAGGCCGCCGCCCACAGGTAGTCGACCATCCGGCACCAGCCGCGCAGGAAGGTGATCTCCAGGGCCGGCCAGGGCGCGGCGTCGAGGTCCGCGATCGCGTCCACCACCACGTCCAGGGACGTCTTGTGGGCTTTCCACAGGGCCAGGCGCGCCGGCTCCGCGTCCGCCGCACCCACCGCGTCCGCCGGTCCGCTCCCGGCCACCAGCACGAAGTAGGCCCGCCAGTCGGCCACCGCGGCGGCGAGCTCCTCCGGCACCGCTCCACCGGTCACGTACCGGAACCGGGAGCCGGCGGGCGGGTCGGCGACCGGCAGGGCCGGCACCACCCCGGCGGCTCCGGCCCCCAGCCACGGGATGACGCTGAGCGTGTAGTTGCCGTAGCCCCACGGCGAGTCCGGGTCGATCAGCCCGTCCCGTTGCGCGCCCGCGCCCAGCCGACCGGTGCGGAACTGCCACTGGTGCTGGAACACCAGGCCCCACAGCGGGTTGTGCCGGTTGTCCGCGCCGAACCGGTCCGCCGGGTTCGTGTTGCCGATCATCAGCCGGTAGGCGGCCATCCGCTGCTCGAAGCGGAACGGGTCGAACACCCCTCCCAGGTCCGCCGCCGTCGTCCAGACCCGGTAGAGGTCCAGGTCCGCCAGTTCGTCGGGGTGGGCCATGGTCGACATCCTCCGCGCGGGGTAGTGGACCGGTCCGGGTGCGTCACCGCCGTTGACGCACCCGGACCGACGTGGACGTGAACGCGGCCGCGTCCGCTCCCCGGCCACGTCCACCGTGCTACTTCAGCCTCACCGGCAGGGACTCGTGGCCGTTGGAGATGAAGGAGTGGGTCGGCTCCAGCTCGTGCGGGGCCACCGCCAGCTCCATCCCCGGGAACCGGGCGAACAGCGCCGGGAGGGCGATCTCCGCCTCCATGCGCGCCAACGGGGAACCCAGGCAGTAGTGGACGCCGTACCCGAAGGCCAGGTGGGTCTTGTCGGCCCGGGTGATGTCGAACTCGTCGGCCGTGTCGCCGTGGACCGACCTGTCCCGGCCCGCCGCCGCGTAGGACGCGAGGATCGCCTCACCCCGGCGGATGACGACCCCGTCACCGAGTTCGACGTCCTCCACGGCGTACCGCAGCGGCAGGTTCGCGATCGGCGCCTGCCAGCGCAGGGCCTCCTCGATGACGTCCGCCCAGCCGCTGGTCCCCGCGCGCACCGCGGCCAGCTGCTCCGGGTGGGTCAGCAGGGCCGTGATCGCCTGGTCCAGCAGGTTCACCGTGGTCTCGTAGCCCGCCGAGATGACCAGGATCAGGGTGTCGACGAGCTCGGCCTCCTCCAGCTTCGAGCCGTCGTCCTCGCGCACCGCGATCAGGCCGCTGGTCAGGTCGTCGCCCGGGTCCTCCCGCTTCGCCGCGACCAGCTCGTGCATGATCCCGTACAGCTGCGCGGCGTTCGCCTGGGCGGCCTCGGCGGTGATCGTGGTGTCGAAGACGCCGTCGACCACCTTGCGCAACCTCGCCCGCGCCTCGTCCCGCACGCCGAACAGCTGGCAGATCACCTCGATCGGGATCGGGTAGGCGAACCGCTCCCGCAGGTCCACCGGCTGCTCGGCCGCGTCGAGCCCGTCCAGCAGCCGGTGGGTGATCTGCTCGATCCACGGCCGCATCGCCGCCACGCGCCGCGCCGTGAACGCCTTGGCCACCAGCGAGCGCAGGCGGCGGTGGTCGTTCCCGTACGCGGTGAACATGTTCTGCACCGACACCCACAGGTGCAGCGGCCAGTCCTCGGAGATCCCCCCGCTGGTGTAGGCCGGCCAGTGCTGCCGCGGGTCCTTCGAGACCCGCGGGTCACCGAGCAGCCTGCGTAAGGTCTCCTGCCCGGTCACCGACCACGCAACAACCTTGCCAGGGAGCTCCACCAGCGTTGCCGGCCCCCGTGCGGCGATGGCTGCGGACTCGGCGTGGAGGTCGCGACCGGTGAGGTCGAGGACGATGGGGTCGGCTGGACGTTCCAACGGGTTTCTCCAGGTGACTCGTCGGGTTGGACGGGCACGACTACCGGGGTGAAACGCACGGGGAGCGCGGTGAGCGCGCGGTGGAACGGGCCGGGTCGCCAGACCAGCTGGTCGGCGGGGACGGCCAGCCGCATGTCGGGCAGGGCGTCGAGGATCTTCTCCATCGCCACCGACGCGATCAGGCGCGCCTGCTGCTGCGCCGGGCAGGAGTGCACGCCCGCGCTCCAGGCCAGGTGGGCCCGGTTGCCGGAGCGCTGCTGACCGGCCAGCACCGGGTCGTTGTTGGCGGCCGCGAAGCTGATCACCAACGGTTCGGCGGCGGGCAGCCGGACCCCGGCGAAGTCGGTGTCCTCGACCGGGTAGCTCGCGGAGTAGTTCGCCATCGGCGGGTCGGTCCACAGCACCTCGTCGAGCGCCTCCTCGACCGGCAGGCTGCCGCCGGAGAGGTCGCCGGCGAACCGGTCGTCGGCCAGCAGCAGCCGGATGCCGTTGGCGATCAGGTTCTGCTCGGGCTCGGTGCCCGCGCCCATCAGCAGCACGAGCTGGTGGATCAGCTCCTCGTCGGTCAGCCGGGCCGGGTGGGCCATCATCCACGAGGGCATGTCCTGGCCGGGCCGCTGCCGCTTGAGCGCGACCAGCTCCAGCATGCACTGCGTCAGCTCGCCGTTGGCCCTCTCCGGGTCCACCATGTCGAAGACGCTGCGCATGGCGGAGACCAGGCGGTCGCCCAGCTGCGGCGGGCAGCCGTAGAGGTGGTTGTACATCATCAGGGGCAGCAGCTGCGCGTACTCGCCGAGCAGGTCGGCCTCGCCCTTGCGGGCGAACCGGGAGATCAGCAGGTCCGCGGTCTGCTCGACCTGGGCGCGCAGCGCGTTCGGGTCCACCCGGGCGAGGCTGTCGGTGACCACGGCGCGCAGCCGCGCGTGGGCGGCGCCGTCGGAGAACAGGCAGTTCGGCCGGTACATCATCATCGGCAGCACCGGGCAGTCCGGCGGCATCTTCGCCTGCCACCGCCGCGGGTCGCGCGGGAACGCGCTGGGGTTGCGCAGGACGTCCAGCGCGGCGGCGTAGCCGACCACGAGGTTGGCGGGCACACCGGGCGCCAGCTCGACCGGGGCGACCGGTCCGTGCTCGCGCAGGGCCCGGTACGTGGCGGCCGGGTCGGCGGCGAACCCGGGCCCGTGCAGGGGCGTGCGGCCCTGGTGTGCGGGACATGCCTGCCCGGGGGCGGCTTGCGAGGTCACGCGTTCTCCTGGTTGCGGTTCAGCAGGTACTCGACGAGGGTGACGAGTGCCCGCGTGGACGAGGTCACGTCGCGGGCGTCGCAGAACACCAGCGGGGTCTCGGGCAGCAGGTCCAGCGCGTCCCGCAGTTCCGCACCGGGGAAGGCGGGCGCGCCGTCGAAGGAGTTGACCGCCACCGCGTAGGGGATGTCCAGCTCCTCCAGCAGGCTCATGACCTCGAAGGACTGCTCCAGCCGGCGGGAGTCGGTGAGCACGAGCGCGCCGAGCGCGCCGTGGGCGATGTCCTTCCAGACCTGGGTGAACCGCTGCTGGCCGGGGGCGCCGAACAGGTAGAGCACCAGTTCGTCGCTGAGCGTCAGCCGGCCGAAGTCCAGCGCCACCGTGGTGGTGCTCTTGCCGCTCACCCCGGCGAGGTCGTCGACGAGGGCCCCGGCCTGGGTCATCGTCTCCTCGGTGCGCAGCGGGCGGATCTCCGAGAGGGTGCCGACGTAGGTGGTCTTGCCGACCGCGAAGGGACCCACGACCAGCAGTTTCACCGCCGTCCGCACGGTGTCGCGCAGGTAGACGCCGTCAGAGGCAAGCGCGGAGGCCATCGAGCACGTCCTTCAGCAGCTTCATGTCGGGGCGGGCGGTGTGCGAGACCGCGGCGTGCGTGGCGATGTGGCCGCTGTCGACCAGGTCGGACAGCAGCACCTTGGTCACGCTGATCGGCAGTGAGAGGTGCGCGGCGATCTCGGCCACCGACAGCGCGCCGCCGCGGCAGAGCTCCATCAGCCGCTTCTTCTCCGGCGTCAGGCCGGAGACCTCCTCGCGGGTGGCGATCACGACGGTGACCGCGTCGAACGTGTTGCGGCTGGCGTGGGCCCGGCCGCCGGTGACCACGTACGGCCGCACCAGCCCCCGCGAGCGCCT
This sequence comes from Saccharothrix lopnurensis, assembly GCF_042658445.1. Lineage (NCBI taxonomy): Bacteria > Bacillati > Actinomycetota > Actinomycetes > Pseudonocardiales > Pseudonocardiaceae > Saccharothrix > Saccharothrix lopnurensis. The sequence continues at coordinate 157,097 of NZ_JBHSQO010000017.1, read as the reverse complement.
CTCGCCGCTCACTCCGGGCTGCCTGCGTCCTGCCGCGGCGGGCTGGTGAGTTCCTTGCCCAGCCGCTGGACCAGCTCCTGGATGCGGAAGGAGACCGCCTCCATGTCCACCCGCGAGGTCGCCGACACGGCCAGGTAGGCGCCCGGTCCGGCGGCGGCCAGGAAGACGTAGCCGCCGGTGAACTCGCTGACCGTCTGCTGCCACTCGGCGCTGGTCTGCCCGCAGAACTCGGCCGTGGCGCGGGCCAGCGACTGGAGCGCGGACATCGCGGCGGCGTGCCGTTCCGCGTCGTCCCGGCCGATGCCGGCGGAGTGGGCCATCAGCAGCCCGTCGGCGGACAGCAGGACGGCGTGCCGCGTCTCCGGCATCTTCAGTGCGTCGTCGAGCATCCAGCCCAAGTCGTTCATGCCTGGGTGTTCCCTTCAGCGACTGGCGGCGGGGTGGTGGCCCGGCCCGAATCGGTCCCGCGCTTCCAGGCGGCGAGCCCGGTCGCGACCGGTCGGTCGGGCGGCGCCGAACCGGCGGGTGCCGACGGCGGCGTGCCCTGCTCGGCGGTGCGCACCCGCCGTCGTCGGGGCAGTCCGCCGGGGGTGCGGGCGGGCTCGGTGTCGGCCGCGGGCGCGACCGGGGGCTGCTGCTCCGGCGGCGGCGCGACGGCGTTGTCCGGCACGGTGGGCTTGCTGACGCGGGTGAGCAGCTCGTTCGGCAGGAACACCACCGCGCGCACGCCGCCGTAGGGCGAGCGGGTGTCCACCGAGACGCGGAAGCCGTAGCGCTGGGCCAGCACGCCGATGACCGCGAACCCGACCTGCGGCGGGTCGCCGAGCCGGTTGATGTCGCTGGCGCCGTCGCCGGCCAGCAGCCGGGCCGCGCGCCGCAGCTCCTCGACGGTCATGCCCACGCCGCCGTCGTCGACCATGACGACCATGCCGTTGTGCGCCTGCTGGAAGTTGACCTCGACGCTGGTGTTGGGCGGCGAGTGCCGGGCCCCGTTGTCGAGCAGCTCGGCCACGGCCAGCACGACCGGCTCCACCGCGCGGCTGACCACCGCCACGTCGGACTCGGCCGGGACGTTGACCCGCAGGTAGTCGCGGATGCGCGAGGTGGCGCCGCGCACCACGTCGGTCAGCGCCGAGGCCGACCGCTGCTGCCCCGGCCAGGACCCGCAGAGCACCGCGGTGGCCTGGGCCCGGCGGTTGAGCTGGGAGTTCATGTGGTCGATGCGCATCAGGCCGGCGAGCACGTCCGGGTCGTCGTGCCGGTCCTGCATGGCGGAGATCGCGACCTGCTGCTCGTTGGCCAGGCTCTGCACCGCGCGCATCATCGACTTGAGCGTGGCGCGGGCCGACTGCTCGCCCCGCGCGGTCGCCTGCCGGACGGAGTCGGCGAACAGCGCGAGCACCTGCTCGTGGCCCTCGGCCGCCTCCGGGCGCCGCGCGCCGGGCACCTCGACGGGCCGGTGGCGCAGCGACTCGGCCAGGGCGGGGAGCCGGGCGTCGACCAGGTGCCGCTCCTCCTCGGCCAGGGCCCGCAGCCGGGCCTCGGCCGCCTCGGCCCGGAGCCGGAGCGCACGGCCGGCCAGGTGCCGGCGGACCAGCAGAAACACGGCGATCAGCACGAGGGCGAGCAGGGACCAGAACGCCATCGTGAGTCTTTGGTGATCCATCAATTCCTCTGGTGCGGGCGAGCTGCCGGATACCAGTGCGTTCAGCAGGCTCTGATCTTTATCACGGGACTTCATCGGACGCCAAGTGGTTGAGGCAGTGTCCCCCCGATGGAGCAACTGCCGGGAATACCATTACCATATGTCCACTGTGGACATTCGGCTCGGTGTCGAACTCCGGGCCGGCGGCGGGACGGCCCGTGGTGGTCCTGCTTCTGTTGTCTTGCCTGGTCAGGGGCTGGTGGTGGCTTTTCGTGCCGGGGTGGCGGCAGTGGGGGGAATCCGGGAGGAGTTCGCTCGAAATTCATGGGCGGGCGGAAGTCCCGGTCGATGCCCGATCGGCTGTCCCGGTGTCGCCCGCAGTACCACCTGCCTGCGCAAACCCATGACGGCGAGGGGGTGGGAAATGGGTGGGAATGGAATTGGCGGCGCGGTGGTGGAAACCGATGGCCGCGTGGTGTGCGCCACTTCGCCGCGCGCGGGTTCGGGTTTCCGGCCCTCGGCCCCCGCCCCCGGCCCTCGGCCCGGCCCCCGCCTCCCTGCCCGACACGCTGCCCTAAGCCCCAGCCCGACCCTCAGCCCGGCCCTCGGCCGCAGCCCCTCGGTCCGCCCCCGGCCCTCGGCTACCGGCCCACCTCCCGGCCCGGCCCTCGGCCGCGGCCACCCGGCCCGGCCCCGGCCGCCCCCCCCTGCCCCCTGGCCGCCCCCCTGCCCCCTGGCCGCCCCCTGTCCCTGGCCGCCGCCCCCGGCCGTCAGCGACCCGGTGCGTCCTCGCCCGGGGAGCCGGCCGCCCCGAGCGCCGCGGCCACCCACCGTTCGCTCTCCCGCGCCTCCTCCGGGTCCGGCTGCGGCGTCCCGCCGATGGTGGCCATCAGCGACACGTAGGCGCCGAGCAGGTCGGTGAACCCGGTGATGGCCTGCTCGGCGTGCCGGTGGGGCGCGCTGGTGTGGTCGGGGGCCACCACGGACCGCCTGGGCTCGGCGAGGCCGTCCTCGTCGAGGGGCTGTCCCGCGGTCTCGGCGGTGAGCGCGGCGAGCGAGCCCAGGAGGCGTTCGGCGATCTCCCGCGCCCGCGGCGAGTCCGGGGGCAGCCCGGCCCGCTGCGCCTCCCACGCCTCCACCTCGACCAGCCGGTGCGCCTCGATGAGCCCCATCATCGCCGGGGTGGTCACCTCCATCGCCCCGGGTGAGGAGAAGGCGTCGTGGAAGAACCGGCGGACCGACCGGCGGAAGGCGTCGTCCCGCACCAGGTCGGCCAGCTCGATCCACGCCTGGAGCTGCTCGGTGGTGGGTTCCTCCGGCAGGGTGGGCCGCATCCGGTGCAGCTGCTCGGCGAAGGACGGGTGGACGGTGAGGCCGTCGGTGACCTCGTCCCAGAACCCGTCCAGGAGCCGGTCGCGGTCGTCGTCGGACAGGGAGACGAGGTCGTGCATGAGGGCCACCCGTTCGGTCGCGGTGTGCTGGTTGACGATGGTGCGCAGGACGGCCCGCCGGGCGCGCAGGTGGCGCAGCTGCCCCTCGACGAGCGCGAGGTGGGCGGTGGCCAGGTCGTGCAGGGTCGTCTCGTCGGTCAGCAGCCGGCGGACGTCGTCCAGGCCCGCGCCCAGTTCGCGCAGGGTGCGGACGAGCTCCAGCCGGGCGATGGCGCCGACGTCGTACAGCCGGTGACCGGCGTCGGTGTGACCGGTGGGCGGGACGACGCCGGCGTCGGCGTAGAACCGGACGGCGCTCACGCTCAGCCCGGTGCGGCGCGCCACGTCCCCGATCGGGTACAGCTGGTCGTCGTGCATGGCCCCCACTGTGGGGTCTCATGCGGCTTGAGGCGCAAGTCCCCGACTCGTGAGCCCTCAACCCGCGGGTTCGCCCTCCGGGCCGGGGAGGTCGGTCGGCAGCACCTCGATGATGTGCGCCGTGTCCAGCACCGACGTGGCGCCGTCGGGCAGCATCACCGGCACCCACGTGTGGGAGGTCCGCGGGTCCACCACGTGCGGCCCCACGACCACGCCGCGCACGTAGACGCTCGGGTGGAGCACGTCGGGGTTGAGGTAGGTGACGATGGCGCCGGGATCGGGGCAGGGCGTGGTGGCCATGGCGATGTCCAAGGGCTCGGAGGCGCCTCGCCGGGGTCCCGGGCATCGAGGCGGGATGCGGATCGCCGGCTGTTCGACGTCCCCGTCGGATACCCGGGTCCGGCCGTCGAAACCACCTGTTCGTGGCCGAGTGGACCCGCCCAGGGCAAGGCGGGAACCGAGAGCCGGAACTCCGGGCGACGGGTAGTGCCCTCGTGCCCCACGAGCGAGTTGTTCTCGCACGGTAGTGGTGTTCCGGCACTCCTTTCGGTGGTCGCGGACGAGACCGCCGGGAGCACTCCTGGTCGGTCGAACAGCGTGCCGACACCCCTCGTGCGGTCATCCCGCCGGCTCCGACACCGACAGCGGCCTGCCCCTGCCGGTGGCCGGCGAGGTCGTCGACGTGGCGCGCGGGTTCGGCGCGGACCTGCGGCCGGAGCCGACCCCGGCGCGGGTGGAGAGCACCACGCCGGTGTGCCGGGGGTGCGCGAGGTGCGCGGGCACCTGCCGACCGCGCGGCCCCTCCGGCCACCTGCCGACCGCCGCGCCCCGGCCTCCCACCCGCTGGGCCGCCTCGTCCGGCACGTGCGGCCGGTGCTGCGCCGGACCGGGGAGCTGCGCGCGGTCAACTCCCTGCTCACCGAGATCCTCCAGGCAGGCAACGGGGCCGTGCGGCAGCGGCGGGCCCTCCAGCGGGACGTGCGGCCGGCGGACGTGGTGGCGGTGCTGAGCCGCCACACCGGCCAGGACTGCCTGCCGGAGACCGCGGCCTGATCGCGCCCGGTGGATCGGCGCGGGCGGTGTTTGCCCCCGCCCGCGCCGGGAACTCCGGCCCGTGGCGGAGGCCGGGCGGCGGTGCGAAGGGCGGGCACGGGTGGCGACCTCATCGGTTGGGCCGACGCGGGTGAGGACGTCGGCGCTGGCCGCGGGCGTGATCGGGGCGGCGGTGATGGCCGCGGTCGACGAGATCGTGTTCCACCAGCTCCTGGGCTGGCACCACTTCTACGACCGCTCCACCCCCACCGCGGGGCTGCTCTCGGACGGCCTGCTGCACGCGGCCGAACTGCTGGCGCTGGTGGGCGGGTTCTTCTGGTTCGCCGACCTGCGGCGGCGCGGCGACCTGGTGCCGTCGGCGGCGTGGGGCGGTGCCCTGCTCGGGGCGGGCGCCTTCCAGCTGTTCGACGGCCTGGTCAACCACAAGGTCTTCCGGCTGCACCAGGTGCGCTACGGGGTGGACGTGCTGCCCTACGACCTGGTGTGGAACTCCGCCGGCGCGCTGCTCCTGGTCGTCGGGGCCGTGATCACCCGGCGCGCTGCCCGGCGGCACCGCAGTCCGGCCCACCCGCGCGGCTGACCCGGTGCCCGCCGAACCCGGACACCCGCACCACACCGGCTACGCCGTCGAGCCGGACCCCTGGCTTCGGGCGGCGCCCGCGCTGGTGGTGGCGGCCGCGCCGGCCGTGGGCTACCTGGTCGCGGCCCGCCGCGCCGCGACCGGTCCGCGCGGCTGGAGCCGGTGGCGCACCGCCGCCTGGCTGCTCGGCTGCGCCGCGGTGGCGCTGGCCCTGTCCCCGGTGCCGGCCGGTCACGACCCCCCGCGCGCACGTGGCGCGCCACCTGCTGCTGGGCATGGTCGCCCCGCTCGGGCTGGTGCTGGGCGCGCCGGTCACGCTCCTGCTCCGCGTCGCCGACCCGCGGACCAGGCGGTGGGTCGGGCGGGTGCTGCGGTCGCGGCCCGTGCACGTGCTCGGGCACCCGGCGGTGGCGGCCCTGCTGAGCGTCGGCGGGCTGTACGCGGTCGTGCTGACCCCGCTGCACCGGGCCGCCGAGCACGACCTGGTGCTGCACCACGTCCTGAACCTGCACCACCTGGCGGCCGGCTACCTGTTCACCTGGTCCATCGCCGGACCCGACCCCGCTCCCCGCCGCCCCGGCACGACGACCCGGGCGGTGGTGTTCGTCCTGGCCGCCGCCGCCCACGCCGTCCTGGCCAAGCTCCTCTACGCCGACGCCCTCGCCCTGCCGCCGACCGGGGCGGGGGACGCCGAGGCCCTGCGGGCGGCGGCCCGGCTGATGTACCACGGCGGCGACCTCGCCGAGCTGGCGCTGGCCACCGCCCTGTTCGCCGGCTGGTACCGGCGCCGAGCCCGCACCGGCTGGTACCGGCGCCGAGCCCGCGCCCCCGGTACCGCCCACCCGCCGCCGCGCCTGCCGGACCACGTGGTCCGGCAGGCGCCGTGACGCCGACTAGGGCTGGAAGATCCAGGTGTCCGAGGTGGCGCGGGCGGTGTCCAGGTCCATGCCCAGGCCGGGTTCGGCGGGGGCGTGCAGGAGGCCGTCCACCGGGTTGACCGGGTGGCGCAGGAAGTGCTGGTGCACGGCGTTCCACTTCACCAGGTCCTCCTGGTAGGGCGTGTGGATCGGCGACTGCGTCAGCGAGAAGTGCAGGGTCGCCGCGGCCGAGTGCCCGTGGGGGATGGTGATCAGGTCGTGCGCGGTCGCGTAGGCCGCGATCTTCAGGGTCTCCGAGAGGCCCCCGCACCAGTAGATGTCGGGCTGGAGCACGTCCAGCGCCCGCGCGTCGACGAACCGCCGGAAGCCCCAGCGGGTGTACTCGTGCTCCGCGCCGGCCAGCGGGATGCCCAGCCGCTCGCGCAGCTCCCGGTAGCTGTCGACGCGGTCCGGCATCACGCACTCCTCCAGCCACCGCGGCCGGTACCGCTCGATGCGGGAGGCGAGCTCCCGGACGTAGGTCACGTCCATGGCCTGCCAGCAGTCGAACATGATGTCGTAGTCGTCCCCGACCGCTTCGCGCACGGTGCGGACCAGTTCGACGTTGCGGCGCAGGCCCTCGTGCCCGCTCGTCGGCCCGAACCGGAAGAACCACTTCTGCGCGGCGTAGCCGAGGTCCCGGTACTCGACCGCCCGCTGCCGCACCAGGTCCGGGTCCGTCACGCTGAAGCCGAGCATCGACGCGTACGCCGGCACGGTCTCCCGCGTCGGTCCGCCGAGCAGCCGGTACACCGGCCGGCCCAGCCAGCGCCCGCGCAGGTCCCACAGGGCGCAGTCCACGGCGCTGATGGCCAGCATCGCGTTCCCGGCCCGCCCGTGGACCTGGCTGCGGTGCATCTGGTCCCACAGCTTCTCGCCCGCGATCGGGTCCGCGCCGAGCAGCAGGTGTCGCAGGTCCCGCGCGACGACGTAGGCGACCTGCTCGGGCACCGGCCCGCCGCGGCCGATCAGCCCCTCGTCGGTCTCGATCTCCACGAAGTGGCTGACCAGGTGGAACCCCTCCGCCGTCTGCACCCCGCCCTCGTGGTCCTCCCGGTCCCGGTACTCCGGGTACACGTCCAGCGGCCGGACCAGCCGCTGCTCCCAGAGGTCGCCTTCGGTCGGCAGGACGCCTTCCAGCCTGCGCAGCCGGACGTCAGCGATGCGCATCGACCACACCTCCCGTTCCCGCGGTCGCCCGCGAACCCCACAACCGCAGGATCAGCGTGAGCACGAGCGCGGCCAGCACGGCCATCGCGGCCAGCCAGAGCAGCCCGCCGTTGAAGTCGCCGGTGCGCTCCCGGATCACCCCGATCACCGCGGGGTTGACCACGCTGGACAGGTTGCCCAGCGCGTTGATCAGCGCGATGCCGCCCGCCGCCGCGGTGCCCGCCAGCAGCGCGGTGGGCAGGCCCCAGAACCCCGGCAGCACCCCGAAGACGCCGAACGCGGCGAAGCACAGCGCGATGAGCTTCAGCGTCGGCTGGTCGACCAGGGCCGAGGCGACCAGGCCCACCGCCGAGATGGCCAGCGCGGTGTAGAGCGCGGTGGCGCGGCGACCGGGCCGGTCCGCGAACCGACCGATGACGAGCATCCCCACCAGGCCGAAGAGGTAGGGCACGGCGGCGACGAACGTGGTGGCGGTGTTGCCCAGGCCGAACGGCAGGAGGATCTGCGGCAGGAACGTGCTGACCGCGCCGTTGAGGTTGGTCAGGCCGTAGTAGCACAGCGCGAACAGCAGCACCTGCGGGCTGAACAGCGACTTGAGCAGGCTGTGCCCGGGACCGCCGGCGGCCTCGCGGACCAGCCGCTCCCGTTCCAGGGTGGTGCTCAGCCACTCCTTCTCCCGGGCGGTGAGGAACCTGGCGTCGCCGACCTTGTTCGGCAGCAGGAACGGGATCGCCACGCCCAGCGCGACCGCGGGCAGGGCCTCGATGATGTACATCCACTGCCAGCCGTGCAGGCCCATCCAGCCGTCGAGGTTCAGCAGCACCCCGGACAGCGGGGTGCCGATGACCAGCGCGATCGGGATGCCCGCGGTGAACCCGGCCAGGACGCGGCCGCGGTGGGCCGCCGGGATCCACTGGGTGAGGTAGAAGATGACGCCGGGGAAGAAGCCCGCCTCCGCCGCGCCGAGCAGGGCGCGCATGACGTAGAGGCTCTCCGCGTTCCAGACGATCGCGTGCAGGCCGCTGATCACGCCCCAGGTGATCATGATGCGGGCGATCCACAGCCGGGCGCCGAAGCGCTGGAGGGCCAGGTTCGACGGCACCTCCAGCAGTACGTAGGGCACGAAGAACACGCTCGCGGCCACGCCGAAGGCCGCCGCGCTCAACCCGAGGTCGGCGTTCATGGTCAGGGCCGCGACACCGAGGTTGGCCCGGTCCAGGATCGCCACGAAGTAGCCGACCACCAGGACGGGCAGCAGCCTCAGGGTCAGCTTGCGCATGACGGCGGTTTCGATCATGGGTCCTCCGTTGGACGGCCGCGGCACTCGATGATGCGCGGACGCTACCGGAAACGTTTCCGGCGAGCAACGCCGCCGCACCGGCGCGGTATCTTCGGCGCATGGGAGCCGAGGAGGGGCGCGGGGCGGCGCCGTCGCGCGGCGCGGGCATCCGCGACGTGGCCCGCCAGCTCGGCATGTCGATCAGCACCGTGTCCCGGGCGATGAACGGCCGCGGCGAGGTCAGCGCGGAGACCCGCCGGCTGGTGGCCGAGACGGCCGCGGCGCTGGGCTACCGCCCCAACCAGTCCGGTCGCAGCCTGCGCCAGGGCCGGACCAACACGGTCGCCCTGGTCATGCCCACGCAGACCGCGCGCACGCAGTCCGGCGAGACCTTCTTCCTCAACGTCTGCAACGGGCTCCAGGAGGTGCTCTGGCCGCGGGGGCTGGACCTGGTGATACTGCCGTTCGGTCCGGCCGCCAAGCCCGACGAGTTCCTGCGCAACGCGGTGGACCGGCACCTGGCCGACGCCTTCGTGCTGGCCGACACCCGCCGCACCGACCCGCGGGTGGACCACCTGGTCGAGCAGCGCGTGCCGTTCGTCAGCCTGGGCCGCACCCAGGCCCACGAGCACTCCTGGCTGGACCTGGACTTCGCCGGGGTGGCCGCGCAGTCGGTGCGCAGGCTGGCCGCCGGCGGGCACCGCCGGATCGCGGTGGCCACCGCCGACCGCGACGTCAACAGCGACGTCGAGTTCCTGCGCGGCTACCGGGAGGCGGTCGCCGAGCGCGGCCTGGACGACGACCCGGGGCTGGTCCTGCGGCTGCCGGACAACCGGGACGCGGGCGGCGTGCTGGGGGAGCGGCTGCTCGCGTCGGCCGACCGGCCGACCGCGGTGGTGCTGGCGCAGGAGACGCTGGCGCCGGGGCTCTACCGGCACCTGCGCGCCAACGGCGTGGAGCCGGGGCGCGACCTGGCCGTCATCGGGTTCCGCGAGAACCCGGTGTGCGAGCACCTGGTCCCGTCGCTGACCTGCTTCCACGTCTCGCTGGAGCACTACGGGCGCCGGCTGGGCGAGCTGGTGCTGGACCGGCTGGCGCCCGCGCCCCCGCCGCCGGTGGGCGAGCTGTGGCCGATGACGCTGGTGCCCAAGGACAGCGACCGGTCCTGCTGACCTGGCGGTGCTGCCCGGAAACGTTTCCGATCATGGTCGGGGCGCATGGTCGCGGGTCCGGCGGCCGGGATGAAAGGCCCGGCACGGACGTGGCGCGAATTCCGCGGCTTCACCGGGCTCCCGCTCGTGAATTCCCCGTCGTCGATCCTCCGCGGTAACCCCGGGGGAACGGCGCGAGATCCGCGGTCGAAAACGACAAACAATCACTTTCTCGTGTTTTCGGTTTTCCGAAGGGCGACCCCTGATCCGGTGTTCACCGCTCCTACCGGGGCGGACACTGTCGCGGTGCCGGATGCCTCACCCGAAAACCCGCGAGAAGTCACGCCTTCGCCGTGGACGGGGACGACCGGCACGGCATTCCGGTCCAACGCGGTCAGGTGGGTTTCTTCGGGCGACGGCCGCGAGTTCCTCGCGAACTGCTCGGACAACGGTTGCGGCCACCTGTGGGACGTGCGCGCGGGAGAACCGGTCACCCTGCTCTCGCGGCACGACGACCGGGCCCTGTCCATCGCGGGCGCGGTGCTGCCCAGTGGCCGGCTCGTCCTCGCCACCGGGAGCGAGGACCGGACGGTCCGGACCTGGGACGGTCGCACGGGGGAGGGGCTGCGCCTGCTCGACGGGCACGCGGGCCCGGTCAACTCGGTCGACTGGGCCGTGCTCCGGGACGGCCGCGCGTTGCTCGTCACCGGCGGCGACGACGCGACGGCCCGCGTCTGGGACGGCGCCGCGGGCCGCGAGCTGACCCGGTTGTCGGCGGGCGCGGACCACGGGCACGTCGTGCACGCGGTGTCGGTGGCGGAGCTGCCGGACGGGCGCGTGTGGGTGGCGGCGCTGGTGGACGACCGCGCCGCGCGGGTCGTCCACCTGTGGGACGCGGAGACCGGAGCCGCGGTGCGCACGCTCGGCGTCCCGGGGTCCGGGGGGCGGGGCTCCGTCGCGTTGACGATCGCCCCCGACGGGCGCGCGCTGGTCGCGGCGAACCCCGGTGGCTCGGTCCGGGTGTGGGACGCCGGGAGCGGCGAGGGGCTGTGGGCGTCGCCGGGCGCCGGGTGCCACGCCGTGGCCTGGGCCGACGCCGGCGAACCGGTCCTCGTCACGGCGACCGGGGACCGCCTCGCCGTGGTGTCCGGCGCCACGGGCCGGGAGGTGGCCGCGATCCCGGTGGTCGGCGACGGGCCGTTCCGGGGGCTGGACGCGGTGGTGACGCCGGAGGGCGACCTGCTCGTGGCGGCGGCGTGGAAGGGGGACGTGCCCGCGCGGGTGTGGCGGGTTCCCCTCCGCGCGCCGGTGGCGGTGGTGCGGCCGGCTGCGGTGGTGCGGCCGGCTGAGGCGGCGGTCTGCGCTGAGGTGCGGAACGCCGGGGTGTCGAACGCGGCGGTGTCGAGCGTGACGGTGTCGAGCGCCGGGGTGTCGAGCGCGGCGGACCCGGGCTCGGCGCTGTCCGACGAAGCGGCCGACGACCTGATCGACCGCGTCGGACAGCGCTTCGTCACCTACCTCCGGTCGCGCGACCCCCGGGTGGTCCTGGCACCGGACGCCGACCGGGACTGCGCCGACCTGCACGCCTACCTCGACGCCCGCGCGCGCGAGCGGGCCGGGGCCGTCCGGGCGGTGCCGCACGAGGCCCGCCTGCGCCTGGGCCTGCTGCACCTGGTCCGGTTCAAGGCCGCCGACCGGGACCGGGCGCCCGGCGAGCTCGCGCGCGCCGTGCTGTGCCTGCGCTCCCACACCGACGACCCGGACCCGCTGCCCCCGCCGGTGGACCGGCTCGTCGGGCCCGAGGCGCACCACGACGAGCAAGCGGGCGCGGCCACGGACTTCCTGCTCGCCTCGCAGTGGTCGGACGACCCGGCGCTGCTGGACGCGGGCATCGCCCTGCTGTCCCTCGCCCTGGCGGACACCCCCGCCGACGACCCGGAGCGGGTGACCAGGTCGGCCGACCTGTGCCTGGCGCTGCGCCGCCGGTTCGAGCGCGACGGCGACGCCCTGGACCTGGACCGGGCCGTCGGGGCGGGCGGGGTCGCGGTGTCCACCCCCGGCTCGGCCCGGGTCGACCCCGTGAACCCCGGCTTCCACCTCGCCTACGCCCTGCTGGCCAGGTTCCGGGTCCGGCACGACCCCGCCGACGCCTCGCGGGCCGCCGACCTGCTGGAGTCGGTGGCGGCGGCGTTCGGTCCCGGCCCGAACCGCTCCTCGTGGCTGGACGAGGCCGCCAAGGCGCACCTGCTGCGCTACGAGCGCACCGGGGACCCGGCGGTGCTGGAGAAGGCGATCGCCCGCGCCGGGGAGGCCGCGTCCCGGCTGCCCGAGGACCCCGCCGAGGCGGGTCCGCTCCTGTTCACCCTCGCCGGCGCGCTGTTCCGCCGCTACGAGCGCACCGCGTCCGTCGACGACCTGCGGGCCGCCGTGCGTACGGGTGAGCGGTGCCTCGACGCCCTGCCGGCCGCGCACCCGGGCCGTCCCGCCCACCTGACCTCCGTGGCCCGGTTCCACCTCGGGGCCTTCTCCGCCGGCGTCGACCCGGACGGCCTGCGCCGCGCCCGCGAGCGCGGCGAGGAGGCGGTGGCCGCGCGGCCCGGCGACCCGACCGCGGTGGCCGGCCTGCTCGCCGTCCTCCAGGAGCGCTACCGCTTCCTGGGCACCGCCGAGGACCTGGACCGCGCCGTCGAACTGGGCGAGGGCCCGCTCGCCGCCGGGGGCGACCACCGCGACCTCGCGTCGATGCTCGCCGGCGCCTACCTCGGCCGCTACCGGCACGCCGGCGCGGTGGCGGACCTGGACCGGGCCATCACCACCTGGGAGGCGGAGCTGGCGGCGCGGACCGCGGCGGGCGACCGGACCACGGGCGTGGCGTCCCTGCTGGGCAGCGCGTACCAGCAGCGGTTCACCGCCTCCCACGACCTGGCGGACCTGGAGCGCGCGATCGAGCTGGGCGAGCGGACCGTGGGCCCGGTCAACCGGCTCGACCCGGACCTGGGCGACCGCTGCGGCAGGCTCGCCACCAGCCACCAGCGCGCCCACGAGGTCGGCCTGGGCGGGGAGCACCTGCGGCGCGCGGTCGACCTCGGGGAGCTGGCGGTAGCGGCCACCCCGCCGGGGCACCCCGGCCGGGCCGGGTGGCTGGCCGACCTCGCGACCGCCTACCGGGCCCGCCCCGATCGCACGCCCGAGGACCTGGACCGGGCGGTGGGCCTGGCCGAGCGGGCGCTGGCCGAGCCGGTCGGGACCGGGACGGGCCGGATCGCCGTGGTGGGCGCCCTCGCGGGGGCCCACCGCGACCGCGCCGAGCGGACCGGGGCCGCGGTGGACGCGCGGCGGCTGCGCGACCTGGTCCGCGAACTGGCCGCGGACACCGCGCCGGCCGAACGGGTGTGGGGCCACCACCAGGTGGGGGCGCTGGCGCTCACCGCCGGCGAGCACGGGACGGCCGTGGAGGTGCTCGACACCGCCATGGCCCTGCTGCCCGACGTGCCGCCCCGGGGCGCGGGGTGGGTCGACCGGCGGTACCGGCTCGGCACGGTCGCGGGCCTGGTCGGCACGGCGGTCGCCGCCCACTGCGCCGCGGGCGACCCGGCGGGCGCGGTGGAGGTGGCCGAGCAGGGGCGCGGCGTCCTGCTGGCCGACCACGCCGGCACCCGCACCGACCTGACCCGGCTGGACCGGGTGCGACCCGACCTGGCCGACCGGCTGCGCCGGGTGCGGCGGTCGCTGAACGGGCCGGTGCCGCCCGGGACCGACCGGGAGCGGGCGTGGCGCGAGCACGACGCGGTGATCGCCGAGATCGGGGACCGCCCCGGCGGCGAGGACTTCCTGCGCCGCCCGCGCCTGGCCGACCTGGTGGAGGCCGTGGCGGGCGGTGCGGCGGTGGTGGTCAACGTGGCCGGAGACCGCGGTGACGCGGTGGTCGTGCGGTCCTCCGGCGACCCGCTGCGCGTCGGGCTGCCGGGTCTGCGGGCGGCCGAGGTGGAGGAGCGCGCCATCGCCCTGACCGAGGTGACGACCGGGACGTCCCCGGCCGACCGGCTGCGCCGGGAACGGGTGCTGCCCGAGGTCCTGACCTGGCTGTGGGACGTCGTCGCCGAACCGGTGCTGGCCGCGCTGCCGGCCGGGCCGGAGCCGCGGCGGATCTGGTGGCTGCCCACCGGCCACCTCGGGGTGTTCCCGCTGCACGCCGCCTGCCGCCCGGACCGCCCCGGCGTGCTGGACCTGGCGATCTCCTCGTACGTCCCGACGCTGCGGGCCCTGCGGGACGCGCGCCGCCGCGCGCCCGCACCGGCGCGGCGGCAGCTCGTGGTCTCCCTGGAGAGCACCCCCGGCCTGCCCGACCTGCCCGGCACCGCGCGGGAGGCCCTCGGGCTGGGCGGTCTCGGCACGCTGCTGCGCGACCGGGAGGCCACGGTCGACCGGGTCCTGGCGGCGCTGCCCGGGGCGACGTGGGCGCACTTCGCCTGCCACGCCGAGGCCGACCTGCTCTCCCCGGCCGACAGCAACCTCCGGCTCGACGACGGCCCTCTCCGGCTGCCCGCGATCGGCGGGCTCGACCTGCCCGGGGCGGAGCTGGCCTACCTGTCCGCGTGCTCGACGGCCCACCACGGCGGTCGGCACGCGGACGAGGTGCTGAACCTGGCCTCGGCGTTCCAGCTGGCCGGGTTCCGGCACGTGATCGCCGGTCTGTGGCCGCTGGACGACCGGGTGGCCGCCGACGCGGCCGCCGCCTTCTACCGCGACCTCGCCGGGACGCAGGCCCAAGCCGACATCCCCGCCGTCGACACCCCCACCGCCGCCGACACCCCCACCGCGGACGGCGCCGCCGGCGCGCTGCGCCGGGTCGCCCTCGCGCTGCGCGCCGCCGACCCGGGTGCCGCCCACCTGTGGGCCGCGCTGGTCCACAGCGGCCCGTGACGCCCGCGGCCCGCACCGAGCCGCCCACGCCGCGTTCGCCGGGGCCGTCGCGGCCGCCGGCTGGGCGTGGTCGCTGGTCGCCCCCGGTCGTGGTCGGGGTGGAAGGTGAGGGCGGGTCCCTGGTGCGCAAGGGCAGGCGAACGCGGGTCCACCGCCGCCGCCCCCTCCGGCGGCGGTGGTCCACCGGGCTCACCCCGTGGGCGGGGCCGTGCAGGGCGCTCCACCGCACACGTCGACGACCACGCCGGTGGTCAGGAAAACGGCCTTCTGCCGCCGCGCGTCGACCGACGAGCGCGGGTCGGCGTGCGGGTCGCGGCCGTGCTCCGCCCCGGTCGGCGGGGTGTTCGTGGTCGGCGGGGCGGGGGTGCCGCTGTCCCACACCACCACCGCGGAACCGGCGTGGGGCAACCGCACCGGCTCGACGCCCCAGTGCGGGACGCGGTCCGGGCTGCGGCCGGGCGCCAGGGCGGGTGCGGCGAGGCGCGCGCCGATCGTGCGGGCCTGCGCGTCCGCCGCGACGTTCGCCACCTGGTGGTCACCGAACGCGATGTGCATCAGGACGCGGCGGTCGCCGAGGTGGTTGGCGTAGCCGTTGGTCTCGCCCCGGTCCCACAGCAGTTGCAGCAGCTGGAGCACCACCTGCTGGCGCAGCCGGTCCGGGTAGGACAGGTCGAGCACCTGCTGGAACGGGGCGAAGGCGCTGCTGCGGTTGAGCAGCACGCCGTAGTTCATGCCGGTGACGCCCAGGACCGCGGTGCGGATGTCCGGCGAGGCCGCCACCAGCGCGCCGCCCAGGATGCCGCCCTGGCTGTTGCCGTCGAAGACCAGCGGGCGGGTGGTGTCGACCAGCGGGCGGCCGTCGCCGGTGCGGAACGCCGGGTGCGCCGCGAACCCCTCCGGGTGGGTCAGCGCCCGGCCCAGGAAGATCGCGTTGAGCAGGCCCTGCTGCGAGCGCTCCGGGATCGCCGGGAACGCGGTGACGTCCGCGAGCGCGGCCAGCACCACCGGGATGTCGTCCTGCGCCATGCCGATCCAGTCGGTGGCGCAGAAGGTGAACCCGTGCTCGGCGGCCATCGCCTTCACGTTGCCCGCGCCCACCTCCGAGCGCGAGCCCAGCAGCCCGTGGCCGTACAGGGCGGGCCACGACGGGCGGTCGAACGCCGAGCGCGGCACCTCGCAGCGGAACCGCGCCTCGACCGGGCCGAACGGCGAGCGGCGCGGCGCGCCGTCCCGGCCGCGCCGCAGCAGCGAACCGGGCAGGCCGCCGGGCAGCGTCAGGTAGCTGGGCACGGTGACCCGGCCGGTGACCTCGCGGGCGATGCGCGCGTCCTGCTCGGGCGTGAAGTCGGTGACCCCGGTGACGGTCGAGGCCGGCGCGCGCGACCCCAGGGCGCGCAGGGCGTCGTCGCGGAGGGTGACCAGGTCGCCGGTGAGGCTGCGCGTGCTCGCCACGGTGAAGTCCCACGCCAGGTGCAGGGAGGCCGGGTCGAGGCCGTGCGCGGCGAGCGCCGCCAGGGCCGGCCGCAGCTGCCGCTGCCGGGCGCGCAGCGGGTCGTGCCCGGCCAGGCGCGCCCCGGCGACCCGGGCGAACGCCGGGTTCGGCGGGATCTCGCGGCCGGCGGCGTCCCGCGGGCCGCGCAGCGCCACGACGTACCGGTGCCCGTCGCGGAGGTTGCGGGCGGGGTGGATCAGCAGCGCGCGCCGCCGCGGGTCGTTGGAGTCGATCTCGGCCCAGTGCGGCCACCGCTCGCCGGTCGCCTCCTCCAGCAGCACGACGGGCGAGTCCGCGTCGAGCGAGCGGCCGATGTCGGTGACCGGGGCCATCCCGCTCGCCACCGGGTCCAGGCCCGGCACGTGGGCGATCAGCGTGGCGCCGGGGGAGAAGCCGTCGGCCCGGTTCCACGCCGTCGGGTTCACCGCGCTGCCCGAAGCGTTGCGCGGCAGCACGTCCGGGGTGAACGCGACCCGTCGCCCGGTGGGCGTGGTCGGGTCGGCCCGGGTGTGCCAGTCGCTGGGGAAGGGCAGCAGGCACTCGGTGCCCCCGCCGAGCGGGTCGCAGCCCCCGGGCTGGGCGGTGGCCCGCGCGGGCGCGACGACGAGGAAGGCGACCAGGGCGACGACCGGCAGCAGCCCCATGTCACGCCCCCAGGTGGTCGGCGATGATCCGGGCGTGGTTCGCCTCACCGCGCCGGTTGGGGTGCAGGGGCGCGGCGAGGTCGGTCGGCACGTACCCCTCGACCCACTTGTCCCCGGGGAGTTGGCACGCGTCGTGCCCGGCGCTCGGCGTGCGCAGGTCGACGTACTCCGCGCCGTGCGCCGCGCTCTGCTCGGCGATGACCAGGTTGAGGCGGTCGACGCCGCCCTGGAGGAAGTCGGCGTCCGCCGGCAGGACGGGCTGGACCGGCAGGCAGCCGCCGGGCCTGAGGTAGAGGCCGTAGCCGGTGGTGACCGCGCGCGCCCGCGGCGACCGCGCGCGGATCTCGGCCAGGGCGGCGGCCAGCCGGGGCGCGAACTCGGCCAGCCGCTGGGCGAGGCGCTCCTCGTGCTCACCCCGGCACGGCGTGGCCGCGGGGTCGAGCCGCACGCAGTCCTGCGCGATGCCGACCAGGCCGACGTCGTTGCCGCCCATGGTCAGCGTGACCAGGTCGGTGTCCGGGCGCAGCGCGTCGAACTGCGGCGGCGCGGTGCCGGCGGGCAGGTCGAGCAGCGACAGCTCCTGCGGCTGGGTCAGGTGCCTGCTCGACGCGCCGCCGCACGTCACGTCGGTCAGCGCCGCGCCGAGCCGGGCCGCCAGCTCGTGCGGGTAGTTGCGCGTGGACCGGCCGCAGGCCAGGGGACCGGTCGGGGTCGGGATCAGCGGTCCGGACGCCGCGGAGTCGCCGAGCGCGACGTACGACGGGGGTTCCGCCGCCGCGACCGGCGACGCGGGTAACACCACCGGCGTGGCCAGGGCGACCACGCCCGCGGCGGCGGACAGGGCACGGCGAAGGCGTGCGTTCATCAGGGGACCTCCGGGGGAACGTGTGACCGGCGTCACTGCTCACCCGGCAGCCTGCCGGACGAGCGGTGGTCCTGACCACCGCTCCCGCCGCCGCGTCGTCCGGTCAGAGCAGCAGCGGCGTGCCCGGCTCGACCCCGCACAGCGCGCGGCCGTAGTGCTCGATGCCGGTGGTGGGGATCAGCACCGCGTGCGTGGCCAGCGCCTGGACGTCCCGGGCGATGCGGTGGAGGGGGAACGCCGTGGAGATGCCCGACGCCCCCGAGCCCAGGCGCAGCGCCTCGACCGCCTCGGCGCACAGCCGCGTCGCGTAGGCCACCTGGCCCCAGACCCTGGCCCGGTCCTGCCGGTCGCACCCCGCGCCGGTGGCCACGCGCTCGTCGAGCAGGTCGGCCGCCTGCTCGGCCAGCAGGCGGGCGGCGTCCACCTTCAGCCTGCTCTCGGCGACCTGGTGGTGGGTGATCGCGGCGTCGCGGTGGTGGGCGTGGCCGGTGTAGGCGACCGGACCGCGGCGGGGGAGGCGGTCGAGGTGGAACTCGTACGCGGCCTCGGCCAGGCCCAGGAACGACGCGGCGGCGCTGGTGACCAGGTAGGGCAGCGGGGGGTGGCGGAAGAAGGGCGAGTCCGCGTTGCGCTCGCTGCGGTGCTCCTGGTCGAGCAGCCGCGCCGACGGGATCGCGTACCGGTGCGGGACGAAGACGTCCCGGCCGGACACGGTGTTGCTGCCGGTGCCCTCCATACCGCTGACGTGCCAGTCGTCCTCGATGGTCAGGTCCCGCGCGGGGATGGCGAAGTGGGCCGGCCCGCCGCCCTCGACCACCGCCGGCTGGAGCAGGTACGAGGCGTCCAGGCAGCCGCTGTTGAACGGCCAGCGGCCGGACACGGAGTACCCGCCGTCGACCGCCACCGCCCGGCCGGGCACGGCCAACGTGGCGCAGTGGAAGGCTTCCGGGTCGGCGAAGACCTCCTCCTGCACCTCGTCGGGGAACTTGGCGAGCAGGAAGACGGAGTCCAGGTAGATCGTCGCGACCCAGGCCGTGGAACCGCAGCCCCGGGCGACCTCGGTGAGGGCCGCGAGCTTCGTGCGCACGTCGAGTTCGAGCCCGCCCAGGCGGCGGGGGAGGGCTGCGCGGAACAGACCGGTCTCGCGCAGCGCGTCCAGGTTCTCGCGCGGGACGCGGCGCTCGGCGGTGCAGCGCGCGGCGTTGGACCGCAGCAGGGGGACCAGGGCGCGCACCCGGTCGACGAGATCCGGCATGGTGTCCCCCGTACTCCCGACCCGGCGTCCGGCATGGCCACTGTGCCACAGGGATCACCGGCGATCGGGGTGCGCGGGACACGGCACCCGAACGGTGCCGACGCGCTCACCGCTGGTGCCTCCCCGGGCCGCGGCGCTGGGCCGATCGTGCCGGTCGGTGCTCGACCCGGGGGAACCCCCGCTCGGGCGCGGCTCACCGGCGCGCGGCGCGCACCAGCCGCAGCGGCGCCCACACCAGCAGCGCGAGCACGGCCACCAGCGGGTACTCGATGGCCGGGATGCGCACGACCTCGTCGACGCGGTCGTACCCGCGCCACGCGTAGACCCCCGGGGCCGCCACGCCGATCGCCCCGGCGACCCACCACCGCGTCGCGGCGCTCAACCCCACCCCGTGCGGCTGGGTGATCACGAAGATGCCGACGAACCCGAACAGGAACATGGGCCAGACCCCGTCCGGGCCCGAGTTCACCACCGCCACCAGCGTGCCGTGCAGCGCCACCATCAGCTCCAGCCCGAGCGTCCACCACCGGTTCGTGTGCGCGGTGGTGAACACCAGGCTGCTCTGGAACAGGAGCAGGAACATGTGGAAGAACCCGATGAGGTGGCCGCTGGTGCTCTCCACCGGGTGGTACCAGAACGTGTAGACCGCGGCCCAGCTGACCAGGTAGCCGTGGTAGCGCCGCACGAACGCCACGACGTCGGCCGCGATCGGCGCGGGGCGGCCGAAGAACAGGCCGCGCCGCTTGTCCTCCATCAGCAGCACGGCCACCAGCAGCAGCACGACCGAGCCCTGGGAGCTGAAGATCGACACGTCCTGGGCGGTGCCGTCGTAGGACCCGCGTCTGCGCGTGGTGGATCAACCCCCAGGACACGACCTGGTGCGCCACGTACCCGACCCACGCCGACGCGCGGGTCCAGGACGTCGGTTCGGGCAGCTGCCAGTAGTACCAGGAGGCCCCTTGTTCGGGCAGCAGGGCGATCCCGTGCAACCGCTGCCCGAGCAGTCACACCAGGCCGGTGAGCGCGACGCTGCCGACCACCCCCCACACCAGCAGCCGACTGCGGCCCCGCACAACGTTCGGCACGCGGAACATCCTGGCAAACGCTCAGCAGGCTGAACAATCGCCCTCCGGCGTGCTCTGCGAAGATGCCCGGGTGGGCCGAGGGGGCGAGCGGGAGGTGTCGGGCCGGCCGGACCGGGTGCGCGCCGACGTCGACTCCTGGCCGACCGGGCGGTTGCTGTCGGTCGCCGCGCGCGTCGTGGAGAGCCGGTTCGACGAGGTGCTGAACGGGCTGGGCCTGACGCACGCGGGCCTGATCGCGCTGCACCACCTCGCCGACGGGCCCCTGTTCCAGCGCGAGCTGGCCGCGCTGTGCCGGGTGACCGACCAGACGATGAGCCGCACCATCGAGCGGCTGGACCGCTCCGGGCACGTCACCCGCGCCGCCGACGCCCGCGACCGCCGCCGCACGCTGGTCGAGGTCACCCCGACCGGCCGGGACGTGCTGGCCGCCGCCCGCCGTGAGGAGCGGGAGTCCGAGGCGCTGCTCGGCGCGGTGGAGGACTACGACCACTTCCGCCGCCAGCTGATCACCCTGATCGCCGCGGCCACCCGGACCCGCTGAGGTTCCGCCGACCGGGCCTCCGCGCCCGGGTCCCGCGGCTCCCGGGGGTTCGCCCGTCCGGATTTCGAGGTGTTTCCCGCCGCGTTGTCGCAGGTGAGCAGGTGTGCGTCACTCGATCGAGGAAATCTATGATCGCTGGGGTAGACATTCCCCGTTCGGCAGGTGTACTGTCTTCCTTGTCGAGAGCAGAGAACGTCCTATCGGCGCGGGAGATGATGAACTACCCGCGAGTTGGGAGCAGTACGGCCCTCCCGGCCGGGACCGTGGTAAGAGGTGTTCCGGGGAGAGGTCGAAGACCATTGGCACAGGCAGTACCGGGAGCGCAACCGCAATAAGCACGACAGCAGTTCGCTTGTTCCCAGCTGATGGTCGCGCAGAGTAGTGGCAGTGCACGCAAGACAGGTAAGCAAGCAAGGTTCGGCAAGCAAGGCAAGGTCAAGGATCTAGAGGAGAAGGGAAGGGTTGCACGCCATCGGATCGCCTACCTCGGGGTGAAGTCGGCCCGGGTGGGTACCGCACTCCAATCGGATTGGATGGTGGTCTCCGGTTACGTACATGCGATCCCCGCGGGGTCCGGAGTTCGTGCGGTCGCCGTGGACACGACAAGCCGGTCTCACGACCGGTTGGTGGAAGTGAACCCACAACCCTTGGGGCCCCGGTGCCGATCGGCACCGGGGCCCCTCGTGACGCGGAGGTGCAGTGCCCCCTGAGAGAGACCAGCCGCAGATCGCGGCCGACAACTTGGACGACGACGACTACCCCGCCTACACCATGGGCAGGGCCGCGGAGATGCTCGGCACCACGCCGGGGTTCCTGCGCAGCCTGGACGAGGCGAAGTTGATCGAGCCGCAGCGCTCGCAGGGCGGCCACCGCCGCTACTCGCGCCACCAGTTGCGGATCGCCTCCCGCGTCCGGAAGCTCGTCGACCAGGGCACCGGCTTGGAAGCCGCGTGCCGGATCGTCACCCTGGAGGACCAGCTCCGGGAAGCACGTCAACTCAACGAGAAGCTCTCGCCGCCGCCCGAGCAGGACTACCCACCGCTGCGGGGCGTGTGACGCGCTCAGGCCCGGGGACGTCGGCCCGCAGGTCGGGCGACGTCCCCCGGACGACGGTGGCCGCCGGGCCCGGGTCGACCGGACCCAGCCGAACCGGCTTCGACCCAGCCGGCCTCGACCCAGCCGGCCTCGACCGATTCCGCCGCCAACCCCGCCTCAGCCGGGGCACGGCTCCGCCCGGCCGTCGCCGTAGACGAACTCGCAGCGGGGCACCGCGGTCGCGTCACCGATGTCCTCGATGCGCGCGATCATGAGCTTGCGCTGCGCCCCGGTCCGGGAGTCGCGGAAGCTGATCTCGCCGGTGGCGCCGTCGAACGGGCTGCGCTCGACCAGCTCCTGGGCGATCGCCGCGCGGTGGGGCAGGTACTCCCGGCCGTGCCCCGGGCGCTGCTGGTTGCGGCGCACGGCGGCGATGAACAGGCCCGCCGCGTCGTAGGAGAGACCGATGCCCTGCCCCGGCCACGGCGGGCCGGAGGTGTTCGCCAGCTCGCGCGCGTAGTCGTTGGCGGCCGGCGGGTTGGTGTCCAACACCTGGTACATCCGGTTGTACCCGTCGCAGAACGCGGCCAGCGACTGCTCGTTCCGGTTGGTCTCCGGGCTGCCTTTCTCGCGGCACGACCGGCCCGCCGCCACCACCCGCCCGCCCATGTCGACCCAGGACACCGGCAGGCCGTTCAGCTCGTACTGGTCGCGGCTCTCCTGCTGCGCCACGAACCTGATCACGGAGTCGTCGCCGACCACGGTCGGCGACTCCTCCCGCCCGCACAGGCTCACCACCCGGTTGAGGAACGCGGCGAACTGGTCCTCGCGGCCCGCGTAGAACGCGATCTCCCCGCGACCGCACCGCACGTCCACCTCGTCCGGCGAGCGCTCCCAGGCCACGGGCGGTCGCTCGGCCAGGGCGGGGGCGCGCTCCCGGACCGCGGCGGTCGTCTCCTCCACCAGGGTGCCGATGTACGCGTCGTCGGCGGGCGGGTGGTAGACGGTCAGCTGCCGCGACGTGCCGTGCGCGTACTCCACCACCGCCCGCGCCTGCACCCGGTTGCCGGGCGGGAGCTGGAAGTACAGCGGCGACACCTCGTCGAGGCGCTCGCCGGTGAGCACCATCGACACCACGGCCGTGCCCAGGTGCCCCAGCAGCGCGATCGCCGTCTCGGTCTCGGGCACGGTCCGGTCCATGCCGATGACGCCGAGCACGGTCGGGTCGTCGCGCAGCAGCGGCTCCAGCAGGTCCCGCACGATCCGGGCCGCGGCCGCCATGGTGTTGCCGCCGTTGGCCACGACCACCCGCAGCAGCGGCTCGGTCTGCTCCTTGCGGTTGTGCTGCTGCTGCCGGATGAGCAGGCCCTCCAGTTCCTCCGCGACGGAGTGGTCCGTGCCGGGGTCCGCCTCGGGGTGGGTCAGGCCGGAGAAGTACACGATGCTGACCAGCGGCCGTTCGCGGTTGGCCTCGTGCAGGTCGCGCGCGATGGCGTTCTGCTCGAACACGGCCAGCTGCGCCAGCCGCAGCCGCCGGTCCGAGCCGAAGACCAGGTCGCTGTTGTCGCTGTAGCCCACGCACTGGCCGAGGCCGCCGTCCCACACCGCGACGGCGCCGGAGGACGGGCTGGGCAGGCAGTCGGCGGCCCAGCGGTGCACCGCCCAGGCGCTCGCGGCCAGCACCGGCACGGCGACCAGCAGCGCCGTCACCGCCAGGGCCACGCCCCGGCGCGCCAGCCACGCGGGGGCGCGCGGCGGCAGCGAGCGGATCTTCGGCCACGCCTCGCGGTCGGCGTCGGACGGCTCGTCGGTCGGGTCGGGCAGGCGGGCGAACACGAACCGCGCCTCGCCCTCCTGCCGCTGCCGCAGCGTCGGCAGCATCCGGTACCAGCGGTCCACCACGGACTGGACGTCGCGCACCAGGGGGGTGCCGCGCGGGCTCTTCCACGACGGCGGCGCGTCGCTGCGCGCCACCACCAGCAGCGGGTCCAGGTCGCCCTTCTCGTTGCGCACGTCGTTGACCAGGCGCAACAGCTCCCAGCCCTGGTCGGTGACGTTGTCGAGCACCAGCACGACGTACGCGGTGCGCCGCCACCGCCGGGGGCGCGGGCCACGCGGCCGGTAGGCGAGGCGCAGGTCCCGCAGGAACGCGTGGACCAGCACCTTCCTGATCTGCTCCGGGTCCTCGGTGCCCCGCCGGTTGGTGGTGAGGCGCTCGGCGAAGCCCACGAACGTGGTCGAGTGCAGCGGCACCATGAACGGCTGCCGCATGAACCACCGCGGCACCCGGCCGACGATCGGCCAGCGGTGCCTCCACAGCCAGAACGGCAGCGGCCCCCCGACGACGACGAGCAGGCGCGCCCACCACGGCAGGCCGCCGTCCTCGCCCGCCATGGTCCGGGGGCGGTCCTTCTCGTACCAGGTGCGCAGCACCGCGAGGCTCGCCGCGCGCGCGTCCCGGCCGTCCGCCGGTTCGATGGTCTGCCGGGTGAGCCAGGCCGCGAGCCGGTAGTGCTGGAACCGCAGCCGCCCGCCGGTGCCCTTGTTGTCCCGCTCCAGCAGTTGGTGCACCTCGTCCAGCAGCGGCAGCAGGGAGCCGGTCGCGCCGGCCGGCGGCTCGCTCGCGTCCACCACGACGTGCGCGATCTTGTCCCGCTCCGGCTGGTTCAGCCGGAGCGCGAGCGCGCCGGGCACGTCGCCGGGCGCGGTGCCGATCAGCGACAGGATCGGCAGCGGCCGGTCGCCGCGGTACTCGCCCTCCTGGGGCTTGCGCCAGCTCCAGCGCGGTCGGTCGACGAGGTCGCGGATGACGTCCAGCAGGGCGTGCAGGCCCTGGAAGGGGGCTTCTTCCTCGGTTTTCTCGGCCATGCGGCGTCCGGCACTCCGTGGGGCGGAAGGTGACCCCGGCCCGTCGCCGGTATCACCCCCAGGTTCCAGTGATCACGTCGGTGAGCCCCGGGAACCGGTGGAATTCACCCGTTCGTAGGCAGGACGGCACCGCAGAACTGCGGTGCCGCCCGGTGCTCGCCCGCCGGCCCGCGCCCGACCGGCCTCAGGACAGCTTGAGGGTGGGCTTCGTGAGGTCCAGCCAGGCGTCGACGTCGAGGATTCGCTCGAAGGTCAGCCGGGCCGCGGGGTCCACCGCGGCGGGGTCGAGGGCGGTCGCCGCGGCGACCTTCACCGGGTCGCACACGAACAGCGCGTCGGTGCCCGGGTCGGCCAGGACGTCCCGCACCTGCCGCTGGAGCTCGGCCACGTACCGGAGGTCCTGGGTCGAGGGGTAGCCGCTCTTGCGCCGACCGGCCACCGAGTCGGGCAGCAGGTCCCGGGCCGCCGCGCGGAGCAGGCTCTTCTCGTGGCCGTCGAAGGTGTGCAGCGACCACGGGACGTTGTACAGGTACTCCACCAGGCGGTGGTCGCAGAACGGGACCCTGGTCTCGACGCCCGCGCGCATCGCGAGCCGGTCGAGGCGGTCCTCCAGGGTGCGCATGAAGCGGGTCAGGCCCAGGTAGGCGATCTCGCGCTGCTTGCGCCGCCGGGTGTCCTCGCCGTCCAGGTGCGGCACCTCGGTGAGCGCGCTGCGGTAGCTGTCCCGGCGGAACGCGGGCAGGTCGACCAGCTCGACGAACTCCCGGCTCATGTACGAGGAGGTGTTCAGCTGGGGCCAGGCCACGAACCACGGGAAGTCCTCGCCCGAGTAGACCGCCTCGGCGTGGTGCCAGAAGTGGCCCATGAAGATCTCGTCGCCCGCCTCACCGCTCAACGCCACCGTGACGTGCTCCTTGAGGGCCTTGAACAGCAGGAAGAGGGAGCTGTTCATGTCACCCATGCCGTAGGGCGCGTCCCAGGCGGCGACGACCTCCCGGCGCACCTCCGGGTCGGACAGGGCGCGGTGGTCCAGCACGAGGTGCCGGTGGTCGGTGCCCAGGCGCGCCACCACGTCGGCGATGTAGGGACCGTCGGCGCTCGGCCGGATCGTGTCGGCGGTGAAGTTCTCGGCCTGGTCGGGGAAGTCCACCGAGAAGGTGCGGACGGCCTCGCCCCGGGCGCGCAGGTGCCGGTCGGCCAGGCCGGTGAGCACGCTGGAGTCCAGGCCGCCGGAGAGCAGGACGCCCCGCGGCACGTCGGCGACCAGCTCGTGCGCGACGTTGTCCTCCACCATCGCGCGGACCGTGCGGACCGTGGTCTCGCGGTCGTCGTGGTGCGGCGCGGCCGTGAGCCGCCAGTAGGCGCGTTCGCGCAGGCCCGTGCGGTCGACGGTGATCACGGTGCCCGGCCGGGCGATCTTGATGCCGGACCAGACGCCCTCGTCGGTGGTCGGGAAGCCCAGCAGCAGCCTGCGGATGCCGTCGGTGTCCACGACCGGCTCCACCAGCGGGTGCGCCAGGAGCGCCTTCGGCTCGGAGCCGAACACGACGCCGTCCCGGGTCGGGAAGTAGTGCAGCGGCTTGGTGCCCATGCGGTCGCGGATGAGGACCAGGCGCTCGTCGCGGCCGTCCCACAGCCCGATCGCGCACATGCCGACCAGGTGCTCGGCGACGGCCTCGCCCCACTCCAGGTAACCGCGCAGCACCACCTCGGTGTCGCTGGCCGTGCGGAACCGGTGCCCACGCCGGCGCAGCTCGTCCCGCAGCTCGACGAAGTTGTAGGTCTCGCCGCTGTAGGTGAGGACGACCGGCCCGTCCGGCGTGTCGACCGACATCGGCTGGGTCCCGCCGGGCAGGTCGATGATCGACAACCTGCGGTGCCCGAGCGCGGCGTGGGTCCCGGTCCAGACACCCCAGTCGTCCGGGCCGCGCTGACGCATGGTGTGCGTCATGGTCTCGATGGTGGACCGTTCCCCGGTCAGGTCGCGGTCGAACGATATCCAGCCGGCAACTCCGCACACGGTGCGCCCCCTCCGCTCCAGCCGACCGTATCGGCACCGCGAGGCCGGTGACGAAGGGTGTAGGGGTGGTCACCGCACAAAGTAGGGGTATGTGGCCACCGGCCGGGCGTGGTGCGGTGTCCCAGGGGCGTCCGCCCGGTGGCTGCAAGTCCACAGTGGACCGAAAAATGACGGCCACCCGTTGTCGGGGCCGCGATGTGCGGCTGATCGGCGGCGCCGGGCCGGAGCGGCGGCGTGCGCGCCCGTCCCGTCACCCTGACCGGACCAGGAGGCCGTGGCATGGGTTCTTCCGAGGATGTCGCCGTCGTCGGGATGTCCTGCCGCCTGCCGGGGGCACCCGACCCGGACTCGTTCTGGCGGCTGCTGCGCGACGGCGTGGACGCGGTGACGGCGGTGCCCGCCGACCGGGTGGACGCGGGCACGGGCCGGGGTGGTTTCCTGGACCGCGTCGGGGACTTCGACCCGGCGTTCTTCGGCATCTCGCCGCGCGAGGCGGCGGCGGTGGACCCGCAGCAGCGGCTGGTGCTGGAGCTGGGCTGGGAGGCGTTCGAGGACGCGGGCATCCCGCCCGGCGGGGACGCGGGCGTGTTCATCGGCGCGATCCGCGAGGACTACGCGGACCTGCGGGACCCCGACGACATCGGCGCGCACTCCATGACCGCGCTGCAACGCGGCATGATCGCCAACCGGCTCTCCTACGCGCTGGGGCTGCGCGGCCCCAGCTTCGTGGTCGACGCGGCGCAGTCCTCCTCGCTGGTCGCCGTGCACACGGCCCGCACCAGCCTGCTGCGCGGGGAGTGCTCGATCGCCCTGGCCGGCGGCGTCACCCTCAACCTCAGCGCGACCAGCGCGCGGACCGCGGTGGAGTTCGGCGGCCTGTCCCCGGACGGCCGCTGCCACGTGTTCGACGCGCGGGCCAACGGCTACGTCCGCGGCGAGGGCGGGGCGCTGGTCGTGCTCAAGCGGCTGGCCGACGCGGTGGCCGACGGCGACCTGGTCCACTGCGTGATCCGGGGCAGCGCGGTCACCAACGACGGCGGCGGCGCGGGCCTGACCGTGCCGGAACGGGCCGCGCAGGCCGAGGTCCTCCGGCTGGCCTACCGGCGGGCCGGGGTCGACCCGGCCGACGTGCGGTACGTCGAACTGCACGGCACCGGCACCGCGGTCGGCGACCCGGTCGAGGCCGCCGCCCTCGGCGAGGTGCTCGGCGCGGGCCGCCCGGCCGACCGACCGCTGCTGGTGGGCTCGGTGAAGACCAACATCGGCCACCTGGAGGGCGCGGCGGGGGTGGCCGGCCTGCTCAAGACCGTGCTCAGCCTCAAGCACGGCGAGCTGCCCGCGAGCCTGCACTTCGGCACGCCGAACCCGCGGATACCGTTGGCGGAGTTGGGAATCCGCGTCCAGGACCGCACCGGGCCGTGGCCGGGCGAGGGGCCCCGGCTGGCGGGCGTGAGCTCCTTCGGCATGGGCGGCACCAACTGCCACGTCGTGCTGGCCGGGTGGACCGGCCCCGAACGGGCGAGCGGCACGACCGTGGCGCCGTGGGTGCTCTCCGCCAAGACCGCCCAGGCCCTGCGGGACCGGGCGTCGCGCCTGCGGGAGCACGTCGAGGCGAACCCGGCGCTCGACCTGGCGGACGCGGCCTGGACCGCCGCCACCACCCGCCCGGCCTTCGAGCACCGCGCGGTGCTGATCGCGCCGGACCGCGACCGGCTGCGCTCGGGCCTGGCCGCGCTCGCCGCGGACCTCCCGTTCCCCGGCCTGGTCCGGGGCACCGCCCGCCGGCCGGGCGGCGTCGCCTTCGTCTTCCCCGGCCAGGGCACCCAGTGGCCCGCGATGGCCGCCGAACTGCTCGACTCGTCACCGGTCTTCGCGCACCGGATGGGCGAGTGCGCCGAGGCGCTGGCCCCGCACCTGGACTTCCCGCTGCTCGACGTGGTCCGCGGGGAGGCGCGGGGCGTCGAGGTGGTCCAGCCCGCCCTGTTCGCGGTGATGGTGTCGCTGGCCGCGCTGTGGCGGTCCCTCGGCGTCGAACCCGACGCCGTGGTGGGCCACTCCCAGGGCGAGGTCGCGGCGGCGTGCGTGGCGGGCGCGCTGTCGCTCGACGACGCGGCGAAGGTCACCGCCGTGCGCAGCAGGGCCTTCCGCGACCTGCCCGGCGAGGGCGCCATGGTCGCGGTGCCCCTGCCGGAACGGGAGCTGGCGCCCCGGCTGACCGACGGCCTGTGGATCGCCGCGGTGAACGGACCCGGCTCGACCGTGGTGTCCGGCCACGCGGCGGCGGTGCGGGAGTTCGCGGCGGTGATCGAGGGCGAGGGCGTCCGGGTCCGACTGGTCCGGGTCAGCACCGCCTCGCACTCACCGCTGGTGGAGCCCCTGCGCGAACCGCTCCTCGCGGCCCTGCGCGACATCACCCCGAGGGACTGCGGCACCACCTTCGTCTCCACGGTCACCGGTGGCCCGGTGCCGGGCCCGGAGCTGGACGCGGCGTACTGGTACCGGAACCTGCGGCAGCGGGTCGAGTTCGAGCGGGCGATCCGGTCGCTGGTCGCCCTGGGCTGCGGGGTCTTCGTCGAGTCGAGCCCGCACCCCGTGCTCACCGCGCCGGTGCAGCAGATCGCCGGGAACGCGCTGGTGGTCGATTCGCTGCGCCGGGACGAGGGCGGCCTCGACCGGGTGCTGGCCTCGGCCGCCCGGCTCCACGTGCACGGCCTGCGGCCCGCGTGGGAGCGGGTGTTCGACGGCAGACGGGTCCGCCTGCCCACCTACCCGTTCCAGCGGCAGCGGTACTGGCTCGACGAGAAGCCCGCCGAAGCCCCGGGGATTCCCGAAGTCCTGGGGATTTCCGAAGTCCCGGGGATTTCCGAAGTCCCGGGGTCCGCTGGAGCCCCGACGTCTGCCGAAGCCCCGAGCACCCCGCGCCAGGTGCCCCGCGACGTCCTGGGGTTCGTGCGGGCGCACACCGCCGCCGTGCTGGGGCACCCGACCCCGGAGGCCGTCCCGGTGGACCTGGGCTTCCGTGAGCTCGGCGTCGACTCGCACCTGGCGGTGGAGCTGCGCAACCGGCTCGTCGACGAGACCGGCGTGGCGCTGCCCGTCACCGCGCTGTTCGACCACCCCACCTGCGCCGACCTGGCCGACCACCTGACCGGCCGGCACGCCGGGAGTACGCCGGTGCTCCCGGCCACCCCGGTGGACGACGGTGATCCGGTCGTGGTGGTGGGGATGGCGTGTCGCTTCCCGGGCGGCGTGTCGTCCCCGGAAGACCTCTGGGAGGTGGTGGCCGGGGGCCGTGACGTGATCTCGGACTTCCCGCCGGAGCGGGGGTGGGGGTCGGGTCTCGGTGGGTTCGTGGACGCGGCGGGGTTCGACGCGGAGTTCTTCGGGATCTCGCCGCGCGAGGCGATCGCCATGGACCCGCAGCAGCGGTTCGTGCTGGAGTGCTCGTGGGAGGCGCTGGAGCGGGCCGGTGTCGACCCGTCGTCGGTGCGGGGGAGCCGGCTCGGTGTGTTCGTCGGGGTCATGAGGGGGAACTACCCGGACGCCGGTGACTTCGGCGTGACCGGCGGCGCGGGCAGCGTGGTGTCGGGTCGGGTGTCGTACGTGCTGGGTGCGCGGGGGCCGGCGATCTCGGTGGACACGGCGTGTTCTTCGTCGTTGGTGGCGTTGCACCTGGCTGCGGAGTCGGTGCGGCGTGGTGAGAGCGAGATGGCGCTGGTCGGTGGGGTGACGGTGATGTCGTCGCCGGTGCTGTTCGAGGAGTTCGCGCGCCAGGGTGGGTTGGCGGCGGACGGGCGGTGCAAGTCGTTCGCCGGCGCGGCGGACGGGACCAGCTGGTCCGAGGGCGTCGGCGTGCTGGTCGTCGAGCGGTTGTCCGAGGCGCGTCGGGCCGGGCGTCGGGTGTTGGCGGTGGTCCGGGGTTCGGCGGTGAACCAGGACGGCGCGTCGAACGGGTTGGCCGCGCCGCACGGGCCGAGCCAGGAGGACGTGATCCGGCAGGCGCTGGCCAACGCGGGCCTGGTGGCGGCTGACGTGGACGTGGTCGACGGGCACGGCACGGGGACCCGGTTGGGTGATCCCATTGAGGCTCAGGCGGTGTTGGCGACCTATGGTCGGGGTCGGGTCGAGCCGTTGTTGTTGGGTTCGGTGAAGTCGAACATCGGGCATACGCAGGCTGCTGCTGGGGTGGCCGGTGTGATCAAGGTGATTTTGGCGATGCGGCACGGGGTGGTGCCCGCGAGCCTGCACGTGGACGAACCGTCGCCGGTGGTGGACTGGGGTTCGGGCGCGGTCGAGCTGGTGCGCGAGTCGGTGCCGTGGCCGGTGGCGGATCGGCCTCGGCGGGCGGGGGTGTCCTCCTTCGGGATCAGCGGCACCAACGCCCACGTGATCGTCGAGCAGCCCCCGGTGGTGGAGGAGCCTGCCGCGCCGACTGGTGGTGGTGTGGTGCCGTGGGTGGTGTCTGCCGCGTCCGATGAGGCGTTGCGGGAGCAGGTTCGGCGTTTGTCGGGGTGGTCGGGTTCGGCGTTGGACGTGGGTTGGTCGTTGGTCAACAGCCGGGCGAGGTTGGCGCACCGGGCGGTGCTGCTGGGAGACCGGCTGGTCGAAGGCGTCGCCGGCCCGACGGGGAAGACGGTGTTCGTGTTCCCGGGTCAGGGTTCGCAGTGGGCCGGGATGGCGGTGGAGCTGTGGGACTCCTCGCCGGTGTTCGCCGGGTGGATGGACCGGTGTGCGACGGCGCTGCGCCCGTGGGTGGAGTGGGACCTGCGTGACGCGCTGTACGCCGATCAGGTGGACGTGGTCCAGCCCGCGTTGTGGGCGGTGATGGTGTCGTTGGCCGGGTTGTGGCGGTCCTTCGGCGTCGAACCCGATGCGGTGATCGGGCATTCCCAGGGCGAGATCGCGGCTGCCGTCGTGGCCGGTGTGCTCTCGCTCGACGACGGCGCGCGCATCGTGGCCACGCGCAGCCGGGTCATCGCGCGACACCTGTCCGGCCGAGGCGCGATGGCGTCCGTGTCGCTGCCTGAAGACCAGGTGCTGGACCTGCTCGGTGGTCGGTTGTCGGTGGCGGCGGTCAACGGCCCGACCTCGGTGGTGGTGTCCGGGGACCCGGATGCGGTCGACGAGCTGTTGTCGTCGGTGCAGGGCAGGCGGATCGCGGTGGACTACGCGTCGCACTCGGCGCAGGTGGAGTCGGTCCGCGAGGAACTGCTGACCGAGCTGGCCGACATCACGCCTAACGCACCCGCACTGCCCTTTCACTCCACAGTGGAGGGTGAGACGACCCTGGACGCCGAATACTGGTACCGGAACCTGCGTCACGCGGTGCGGTTCGAGCCGGTGGTCCGGTCGTTGGGTGCTGCGGTGTACGTGGAGATGAGCCCGCACCCGGTGTTGACCGGGCACGTCGAGGACACCGTGGAAGGCGCGGTGGCCGTGGGTTCGTTGCGCCGTGAAGACGGCGGGCTGGACCGCTTCCTGACCTCGCTGGCGACGGCGCACGTGAACGGCATCGCGGTCGACTGGACGCCGCTGCTCGCCGGCGGCCGACTCGTCGACCTGCCCACCTACCCCTTCCAGCACCGGGACTACTGGCTCGACGCCAAGCGGTCCGCGCACGCGACGCACCCCCTGGTGGACACCGAGGTCGAGTTCGCGGACGGCGCGGGTTCGCTGTCGACCGGTCGGTTCTCGCTGCGCGCGCAGCCCTGGCTCGCGGACCACGTGGTGACGGGCGCGGTCCTGTTCCCCGGCACCGCCTTCCTGGAGCTGGCGGCGCACGCGGGCGGCCGGCTGGGCTGGGCCGCCGTCCGGGACCTCGTCGTGGAAGCGCCCCTCGCGCTGTCCGCGCACGACCTGGTGGACGTGCAGGTGATGGTGGGCGCGGTCGACGGTTCGGGCCACCGGCCGGTGAGCGTGCACGCCCGCTCGACGACCCACCCCCAGTGGCGCAGGCACGCGGCCGGCTCGCTGGCCGAGACCGAGGCGCCGACGACCTCCGTGCCCGTCACCTGGCCGCCGGAGGGCGCGATCCCGCTGGAGGTCCGGTACGACGTCCTGGCCGAGGCGGGCTTCGAGTACGGGCCCGCGTTCCGGGGGCTGCGCTCGGCCTGGCGGCGCGGCGACGAGCTGTTCGCGGAGGTGGACCGGCGGCCCGACCTGGCGGGCTTCGCACCGCACCCCGCGCTGCTCGACGCCGCCCTGCACCCGCTGCTGCTCGACGGGAGCGGCCTGCGGCTGCCCTTCGCGTGGACCGGGGTCCGCTGCGCCGCCACGGGGGCGACCACCCTGCGCGTGCGGCTGACCCCGGTGGGCCCCGACGCCTTCGCGGTGACCGTCGCGGACACCGACGGCACCCCGGTGGCCTCGGTCGAGTCGTTGGCGCTGCGACCCGTGGACACGGCCCGCCGCACCCTCTACGAGCTGGACTGGCAGCCCGCTCCGCCGCTCGGGCGACCGGTGGCGGCGACCGTGTTCGAGTGCCCGCGATCGGGCGCGGGGCCGGCGCGGGCGGTCCGCGACCTGCTCGGGCAGGTCGTCGGGGTGATCCGGGACTGGCTCGCGGCCGGGCACCCGCCCGAGGCGCGGCTGGTCCTGGTGACCCGGAACGCCACGGGCGCGGACCCCGACCTGGCGCACGCCCCGGTGTGGGGGCTGGTCCGGTCGGCGCAGGCCGAGCACCCCGACCGGTTCGTCCTCGTCGACCTGGACGAGGGCGGCGCGCTCCCGGACGGGGTGGGCGCGGACGAGCCGCAGCTCGCCGTGCGCGGGGGCGCGGTCCTGGTGCCGAGGCTGCGCCGGACCTCCGCCGAGCCCGGTCCCGCGCCGACGGGCACGGTGCTGGTGACCGGCGCGACGGGCACCCTGGCCGGCCTGGTGGCCCGGCACCTGGTGACCGCGCACGGCGTCCGGCGGCTGGTGCTGGCGAGCCGCACCGCGACGGCCGAGCGGTTCACCGACCTGGTCGAGCTGGGCGCGGCGGTCGACGTGGTCGCGTGCGACCTGTCCGACCGCGCCCAGGTGGCGCGGCTGCTCGCGGACCACCCCGTCGACGCCGTCGTGCACACCGCCGGCGTCCTGGACGACGGCCTGGTGGAGTCGCTGACGCCGGAGCGGCTGGACACCGCGCTGGCGGCCAAGGCGGATGCCGCCTGGCACCTGCACGAGCTGGCGGGGGACCTGACCCACTTCGTGCTGTTCTCGTCGATGGCGGGCGTGGTCGGCACCCCGGGCCAGGGGAACTACGCCGCCGCCAACGCGTTCCTGGACGCCCTCGCGGCCCACCGGCACGCCCGTGGCCTCCCCGCCGTGTCGGTGGCCTGGGGCCTGTGGGACGAGCGCAGCGGGATGACCGGCGGTGTGGGCGAGGTGGAGCGCCGCAGGCTGGCGCGCACCGGGGTGGTCCCGCTGTCCACCGACCAGGCCCTGGACCTGTTCGACGCCGCGCTGGGCGCCGGTCGCCCCGCCGTGGCCGCCACCCGCGTCGATCCCCGCCTGCTGGGCGCCGGGCCCGCGGTGCTGCGCGGCCTGGCCGAGGGCACGACGGCCGGGCGTGACCGGGCGCTCGCGGACGTGCCCGGGCCCGAGCGGCGCCGGGTCGCGATCGACCTGGTCCGCGCCCACGCGGCGGCGGTCCTCGGGTACCCGTCACCGGCGGCGGTGGCCGCCGGTCGCGCGTTCCGCGACCTCGGCTTCGACTCGCTGACGGGCGTGGAGCTGCGGAACCGGCTGGCCGCGGCCTGCGGCACGACCCTCCCGAGCACGCTGGTCTTCGACCACCCGACGCCGGAGGCGGTCGCGGACCGGCTGCTGGAGGGCCTGTCGGGGAACGACCGGGCGGCACCGGCGCGCTCCGGCTCCGCCCCGGCCGACGACGGTGATCCGGTCGTGGTGGTGGGGATGGCGTGTCGTTTCCCGGGTGGGGTGTCGTCCCCGGAGGAGCTGTGGGAGGTGGTGGCCGGGGGTCGCGACGTGATCTCGGATTTCCCCGAGGAGCGGGGGTGGGGGTCGGGTCTGGGCGGGTTCGTGGACGCGGCGGGGTTCGACGCGGAGTTCTTCGGCATCTCGCCGCGCGAGGCCGTGGGGATGGACCCGCAGCAGCGGCTGGTGCTGGAGTGCTCGTGGGAGGCGCTGGAGCGGGCGGGCGTCGACCCCTCGTCGGTGCGGGGCAGCGGGCTCGGCGTGTTCCTCGGGGTGATGCGCGGCGACTACGCGGGACCGGACGACTCCAGCCTGATCGGCCTCGCCGGCAGCGTGGTGTCGGGTCGGGTGTCGTACGTGCTGGGCGCTCAGGGACCCGCGATCTCGGTGGACACGGCGTGTTCGTCGTCGTTGGTGGCGCTGCACCTGGCTGCGGAGTCGGTGCGGCGCGGTGAGAGCGAGATGGCGCTGGTCGGCGGGGTGACGGTGATGTCGACCCCCGCCCTGTTCGAGGAGTTCGCGCGCCAGGGTGGGTTGGCGGCGGACGGGCGGTGCAAGTCGTTCGCCGGTGCGGCGGACGGCACCGGGTGGGGCGAGGGCGCCGGCGTGGTCGTGGTGGAGCGGCTGTCGGCCGCCCGTCGGGCCGGGCGTCGGGTGCTGGCGGTGGTCCGGGGTTCGGCGGTGAACCAGGACGGCGCGTCGAACGGGCTGACGGCCCCGCACGGGCCGAGCCAGGAAGAGGTGATCCGGCGGGCGCTGGCCAACGCCGGTCTCACGCCCGCCGAGGTCGACGTGGTGGAGGGACATGGCACGGGGACGCGGTTGGGTGATCCGATCGAGGCTCAGGCGGTGTTGGCGACCTATGGTCGGGGTCGGGTCGAGCCGTTGTTGTTGGGTTCGGTGAAGTCGAACATCGGGCATACGCAGGCTGCTGCTGGGGTGGCCGGTGTGATCAAGGTGATTTTGGCGATGCGGCACGGGGTGGTGCCCGCGAGCCTGCACGTGGACGAACCGTCCCCGGAGGTGGACTGGTCCGCCGGGCTGGTGGAGGTGGCGCGGGAGTCGGTGGCCTGGCCGGCGGCGGATCACCCGAGACGGGCGGGGGTGTCGTCGTTCGGGATCGGTGGGACGAACGCGCACGTGGTCCTGGAGCAGGCCCCGGTGGTGGAGGAGTCTGCTGCCCTGACCGGGAACGGCCCGGTGCCGTGGGTGGTGTCTGCCGCGTCCGCGGAGGCGTTGCGGGAGCAGGTTCGGCGGTTGTCGGGGTGGCCGGGTTCGGCGTTGGACATCGGCTGGTCGTTGGTCAACAGCCGGGCGAGGTTGGCGCACCGGGCGGTGCTGCTGGGCGATCGCTCGATCGAGGGTGTTGCCCAGCCCGTGGACAAGACGGTGTTCGTGTTCCCCGGCCAGGGTTCGCAGTGGGCCGGGATGGCGGTGGAGCTGTGGGACTCCTCGCCGGTGTTCGCCGGGTGGATGGACCGGTGTGCGACGGCGCTGCGCCCGTGGGTGGACTGGGACCTGCGTGACGCGCTGTACGCCGATCAGGTGGACGTGGTCCAGCCCGCGTTGTGGGCGGTGATGGTGTCGCTGGCCGGGTTGTGGCGGTCGTTCGGCGTCGAGCCGGATGCGGTGGTGGGCCACTCCCAGGGCGAGATCGCGGCTGCCGTCGTGGCCGGTGTGCTCTCGCTCGACGACGGCGCGCGGGTCGTCGCGGCCCGGAGCCGGGTCATCGCGGACCGGTTGTCCGGTCTGGGCGCGATGGCGTCCGTGTCGCTGTCGGAGGACCGGGTGCTGGACCTGCTGGACGGCCGGTTGTCGGTGGCGGCGGTCAACGGTCCCGGTTCGGTGGTGGTGTCCGGGAACGCGGATGCGGTCGACGAGTTGCTGTCGTCGGTGCAGGGCAAGCGGATCGCGGTGGACTACGCGTCGCACTCGGCACAGGTGGAGTCGGTGCGGGACGAGGTCTTGACGGCCCTGGCGGGGATCACGCCGCGCGCCGCCGAGATCCCGCTCTGCTCCACGGTGCCCGGCGCCGCGACGTTCGACGCCGAATACTGGTACCGGAACCTGCGCCACACGGTGCGGTTCGAGCCGGTCGTGCGGTCGCTGGGTGCTGCGGCCTACCTGGAGATGAGCCCGCACCCGGCGTTGACCGGGCACGTCGAGGACACCGTGGAAGGCGCGGTTGCCGTCGGTTCGCTGCGCCGTGAAGACGGCGGGCTGGACCGCTTCCTGACCTCGCTGGCGACGGCGCACGTGAACGGCGTGGACGTCGACTGGACGCCGCTGCTGGCCGGCGGCCGACTCGTCGACCTGCCCACCTACCCCTTCCAGCACCGGCGCTACTGGCCCGAGGTCGAAGCGCCCACCGCGGCCGACTGGCGCTACCGGATCGCCTGGCGGCGGCTGCCCGAGGCGCGGCGCGCCCTGGCCGGGCGCTGGCTCGCGGTGGTGCCCTCCGGCGGCGCGGCCCTCCCCGACCTCGGCCCGACCGTGGAGGCGGTGGCGGTGGGCGACCTCGCCGCGCGCCTGGACCGCGGCGGGGTCGACGGCGTGCTGTCGTTCCTCGCGCCGCAGGACACCCTGACGGCGGTCCGGGCGCTGGACGCGGCGGGGGTCACGGCCCCGCTGTGGCTGGTGACCTCGGGTGCCGTCGCGGCGGCCCCCGGCGATGTCGTGCGCGACCCGGGACAGGCCCAGCTGTGGGGCCTCGGGCTCACCCTCGGGCTTGAGCAGCCCGACCGCTGGGGCGGCCTCGTCGACCTGCCCGAGGTCGTCGACGGCCCGGTGCTCGACCGGCTGACCGCCGTGCTCTCCGGGGACGAGGACCAGGTGGCGGTCCGGCCGGACGGCGTCTACGCGCGGCGTCTCGTGCGCGCGCCGCGCGACCGGCCCCGGCGCACCTGGCGGCCGAGGGGGACCGTGCTGGTCACCGGGGGCACCGGCGGGCTGGGCGCGCACGTGGCCCGCTGGCTCCTCCGGCACGGCGCCGGGCGCGTGGTCCTGGTCGGCCGCCGGGGGCCCGACGCGCCCGGCGCGCCCGAGCTGGTGGCCGAACTGGGCGACCGGGTCACCGTCGCGGCCTGCGACGTGGCCGACCGCGACGCGGTGCGGGAGCTGCTGGCGTCGCTGCCCGGCCTGACGGCCGTGGTGCACGCCGCCGGGGTCGGTCGGCACGGCACCCCGGTGACCGCGATCGACGACCTCGCCGAGGTGCTGCGGGCGAAGGTCACCGGCGCGGAGAACCTGGACGCCCTGCTCGACCACGGGGCGCTCGACGCGTTCGTCCTCTTCTCGTCCGGGGCGGGCGTGTGGGGCGGAGGCGGGCAGGGCGCCTACGCGGCGGCCAACGCCCACCTGGACGCGCTCGCGCAGCGCCGCCGGGCCCTCGGCGGCAACGCCACGTCGATCGCCTGGGGCGCCTGGGCGGGCGACGGCATGGCGAGCGGCGAGGTGGGGGAGCGGTTGCGCGGGCTCGGGCTGCCCGCGATGGACCCCGGGGTGGCGGTGCGCGCCCTGCGGGAGCAGGACGAGCCCAACCTCGTCGTGGCCGACGTCGACTGGCCGACGTTCGGGCCCGCCTACGCCGTCGCGCGCGAGCGGCCGCTGCTGGCCGAGGTCTTCGCGCGGGACGCCGAGCGGCCCGGGACCCGGCGCCCGCCCGTCACCGCCGCACTGCCGCTGGTCCGCGCGCACGTGGCGGCCGTGCTGGGGATGGGCTCGGGTGACGAGGTCGACGACCGGCGCGCGTTCCGGGACCTGGGCTTCGACTCGGTCACGGCCGTCGAGCTGCGGAACCGGTTGGTCGGCGCGACCGGCCTGAGCCTGCCGACGACGGTCGTGTTCGACCACCCGAACTGCGCGGCCCTCGCCGAGCACCTGGGCGCGGACCCCGCCGAGGAGGCGGTCACGACCCGCGCCGCCGTGGACGAGCCGATCGCCATCGTGGCGATGAGCTGCCGGTTCCCCGGCGGGGTCGGCTCGCCCGAGGACCTGTGGCGGCTGGTGGCCGACGGGGTCGACGCCATCTCCGACTTCCCGACCGACCGGGGCTGGTCGGTGTCCGGCACCGGCGGGTTCCTGCACGACGCCGCCGAGTTCGACGCGGGCCTGTTCGGGATCTCGCCGCGCGAGGCGACCGCCATGGACCCGCAGCAGCGGCTGGTGCTGGAGTGCGCGTGGGAGGTCTTCGAGCGGGCGGGCCTCGACCCCGCGTCCCTGCGCGGCAGCCGGACCGGCGTGTTCGTCGGCGCGCTGGCCCAGGACTACGGCCCCCGCCTGCACCAGGCGCCCGCCGACTTCGAGGGCTACCTGGCCACCGGCAGCACCGGGAGCGTGCTCTCCGGCCGGATCGCCTACACCTTCGGGCTGGAGGGCCGGGCGGTCACCCTCGACACCGGGTGCTCCTCGGCGTTGGTGGCGCTGCACGACGCGTGCCGGGCGGTGCGCAGCGGGGAGTGCTCGATGGCGCTGGCCGCCGGGGTGACGGTGATGTCGAGCCCCGGCGCGTTCACCGAGTTCGGCCGCCTGGGCGGGATCGCGGGCGACGGCCGGTGCAAGGCGTTCGCGGACGGCGCGGACGGCACCGGGTGGGGCGAGGGCGTCGGCGTGCTGCTGGTGGAGCGGTTGTCCGAGGCGCGTCGGGCCGGGCGTCGGGTGTTGGCGGTGGTCCGGGGTTCGGCGGTGAACCAGGACGGCGCGTCCAACGGGTTGACGGCGCCGAGCGGCCGGGCGCAGCGGCGGGTGATCCGGGAGGCGCTGGCCGACGCCGGTCTGGTGGCGGCTGACGTGGACGTGGTGGAGGGGCACGGCACGGGGACGCGGTTGGGTGATCCGATCGAGGCCCAGGCGGTGTTGGCGACCTACGGCCAGGACCGGGTCGAGCCGCTGCTGCTGGGGTCGGTGAAGTCGAACATCGGCCATGCCCAGGCGGCCGCCGGGGTGGCCGGTGTGATCAAGGTGGTGTTGGCGATGCGGCACGGGGTGGTGCCCGCGAGCCTGCACGTGGACGAGCCGTCCTCCCTGGTGGACTGGTCCGCCGGGTCGGTGGAGGTGGCGCGGGAGTCGGTCGCGTGGCCTGAGGTGGATCGGCCTCGGCGGGCGGGGGTGTCGTCGTTCGGGATCGGTGGGACGAACGCGCACGTGGTCTTGGAGCAGCCCCCGGTGGTGGAGGAGCCTGCCGCGCCGGTTGGTGGTGGTGTGGTGCCGTGGGTGGTGTCCGCTGCGTCGGCGGAAGCGTTGCGGGAGCAGGTTCGGCGGTTGTCGGGGTGGTCGGGTTCGGCGTTGGACGTCGGTTGGTCGTTGGTCAACAGCCGGGCGAGGTTGGCGCACCGGGCGGTGCTGCTGGGTGACCGGCTGGTGCAGGGGGTCGCCCGGCCGGTGGGGAAGACGGTGTTCGTGTTCCCGGGGCAGGGTTCGCAGTGGGTCGGGATGGCGGTGGAGCTGTGGGAGTCGTCGCCGGTGTTCGCCGGGTGGATGGA
The DNA here is from genome assembly GCF_042658445.1 of Saccharothrix lopnurensis. Taxonomy (NCBI): domain Bacteria; kingdom Bacillati; phylum Actinomycetota; class Actinomycetes; order Pseudonocardiales; family Pseudonocardiaceae; genus Saccharothrix; species Saccharothrix lopnurensis. The sequence goes on along the minus strand of NZ_JBHSQO010000017.1, from coordinate 117,366 downwards.
CCGGTGCGCGACCGCCTTGAGCCGGTGGGTGGACTGGGACCTGCGTGACGCTCTGCACGGTGACGAGGTCGACGTGGTCCAGCCCGCGTTGTGGGCGGTGATGGTGTCGTTGGCCGGGTTGTGGCGGTCGTTCGGCGTGGAGCCGGATGCGGTGGTGGGTCATTCGCAGGGTGAGATCGCGGCTGCCGTCGTGGCGGGCGCGCTCTCCCTGGAGGACGGCGCGCGGGTGGTGGTGTCGCGCAGCCGGGTGATCGCGGACCGGTTGTCCGGCTTGGGCGCGATGGCGTCCGTGTCGCTGTCGGAGGACCGGGTGCTGGACCTGCTGGACGGCCGGTTGTCGGTGGCGGCGGTCAACGGTCCGGGTTCGGTGGTGGTGTCCGGGGACCCGAATGCGGTCGACGAGTTGCTGTTGTCGGTGCAGGGCAGGCGGATCGCGGTGGACTACGCGTCGCACTCGGCACAGGTGGAGTCGGTGCGCGAGGAACTGCTCGCGGAGCTGGGCGAGATCGTGCCGGGTGCGCCCACCGTCCCATTTCACTCCACAGTGGAGGGTGAGACGACCCTGGACGCCGAATACTGGTACCGGAACCTCCGCCACACGGTGCGGTTCGAGCCGGTGGTCCGGTCGCTGGGTGCTGCGGCCTACCTGGAGATGAGCCCGCACCCCGCGTTGATCGGACACGTCCAGGACACCGTCGAAGGCGCGGTGGCCGTGGGCTCGCTTCGCCGCGACGAGGGCGGGCTGGACCGCTTCCTGACCTCGCTGGCGAAGGCGCACGTGAACGGCGTCGCGGTCGACTGGACGCCGCTGGTCGCCGGCGGCCGCCCCGTCGACCTGCCCACCTACGCCTTCCACCGGCAGCGCTACTGGCTCGACGCCGACGACACCGGGGCGGCGCTGCGCGACCACCCGTTCATCGGCGCCGCGACCACGCTGGCGGACTCGGGCACGGCGGTGTTCACCGGCCGGATCTCGCCGGACCGGGCGCCCTGGCTGGCCGACCACGTGGTCGGGGACGCGGTGCTGCTGCCCGGCACGGCCTTCCTCGACCTCGTGCTGTGGGCCGGGGACCACCTCGGTTGCCCCGAGGTGGCGGAACTGGCGCTGGAGGCCCCGCTGACCCTGCGGGACGCCGTCGCCGTGCAGCTGTCGGTCGACGTGCCCGACCGGTCCGGGCGGCGGCAGGTCCGCGTCCACTCCCGGGCGGCGGACGACGAGCCGTGGACCAGGCACGCGTCCGGCGTCCTCACCGCCCGGACCACGACCACCCGGACCACCGCCGACGCAGAGGAACCCGCGCCGTGGCCGCCCGAGGGCGCCGAGCCCGTGGACGTGACCGAGCTGTACCGGCGGCTGGAGGCGCTCGGCTACCGCTACGGGCCCGCGTTCCGTGGCGTGCGGGCGGCGTTCCGGGCCGGCGCGGACCTCTGCGCCGAGGTCTCGCTCCCCGAACCGCTCCGCCCGCTCGCGCGCCGGTTCCGCCTGCACCCGGCCCTGCTCGACGCGGCCCTGCACGTCGCGGGCGTCGACCGGGCCGAGCCCGCCCTGCCGTTCTCCTGGAGCGGGGTGTCGCTGCCGGCACCGGGGGCGACCAGCCTGCGCGTCCGGATCTTCCCGCGCGGCGACGGCACCGCCTCGCTGCTGCTGTCCGATGAGGACGGTGCGGAGGTCGCCCGGGTCGACCGGCTCGCGCTGCGCGCGACCGCTGCCCGGGACCCGCTGTTCCGCGTCGACTGGGTCGAGGTCGCGCCGGGGGAGCCCGAGGGGGCACACGCGGTCGTCACCGACCTGGCCGAACTCCGCGGCGAGGTGCCGGCGACCGTCTTCCTGGTGTTCGAGTGCGCCACCCGGACCGTGCGGAACGCGGTGGTCGACGTGCTGGGGGTGGTGCGGACCTGGCTGGCGGACGGCCGGTTCGCCCGGTCGCGGCTGGTGGTCGCGACCCGGGGTGACGACGTGGTCCGCGCGGCGGTCGGCGGCCTGGTGCGGTCGGCGTGCTCGGAGAACCCGGGCCGGTTCGCCCTGGTCGACCTGAACGGGGCGGACCTGCCGGTGACCTCGGTCCTGGGGGTGCTGGCGGCCGGGGAGGCGGAGTGCGAGGTGCGCGGGGGAGTTGTGCGGGTGCCCCGCTTGGCGCGGTTCACCGGGGAACCCGGGGCCGCCGGCCCGGTCCCCGCCGGTCCGGACCTCACTGGCCCGGACCTCACTGGCCCGGACCCCGCCGGCTGGGACCCCGCCGGCACGGTCCTGATCACCGGCGGCACCGGCGTGCTCGGCGCGGCCGTGGCCCGGCACCTCGTCACCGCCCACGGCGTCCGCAGCCTGCTCCTGGTCAGCCGCCGGGGCTCCGCCCCCGACCTGGTCGCGGAGCTGGAAGCGGCCGGCGCGCTGGTCGCGGTGGCCGCCTGCGACGTGTCCGACCGGGAGGCGCTGGCCCGGGTCCTGGACCGGGTGCCGGCGGAGTTCCCGCTGCGCGGGGTGGTGCACGCGGCGGGCGTGGTGGCCGACGGGATCGTGGAGTCCCTGACCCCCGAGCTGGTCGACGCCGTCCTGGCGCCGAAGGCGGACGCCGCCCGGCACCTGCACGAGCTGACCGGGGACCTGTCGCGATTCGTGCTGTTCTCCTCCGCGGCGGGGGTGTTCGGCACCCCGGGGCAGGGCAACTACGCGGCGGCGAACTGCGCCCTGGACGCCCTGGCCCGGCGCCGCAGGGCGGCCGGCCTGCCCGCGGTGTCGCTCGCGTGGGGCCTGTGGGAGCAGCGCGGCGGGCTGACCGGCGGGCTCGGCGACACCGACGTGGCGCGGATGGCCGGGTGGGGCGTGCGGCCGCTGTCCACGGCCCGGGGGCTCGCGCTGTTCGACGCCGCCTGCGCCGCCGGCGAACCGGTGGTGGTGCCGGTCCGGCTGGACACCGACGCCGTCGGGGAGGCGCCCGCGCTGCTGCGCGGGTTGGTGGTCGACCGGGTCCCGGTCGAGGTCGAGGCGGACCTGGTCCACCGGCTGGCCGCCCTGCCCGAGGCCGACCGCCGCCGCGTGGTGCTCGGCCTGGTGCGCGAGCACGCCGCCGCGGTGCTCGGCCACCCCGGGCCGGACACCGTCGAGGCCACCCGAGGGTTCATGGACTCGGGCTTCGACTCGCTCACCGCGGTCGAGCTGCGCAACAGGCTGGCCACCGCGACCGGGGTCCGGCTGCCCTCCACGCTGCTGTTCGACCACCCGACCCCGGTCGCGCTGGCCGACCGCCTGCACCGCGAGCTGCTGGGGGACCCCGGGCCGCGGACCCCGGCCGACGAGCTGGACCGGTGGGAGGCCCGGCTGCGGGAGCTGGCCGACGACGACGCCGCGCGCCCGGCGGTGGTGGGCCGCCTGCGGTCGCTCCTGGCGCACCTCGGCGGCGTCCCGGACGCCGCGCCGCTCGACCCCGCGCGGCTCGACTCCGCCACGGACGACGAGCTGTTCCAGCTGGTGGACAACGATCTCGGCATTTCCTGAGGAGCCGGTCATGGACAACGAGCAGAAGCTGCGCGACTACCTCAAACGGGTGGTCGTCGACCTTCAGCAGACCCGTCACCGGCTGCGCGAGGTCCAGGCGGAGGCCACCGAGCCCATCGCGGTCGTGGGCATGGGCTGCCGGCTGCCCGGCGGTGTGACGGGTCCGGCGGACCTGTGGCGGCTGGTCACCGGGGGCGTGGACGCCGTCTCGGCGTTCCCCGCCGACCGGGGCTGGGACGTGGACGCCCTGTACGCGCCGGGGTCCGACCGCCCCGGCACGAGCCACACCCGCCACGGCGGGTTCCTGCACGACGCCGCCCTGTTCGACCCGGGCCTGTTCGGGGTCTCGCCGCGCGAGGCGCTGGCGATGGACCCGCAGCAGCGGCAGGTGTTGGAGACCACCTGGGAGGCGTTGGAGCACGCCGCGATCGACCCGCTGTCGCTGCGGGGCAGCCGGACCGGCGTGTTCACCGGCGTGATGTACCAGGACTACGCCACCAGGCTGCACCGCGCGCCGGCCGGGTTCGAGGGGCAGCTCAGCCTCGGCAGCGCGCCCAGCGTGGTGTCCGGCCGGGTGTCCTACACCTTCGGCCTCGAAGGCCCGGCGGTCACGGTGGACACCGCGTGCTCGTCCTCCCTGGTGGCCCTGCACCTGGCGTGCCAGTCGCTGCGGCGGCGGGAGTCCTCGCTCGCGCTGGCCGGCGGCGTGACGGTGATGTCCACCCCGGTCACCTACATCGACTTCAGCCGGCAGGGCGGGCTCGCCCCGGACGGCCGGTGCAAGGCGTTCGCCGCCGCCGCGGACGGCACCGGGTTCTCCGAGGGCGTCGGCGTGCTGGTGCTCGAACGGCTGGCGGACGCCCGCCGCCACGACCACCCGGTGCTCGCCGTGGTGCGGGGCACCGCGGTGAACCAGGACGGCGCGAGCAGCCGCCTGACCGCGCCGAGCGGACCCGCGCAGCAGCGCGTGATCCGGCAGGCCCTGGCCGACGCGGGGCTCACCGCCGCCGACGTCGACCTGGTCGAGGCCCACGGGACCGGCACCACGCTGGGCGACCCGGTCGAGGCGCACGCGCTGCTGGCGACCTACGGCCAGGACCGCGCCGAACCGGCGTGGCTGGGCACGGTCAAGTCCAACATCGGGCACACCCAGGCGGCCGCGGGGGTGGCCGGGGTGATCAAGGCGGTGCTGGCCCTGCGCCACGGCGAGATGCCCCGGAGCCTGCACGTGGACCGGCCGTCACCGCGGATCGACTGGTCCCGGGGCGCGGTCGAGCTGCTGACCGCACCGCGCCCGTGGTCCGCGCCGGTCCGGCGGGCCGCCGTGTCGTCCTTCGGCGCGAGCGGCACCAACTCCCACGCGGTCCTGGAGCAGGCCCCGCCCGAGGAGGTCCCCGACCGGCCCCCGGCCGCCGGGCCGGTGCCGTGCCTGCTGTCCGCGCACGGCGCGGAGGCGTTGCGCGCCCAGGCCGACCGCCTCGCCGCCCACCTGGCGGGCACCGACCAGGACGTGCGGGACGTGGCGCGCACCCTGGCGGGCCGGGCGGCGCTCGGGCGGCGGGCCTTCGTGGTCGCGGACGACCGGGACGGGCTGGTCGAGGCCCTCGCCCACGTCGAGGGCGACCCGGTGGCCGAGCCCGGACCCGTCGCGTTCCTGTTCTCCGGGCAGGGGTCCCAGCGGGAGGGGATGGGGCGGCAGCTGCACGCCGCCCACCCCGCGTTCGCCCGCGCCTGGGACGAGGTCGACGCCCACCTGTCGGTCCGGACCGACGCGGCGGCGCTGGCCCGGACCGGGTTCGCCCAGCCCGCCCTGTTCGCGCTCCAGGTCGCCCTGTGCCGGCTGGTCGAGTCCTGGGGACTGCGCCCGGACGCGGTGCTCGGGCACTCGGTCGGCGAGGTCGCGGCGGCGCACGTCGCGGGCGTGCTGTCGCTCCCCGACGCCTGCGCGCTGGTGTCGGCGCGGGGCCGCCTCATGCAGGAGCTGCCGACGGGCGGGGCGATGGTGGCGGTCCGGGCCACCGAGGAGGAGGTGCGGCCCCTGCTGGGTCCCGGCGTCGACCTCGCGGCGGTCAACGGCCCGTCCTCGGTCGTGCTCTCCGGCGACGAGGACGCGGTGCTGGCGCTGGCCGCCCGCTTCGAGGGGGCCAAGCGCCTGCGGGTGAGCCACGCCTTCCACTCGGCGCGGATGGAGCCGGTGCTCGGGGAGTTCCGCCGGGTCGTCGAGCGCCTGACCTTCCGCGAACCGGGCCTCCGGGTGGTGGCCGGGGACGTCGCGGACCCGGAGTTCTGGGTGCGCCAGGTCCGGGAGCCGGTGCGGTTCGCCGACGGCGTGCGGGCCCTGCTCGACCTCGGCGTCCGCTCCTCCCTGGAGATCGGGCCCGACGGGGTGCTGTCGGCCATGGGCGAGGACTGCGCGGCCGGCGTGCCCGCCGCCTTCGTGCCCGCCCTGCGCCGGGACCGCCCCGAGCCGCGCTCGGTCGTCACCGCGCTGGCCCGGCTGCACGGCCGGGGCGTCCCGGTCGACTGGGGGAGCTTCTTCGCGGGCACCGGGGCGCGCCCGGTGGAGTTGCCCACCTACGCCTTCCGGCGCACGCGGTACTGGCTCGACGCGCCGCGCGCGGCCGACGACGTCGTGGTGGTCGACCTCGCCGGGTCGGACGGGCTGCTGGTGAGCCGGAAGCTGTCCGCGGCGGCGCACCCGTGGCTGACCGACCACGTCGTGCTCGGGTCGGTGCTCGTGCCGGGCACGGCGCTGCTGGAGCTGGCGGCCCTGGCCTGCGACCGGGCCGGCCTCGGCCGGGTGGCCGAGCTGACCCTGCACGCGCCCGTGGTGCTGCCCGCCACCGGCGAGGTCGAGGTGCAGGTGCGGGTGGACGGGCGACGCGCCCTGAGCATCCACTCGCGGGCCGGCTCCGAGTGGGTCCACCACGCCGACGGCGTGCCGGCCGACGAGCCGGCCGCGCCCTCCCGGCTCGTCGACTGGCCGCCGACCGGGGCGGTCGCCCTCGACGTGGCCGGGCACTACGACCGGCTCGCGGACGCCGGGCTGCGCTACGGGCCCGCGTTCCGCGGCCTGCGGGCGGCCTGGCGCCGCGACGACGAGGTGTTCGCCGAGGTCGTGCCGCCGCCGGGGGACGCCCACCTCCCGGCGCTGCTCGACGCGGCGCTGCACGCGATCGGGCTGGGACCGGTGGGCGACGCGGGCCTGGCCCACCTGCCGTTCGCCTGGCGCGACGTCACCCTGCACGCCACCGGCCCGTCGGCGCTGCGGGTCCGGGTCACGCCGACGGGACCCGCCGAGGTGGCCGTGGAGGTGGCCGACGGCACCGGGGCGCCGGTGGCCACGATCGGGTCGCTGGCGCTGCGGCCCGCCGCGGTGGACCCCCGGCACGACGGCATGTTCCTGGTCGAGTGGGTCCCCGTGCCGCCGGGACCGCCCGCCACCGACGTCGTGCTGGAGACCTGCGCCGGCGGGGCGGCGCTGCCGGCGGGCGGCCGGCGGGCGGCCCGGCACGCCCTGGAGCGGGTGCGGGCGTGGCTGGCCGAGGAGCGGCCGGAGCGGTTGGCGTTCGTCACCGGCGGCGCGGTGGCGGTCGGGGACGAGGACCTGCCGGACCTGGCGAACGCCCCGGTGTGGGGTCTGCTCAGGTCCGCGCAGAGCGAGCACCCGGACCGGTTCCTGCTGGTGGACGTGGACGACGACCCGGAGTCGACGCGGGTGCTGCCCGAGCTGCTCGGCTCCGGCGAGCCGCAGCTCGCGATCCGCGCCGGGGTCGGGTACGCGCCCAGGCTCACCCGGTTCCCGGTGGGCGGGCGGCGGCTGCACGCGACCCCCGGCGGCACCCTGGACACCCTCACCCGGGTCCCCGCGCCCGAGGCCGGGCGACCGCTGGGACCCGGCGAGGTGCGGGTGGCGGTGCTGGCCGCCGGGCTGAACTTCCGCGACGTGCTGATGACCCTCGGCCTGTACCCGGGGGAGGTCGCGCTGGGCGGCGAGGGCGCCGGCGTGGTGCGCGAGGTCGGCCCCGACGTGACCGGCCTCCGGCCGGGCGACCGGGTGTTCGGGCTGTTCCGGGGCTCGTTCGGCCCGCTCGCGGTGACCGACCACCGGATGCTCGCCCCCATCCCGGCCGGGTGGACCGCCGAGCAGGCCGCCGCGGTGCCGGTGGTGTTCCTGACCGCCTACTACGGGCTGCGCGACCTCGCCGACGTGCGGCCCGGGGAACGGGTGCTCGTGCACGCGGCGGCCGGCGGCGTCGGCACGGCGGCGGTCCAGCTGGTCCGGCACCTCGGCGGCGAGGTGTTCGGCACCGCGAGCGCGGGCAAGCAGGCCGCGACCGGCCTCGACGACGAGCACTTCGCCTCGTCCCGGGACCTGGACTTCGGCACCGGGTTCCCCCCGGTCGACGTGGTGCTGAACTCGCTGGCGCGCGAGTTCGCGGACGCGTCGCTGCGGTTGGTGCGGCCCGGTGGCCGCTTCCTGGAGATGGGCAAGACCGACGTCCGCGACCCCGCCGACCACCCCGACTTGGTCTACCGCGCGTTCGACCTGCTGGAGGCGGGCCCCGACCGGCTCGGCGAGATGCTCCGGGAGGTCGTCGGGCTGTTCGACCGGGGCGCGCTCCGCCTGCCGCCCGTGACCACCTGGCCCCTCGGCCGGGCCGGGGAGGCGTTCCGGTTCGTCGCGCAGGCCCGGCACGTCGGCAAGGTCGTGCTGACCCTGCCGAAGCCGCTCGACCCGGCCGGCGCGGTGCTGATCACCGGCGGCACCGGGGCGCTGGGCGGCCTGCTGGCCCGGCACCTGGTCACCGCGCACGGCGTGCGGCACCTGGTCCTGGTGAGCCGCGGTGGCTCGGCGCCCGCGTTGTGCGCCGACCTGGCGGCCCTCGGCGCGGAGGTCACCGCGGTGGCCTGCGACCTCGCCGACCGCGAGGCCGTCGCGGGGCTGCTGGCCTCGATCCCCCGCCCGCTGACTGCGGTCGTGCACGCGGCCGGGGTGCTCGCCGACGCCACCGTGTCCGCGTTGACGCCCGAGCGGCTCGACGAGGTGCTGCGGCCCAAGCTGGACGGCGCCTGGCACCTGCACGAGCTGACCGGGGACCTCGCCGCGTTCGTGCTGTTCTCCTCGGCGGCGGGCGTGCTGGGTGGACCGGGCCAGGCCAACTACGCGGCGGGCAACGCGTTCCTGGACGCCCTCGCCCAGCACCGCCGGGCCCGCGGCCTGCCCGCCGTCTCGCTGGCGTGGGGTCACTGGGGCCGCTCCGACGGCATGGCGGGCGGGCTCGACGAGCGGGACCGCGCGCGGATGGCCGGCTCGGGGATCGGGGCCCTGTCCGAGGAGGAGGGGCTGGCCCTGTTCGACGCCGCGCTGGGCGCGGACGAGGCGCTGCTGGTCCCGGTCCGGTTCGACCCGGCCGCGCCGCACCCGGACTCGCCGCTGCTGCGGCGCCTGGCGCGCGGTCGCGACCGGCGCGCGGTCGGGCGCGCCGCACCGGCCCCGGCGGACCTGTCCGAGGCCGCCCTGCTCGACCTGGTGCGCGACCACGCGGCGACCGTGCTCGGCTTCGGCTCGGCGGCCGAGGTCGACCGCGGCCGGCCCTTCCGCGACCTCGGGTTCGACTCGCTGACCGCGGTCGAGCTGCGCAACCGGCTCGCCGCCGCCACCGGCCTGCGGCTGCCCGCCACGCTGGTGTTCGACCACCCGACCCCGGAGGCGCTGGCCGGCCTGCTGCGCCGGCGGCTGCTCGGCGCGGCGGCGGAGCCGGGCCGGTCGGGGCCGGTCGGCCGGGATGCCCGCGACGTCGAGCCGATCGCCGCCGGGCCGATCGCCGCCGGGCCGATCGCTGCCGAGCCGATCGCCGTCGTGGCGATGAGCTGCCGCCTGCCCGGCGGCGTCGACTCGCCCGAGGCCCTGTGGGACCTGGTCGCGGCGGGCCGGGACGCCGTCGCGGGCTTCCCGGTCGACCGCGGCTGGGACCTCGGGGACCTGGGCCCGAGCGGTGGCGGGTTCCTCCACGACGCCGCCGACTTCGACGCGGGCTTCTTCGGCATCTCGCCCCGGGAGGCGCTGGCGATGGACCCGCAGCAGCGGCTGCTGCTGGAGGGGACCTGGGAGGTGTTCGAGCGGGCCGGGATCGTGCCCGCCGCGCTGCGCGGCGAACCGGTCGGCGTCTACGTCGGCGTCCTGCACAACGGCTACGCCGAGAGCCTGGGCGACGCCCGGGACACCCTGGAGGGCCACGTGGTCACCGGCACGCTCGCCGGCGTCGCCTCGGGCCGGCCCGCCTACGCGTTCGGGCTGGAGGGCCCGGCGATCACCGTGGACACGGCCTGCTCGTCGTCGCTGGTGGCGATCCACCTGGCGAGCCAGGCGCTGCGCCAGGGCGAGTGCTCGCTGGCCGTGGCCGGCGGCGTCACCGTCTCCGCGACACCGGACGTCTTCGTCGAGTTCGGCCGGCAGGGGGCGCTGTCGGCCGACGGGCGCTGCAAGGCGTTCTCGGCGGCCGCCGACGGCTTCGGCGTGGCCGACGGGCTCGGCCTGGTGCTGCTCGAACGCCTCTCCGACGCCCGGCGCCGCGGCCACCGCGTGCTGGCGGTGGTGCGCGGTTCGGCGGTCAACCAGGACGGGGCGTCCAACGGGCTGACCGCGCCCAGCGGCCCGGCGCAGCAGCGGGTGATCCGCCGGGCGCTGGCGAACGCGAGCCTGCGCCCGTCCGAGGTGGACCTGGTGGAGGCGCACGGCACGGGCACCCGGCTCGGCGACCAGATCGAGGCGCGGGCCCTGGCGGAGGTCTACGGACCGGTCCGCGTCGGCACGGTCAAGTCCAACATCGGCCACGCCCAGGCGGCCGCGGGCGTGGCCGGGGTGATCAAGGTGGTCCAGGCGCTGCGCCACGGCGTGCTGCCCAGGACCCTGCACGTCGACACCCCGCTGCCGGAGGCGGCGGACCTGCGGCTGCTCGCGGAGGCCGAGGACTGGCGGGTCGACGGCCGGCCGCGCCGGGCCGGGGTGTCCTCGTTCGGGATCAGCGGCACCAACGCGCACCTCGTGCTGGAGCAGGCGCCCGAGGAGGCCGGGGACCTGGCCGGGCCGCCCGCGCCCGCCCCGGTGGCGTGGGTGGTCTCCGCCCGCAGCGCGCCCGCGCTGGAGGCCCAGGTGGAGCGGCTGCGCGCGCACGTGCTGGCCCGACCGGACCTCGCGCCCGCCGACGTCGGCTTCAGCCTGGCCACCGGCCGGACGCTGATGGCGCACCGGGCGGTGGCGATCGGCGCGAGCCGGGACGAGCTGCTGGCAGACCTCGGCGCGGTGACCGGCGTGGCCTCGCGGTCGTCGGGCGCGGTGTTCGTCTTCCCCGGCCAGGGCTCGCAGTGGACCGGGATGGCGGCCGGGCTGCTGGCGGACTCCCCGGTGTTCGCGGAGCGGATGAGGAAGTGCGCGGCGGCCGTGCGGGCCGTGTCCGACGTCGACGTCCTCGCCGTGCTGCGGGAGGGCCGGCCGCTGGACCGGGTCGACGTCGTGCAGCCCGCGCTGTTCGCGGTCATGGTGTCCCTGGCCCACCTCTGGCGGTCCTCCGGCGTGCGGCCCGCGGCGGTGGTCGGGCACTCGCAGGGCGAGGTGGCGGCCGCCTGCGTGGCCGGCGCGCTGTCCCTGGAGGACGCGGCGAGGGTCGTGGTGACGCGCAGCAGGCTGTTCGCGGAGAGCCTGGCGGGCCGGGGGGCCGTGCTCGCGGTGGCCCTGCCCGCCGGGCGGGTCGAGCCGCTGCTGGGCCGGTGGGCCGGTCGGCTGTCGGTGGCCGGGAGGAACGGGCCCGCGTCCTCCACCGTGGCGGGTGACCTGACCGCGCTGGCCGAGTTCGCGGAGGAGTGCGCGGCCGGGGGCGTGCGGGTCCGGACCGTGCCGGACACGATCGCCTCCCACTCGGCCCAGGTGGACCGGATCCGGGACCGCCTGCTCGCCGAACTGGCCGACGTGTCCCCGCGCCCCGCGTCCGTGCCGTTCTACTCGGCGGTCACCGGCGCCCTGCTCGACCCGGCGGCCCTGGGCGCGGAGTACTGGTTCCGCAACGTCCGCGAGCCGGTCGACTTCGAGGGCGCGATCCGGTCCGCGCTCGCCGCCGGCCACTCCGCCTTCGTCGAGTGCAGCCCGCACCCGGTGCTCACCACGAGCGTCGCGGAGATCGGCGCGGAGATCGGCGCGGACGCGGGCGCGGACCCCGGCGTGGTCTCGGTCGGCTCGCTCCGCCGCGACGAGGGGCACCTGCGGCGGTTCCTGACCTCGGTGGCGGAGGCGCACGCCCGCGGCGTCGAGGTCGAGTGGTCGTTCCCGGCCGGGGCGCGGATGGTCGACCTGCCGACCTACGCCTTCCAGCGCGAGCGCTACTGGCCGGACGGCGCCCGGACGGCCGACGTGCGGTCGGCGGGCCTGAGCAGCGCGGACCACCCCCTGCTCGGCGCGGCCGTGGCCGTCGCGGAGACCGACGGCCTGGTGTGCGCCGGCCTGCTGTCGACGGGCACCCAGCCCTGGCTGGCCGACCACGTGGTGTCCGGCGCGGCGCTCTTCCCCGGCACGGGGTTCGTCGAGCTGGCCCGCCACGCGGGCGACCAGGTCGGCTGCGGCGCGCTGGCCGGGCTGACCCTGACCGCGCCGCTCGTCCTGCCCGCCGGTGAGGCCGTGCGGGTGCAGGTCGCCGTGGGCGCGCCGGACCCGTCCGGAACGCGGCCGGTGACCGTGCACTCCCGGCGTTGCGACGACGACCCGTGGACGCGGCACGCCACCGGCCTGGTCCGGCCGGCCCCGCCGGCGGACCCTCCCGCCCCGGTCCACTGGCCGCCGGCCGACGCGGTCGCGCTGGACCTGGCCGGCCTGCCCGGACAGCTGGCCGGGGTCGGCCTGGCGTACGGGCCCGCGTTCCGGGGCCTGACCGCGGCCTGGCGGCGCGGCGACGAGCTGTTCGCCGAGGTGCGCCTGCCCGCGGTGGTCCGGGACGCCGACCGGTACGGCCTGCACCCGGCCGCCCTGGACGCCGCGCTGCACGTGCTGGGCCACGCGGGCGGCGGCACGTCCCTGCCGTTCGAGTGGTCCGGGGTCTCGCTGCACGCCACCGGGGCGTCGAGCCTGCGGGTGCGGCTGACGCCCCTGGGCGCCGACGCCTTCGCGGTGGAGGTGGCCGACGCCACCGGCGCGCCGGTCGCCTCGGTGGAGTCCCTGTCGTTCCGGCCCGTCGCGGGCGCGCGGCCGGACTCGCTGCACCGGCTCGACTGGACGCCGGTGCCGGTTCCGCCGGCCACCGGTCCGGCGGCCGGGGTGGTGTTCACCGAGGACTTCGCCGACACCGCCGACGCGCTCGGGCTGGTGCAGGACTGGTTGGCCCAGGAGACCCGCGCGCGACTGGTGTTCATCACCAGGGGAGCGGTGTCGACCGGGCCCGGCGAGGACGTGACCGACCTGGACCGGGCGCCGGTCTGGGGCCTGGTCCGGTCCGCGCAGGCGGAGCACCCCGACCGGTTCGGGCTGGTGGACCTGGGTGGGGACCTGCCCGCGCACGAGGTTCCCGCGACCGCCGGGGCGGCTGTCTCCGCGGCTGGTCCCGCAGCCGTCTCCCCGGCTGTTCCCGGAGCCGTTCCCGCGGCTGTTCCCGGACCTGTTCCCGGAGCCGTTCCCACTGCCGTCCCCGCGGCCCTTCCCGTGGCCGTCGCCGCGGCCATCGAGGCGGGGGAGGCCCAGCTCGCGGTCCGCGGCGGCGAGCTGCTCGCGCCCCGGCTGACCCGGCTGGTCGACGACCCGCCGCCGACCGGCCCCTGGCGCCTGCACAGCGGCGGGGGCGGCCTGGATGACCTGTCGTTCGCCGCCTCGCCCGAGGCCGACCGGCCCCTGGCCGCGCGCGAGGTCCGGATCGCGGTCCGGGCGGCCGGGCTGAACTTCCGGGACGTCCTGGTCGCGCTGGGCCTGGTGCCCGAGGGCGACCGGGCGATCGGCGCCGAAGCCTCGGGCGTGGTCGTCGAGGTCGGCCCGGAGGTGACCCGCTTCGCGCCGGGCGACGCCGTGGCGGGCCTGTGCTCCGGCGCGTTCGGCCCGGAGGCGGTCACCGACGAACGGCTGCTGGCCCGGGTGCCCAAGGGGTGGACCCACGTCGAGGCGGCCTCCGCGCCGGTCGCCTACCTCACCGCCCACTACGCGCTCACCGACCTGGCGCGCGTCGAACCGGGCCAGGCGGTGCTGGTGCACGCCGCGGCCGGCGGGGTGGGCATGGCCGCGGTGCGGTTGGCCCAACGGCTCGGCGCCGAGGTGTACGCCACGGCGAGCGAGGGCAAGTGGGACGCCCTGCGCGCGCTGGGCCTGCCGGACGACCGCATCGCCTCCTCCCGCGACCTGCGCTTCGCGACCCGGTTCGGCCCGGTGGACGTGGTGCTGAACTCGCTGGCCGGCGAGTTCGTGGACGCCTCGCTGCGGCTGCTGCGCCCCGGCGGCCGGTTCCTGGAGATGGGCAAGACCGACCTGCGCGACCCCGCCGACCACCCGGGGGTCGACTACCGGGCGTTCGACCTGGACGAGGCCGGGCCGGACCGGATCGCGGGGCTGACCGCCGAGCTGGCGGAGCTGTTCGACCGCGGGCTGTTGGGGCCGCTGCCCACCCGGCCGTGGGACCTGCGCCGGGCCCGGGAGGCGTTCCGGTTCGTGGCGGGCGCGCGGCACGTGGGCAAGGTCGTGCTGACCGTGCCGAAGCCGCTCGACCCGGACGGCACGGTGCTGATCACCGGCGGCACCGGCACCCTCGGCCGGCTGGTCGCCAGGCACCTGGCGACCCGGCACGGCGTGCGGCGCCTGCTGCTGACCACCCGGCGGACCGACCACCCGCCGCTGGAGCCGATCCCCGGGGCGGACGTCGAGGTGGTCGTCTGCGACGTCGGCGACCGGGACGACCTGGCGCGGCTGCTCGCCCGCGTCCCCGCCGACCACCCGCTGACCGCGGTCGTGCACGCGGCCGGGGTGCTCGACGACGGCGTGGTGGAGTCCCTGACCCCGCGGCGGCTGGACGCGGTGTGGCGGCCGAAGGCGGGGGCGGCCCGGCACCTGCACGAGCTCACCCGCCACCTGGACCTGGCCGCGTTCGTGCTGTTCTCCTCCGGCGCGGGCGTTCTCGGCGCCGCGGGCCAGGGCGGCTACGCGGCCGCGAACGCGTTCCTCGACGCCCTCGCCGCGCACCGGCAGGCGCGGGGGCTGCCCGGGGTGTCGCTGGCCTGGGGCCTGTGGGCGGACCGGAGCGGGATGACCGCCGACGCCGACACCGCGCGGCTGGCGCGGGCCGGGCTGACCGGCCTGTCCGCCGAGGAGGGGCTGGCGCTGTTCGACGCGGCCCTGGCCACCGGTCTCCCGCTGGTGGTCCCGGCGAAGCTGGCGGCGCGGGCGCGGGTCCGCCGCCCGGCGGCCCGGTCGGCGCGGTCGGACGCGGACGGGCTGCGGCGCCGGCTGGCCGCCCTGCCGGCCGCCGACCGGCGCGCGGCGCTGGTGGAGCTGGTGCGCGGTCACGCGGCCGCGGTGCTCGGCCACGCCGATCCCGCGGCGGTGGACCCGGAGGGCGCCTTCCTCCAGGCCGGCTTCGACTCGCTGACCGCGGTGGAGCTGCGCAACGGCCTCAACGCGGCCACCGGCCTGCGGCTGCCGACCAGCGCGGTGTTCGACCAGCACACCCCGGCCGGGCTCGCCGCGCGCCTGCTCGACGAGCTCGACCTCGGCGGGCCCGCGACGACCGACCTGCTGAGCGACCTGTTCCGCCGGGCCGTGGCCGACGGGCGGGTGACCGAGGGCCTCGACCTGCTCAGGGCCGCCGGCGGCCTGCGGCCCGCGTTCACCTCGTCCGCGCGGCTGCCCCGGTTCCCCGAGGCGGTGCGGCTCGCCCCGGGACCGGCCGGGACGAGGCCGCCCGGCCTGCTCTGCCTGCCCTCGCCGGTGGTGATGGGCGGGGTCCAGCAGTACGCCCGCCTGGCCCGGCACTGGCGCGGGCTGCGCGAGGTGCACGCCGTGCCGGTGCCGGGCTTCGCCGAGCACGAACCGCTCCCGGCGTCGCCGGACGTCCTGGTCGACGTGCTGGCCGAGGTCGTCCTGCGCCGGGGCGAGCCCGGCGGGCAGGTGCTCGTGGGCTACTCCTGGGGCGGGCTGCTCGCGCTGGCCACCGCGGGGGAGCTGGAGCGGCGCGCGACCCCGCCCGCCGGGGTCGTGCTGCTCGACACGCACCTCACCGGCGTCGGGGACCTCTTCGAGCGGCTGCTGCACGGGCTGCTGGAGCGGGAACCGCTGTTCGGCCCGTTCACCGGCACCCGGTTGTCGGCGATGGGCCAGTACCTCCGGCTGCTCGACGGGCACCGCCCGCCGGAGGTCGCCGCGCCGGTGCTGTTCGTGCGACCGGAGGGCTCGGCCGCGCTGCGTCCGGGCTGGCCCCGCGTCCGCGACGTGCCCGGTGATCACTTCACGATGGTGCGCGAGCACGCGGGGGACACCGCGCTCGCGATCGAGGAATGGTTGGGAGAGTTGGATGAGAGTGCTGTTCACGACCCTGGCGGCCAACGCGCACCTGTACAACCTGGTGCCGCTGGCGTGGGCGCTGCGCGCGGCGGGGCATGACGTCCGGGTCGCCGCCCAACCGGACCTCACCGACGCGGTGGTCCAGGCCGGGCTGACGGCCGTCCCGGTCGGCCCCGCGCTCGACCTGGCGGAGCTGGCCCGCCAGGCGCGGGAGCGGCCCAAGGAGCAGACGGTGTTCGGCTCGCGGTACGACATCACCGAGACGCGGGAGGAGCGGCTCACCCTGGACTACGTCCGGGGCGTGTTCGCCACCTGGTCCTCGCTGGGCCTGGAGCGGCTGGCCCAGGACGCGGTGCTCGACGACGTGGTCCGGTTCGCCCGGAACTGGCGGCCGGACCTGGTCGTCTGGGACGCGCTGACCTACATGGGCCCCATCGCCGCCCGCGCGAGCGGCGCGGCGCAGGTGCGGGTGCTGTTCGGGCTCGACCACGTCGCGCGGATGCGCGCCCGCTTCACCGAGCTGGGCGGCGGCGAGGGGTCCGACCCGCTGGCGGAGTGGTTGTCCGCCAAGCTGGAGCGGTTCGGCTGCGCCTTCGACGAGGACCTGGTCCTCGGCCGGCGCACGGTCGACCCGCTGCCGCCCTGGACGAGGTTCCCCACCGCCGCGACCTACCTGCCGGTGCGCCACGTGCCCTACAACGGCCGGTCGGTGGTGCCGTCGTGGCTGGTCGAACCGCCGGCCCGGCGCCGGGTCTGCGTCACCCTCGGCCTGTCCCGGCGCGACCTGTGGGGCAGCGACCGGTTCTCCGTGGACCACCTGTTCGAGGCGGTGGCGGACCTGGACGTCGAGGTCGTCGCGACGCTGACCGCCCGGCAGGTCGAGTCGGCGTCGGCGGTGCCCGACAACGTCCGGCTGGTCGACTTCGTGCCCCTGGACGCGCTGCTCCCCAGCTGCGCGGCGGTCGTCCACCACGGTGGCGCGGGCACGACCGGGAACGCCGTGGCGCACGGTGTGCCGCAGCTCGTCGTCCCGGGCAACATGTGGGACAAGGCGGGGTTGGCGGACCTGGTGGCGGAGCAGGGCGCGGGTCTGGTGGTGGACCACGAGCGGCTCACCGCGGCGGCGTTGCGCGGGCAGCTGGTGCGGCTGCTCGACGAGCCGGTGTTCGCCGAGCGCGCGGAGAAAGCGCGCTCGTGGGCGCAGGGAGCCCCCACGCCGCACGAACTCGTGCCGGAGCTGGAGCGCGTCGCGCTCCAGCCCCGCTGAACGGGGGGCAGGCCGGGGTGCGGGACCCGCGCCCGGCCCGGCCCCCATCCCGCCACTGCCGATCGGCCCCGCGTCCCAGCCCTGCCCGTGTCCCCGTCCCACAGCCGACCGCGCCCGTCCCCCACCGCCCGCGCCCGTCCCCCACCGCCCGCCTCCCCGTCCCACCACCGACCGTGCCACCCGAACACCCACCCCACAGCCGGCCCCGGCCGGAACAGCGGCCACCCCGGGCCGAGAACCGGTCCCCGAACCCCTTGACGCCGCCCGCCGGGTGAAGTTCTCTCGTGGGAGAGCGCTCTCCCGCATCTCGCCCACCTCCCACCGCGGCCCCCGCCGCGGTGCGCACTCCCCTGCCTGGAGTCGCCATGCCCGCTGCGCTCACCCGGCACCGCCGCCGGGTCCTGCCCCTGCTCGCCGTGGTCGCGGCGCTGGTCGCCGGCCAGTTCGCCGCCACCCGCGCCACCGCCCAGAGCGCCCTGCTCTCCCAGGGCAGGCCCACCACGGCCTCCTCCACCGAGAACGCGGGCACGCCCGCCTCCGCCGCCACCGACGGCAGCACCACCACCCGCTGGTCCAGCGCCTTCGGCGACCCCCAGTGGCTCCAGGTCGACCTGGGCGCCACCGCGACCGTCGACCGCGTCTCCCTGGTGTGGGAAGGCGCCTACGCGACCGCATTCCAGGTCCAGACCTCCGCCGACGGCGCCGCGTGGACCACGGTCCACACCACCACCGGCGGCACGGGCGGCACGCAGCACCTCGCGGTCACCGGCACCGGCCGGTACGTGCGGCTGCTCGGCACGGCCCGCGCCACCGGCTACGGCTACTCGCTCTGGGAGTTCCAGGTCTACGGCACCCCCGGCGGACCGCCGCCCGCGAGCACGCCGATCTCCCAGTACAAGCAGGTCGCCGCCTCCAGTTGGGAGGGCGGCAACGCGCCCGCCGCCGCCCTCGACGGCCGCACGAACTCCCGCTGGTCCAGCCAGTTCGCCGACGACCAGTGGATCCGGGTCGACTTCGGCGGCGTCGCGGTGGTCAACCAGGTCGTGCTGACCTGGGAGGGCGCCTACGCCCGCGGCTACCGGGTCGAGCTGTCGAACGACGCGACCACGTGGACGCAGGTCTACGCGACCACCACCGGCGCGGGCGGCGTGGAGCGGCTCACCGTCTCCGGCTCCGGCCGCTACCTGCGGCTGTTCGCCACCACCCGGGCCACCGGCTACGGCGTGTCGCTGTGGGAGCTCCAGGTGTTCGGCACGGTGGACTCCTCGGCCACCACCCCGCCGCTGCTGTCGCGGCCGACCAGGGCCCCGGCGAACACCGGCCGCTTCGCCCTCACCGCGCCGGCCGACCAGGCGATGGTCACCGGCACCCGACGCCCGGCGTTCTCGTGGGCCTCCTCGCCCGGCGCGGTCCGCTACCAGGTCTGGCTCAACCTCAGCCGCGGCGACTACGACTTCGCCGCGTCCGGCAACCTGCTCGACCTCTACACGAAGGTCGCCGAGACCACCGCCACCACCTACACGCCGACCTGGGACGTCGCCGACCGGTGGACCTACCGCTGGTTCGTCGTCGCGGTGGACGGCGCGGGCGCGACCAGCGCGTCCACCATCCGGACGTTCAGCCTCTACCGACCGACGCTGTCCACTGTGGACGACGGGATTCGGGTGGTGAACGGCAGCCGGGACCTCAACCGCAACGGCGCGGTCGAGCCGTACGAGGACTGGCGGCAGCCCGTGGAGACGCGGGTCAACGACCTGGTGGGCCGCATGACCATCGAGGAGAAGGCGTACCAGCTGTTCTACAACGCGCAGGCGTTCCCCCGGTCGGGCTGGCACTTCGGGCCCGCCGAGGCGCGGGACCTGCACACCGCCCTGCTGGCCTCGTCCGGCACCCGCCTGGGCATCCCGTTCGTGTCGGCGGGCGACACCATCGCCGGGTACAAGACGACCTACCCGTTGCAGAGCGCGCTGGCCGCGGCGAAGAACTACCCGCTGGCGCACAAGCTGGGTGACGTGCAGCGGCGCGAGCAGCTGGAGGTCGGCACGCGCGGCGTCCTCGGTCCGCTGGCCGAGGTCGGCACGAAGGTGCTGTACCCGCGCATCCAGGAGGGCAACGGCGAGAGCGCCGACGTCGCCTCGGCCCAGGTCCGGGCGCTGGTGACGGGGTTGCAGGGCGGACCGGAGCTGAACCCGGCGTCCGTGCTGGCCACCGTGAAGCACTGGCCGGGCGAGGGCGCGGGCGGTGAGGCGGTCATCGTGTTCGACGAGGTGACGGTCAAGTACCACACCGCGCCGTTCCGGGCCGCGATGGAGGCCGGCGCGGTGAACATCATGCCGGGCTACGCGGGCAGCACCCTGCTCGACCCGGGCGGCCCCGGCGCGGGCGACAGCGCCAAGATCCTGGCCTACCTGCGGCAGAACCTCGGGTACACCGGCCTGATCACCACCGACTGGCTGCCGTCGGGCAGCTGGATCGGGGCGGCCAACGCGGGGTCGGACGTCATGGGCGGGGCCGATCCGGGCGCGCCGGGCTTCAGCATGGCGCAGTTCACCGCGGCCGTGCCGGCGGCGCGCATCGACGACGCGGTGCGGCGCGTGCTGCGGATCAAGTTCAAGCTCGGCGTCTTCGAGAACCCCTACGGCGACCCGGTCAACGGGCCGTACCGGTTCCACAAGCCGGAGTACGCGGCGCTGGCCAACCAGGCGTCGCGGGAGGCCATGACGGTGCTGCGCAACAACGGCGTGCTGCCGCTGCGGCTCAACCCGGGCGACAACGTCGTGGTGGCGGGCCCGCGCGCGGACGACACGGCCGCGTGCTGCATCTGGACCAGCTACTTCCACCAGGAGTACGGCTCGCGGACGATGTACCAGGCGATCCGCGACCGGGGCGCGCAGGCCGGGGTGAACGTGCACAAGGACACCGGGCCGTCGCCGAAGCTGGCCGTGGTCGCGGTCGGGGAGACCTCGTACACGCACGCGACGAGCTGGGTGAAGGAGCAGCCGTACCTGCCGCCGGACCAGTTGGCGCTGATCCGGGACTTCAAGAGCCGGGGCATCCCGGTGGTGGTCGCGCTGGTGCTGCCCCGGCCGTACGTCATCACCGAGTGGCACGAGCTGGCGGACGCGATCGTGGTCACCTACCGGGGCGGCGAGGAGATGGGCCCGGCGCTGGCCTCGCTGCTGTTCGGCGACTACGCGCCGAGCGGGAAGCTGCCGTGGCAGCTGCCCAGGGCGCTGTCGGACGTGCTGCGGCCGGGCGGCACGGACGTGCCGGCGGACGCCACCGAGGCGTGGGACCTGCCCTACGACCTCGGTGCCACGGCGGCCCAGCGCGCCGAGATCAGGGCCAGGATCGACGCGGGCCAACCCCTGCCGACCAACTACGGCAACCCGCTCTACCCGTACGGGGCCGGGCTGACCGGCTGGTGACGATCGGTGGCGGTCCCGTTCGGCGGGGCCGCCACCGGTTCCCGGCGCCCGGGGCCGCCGCCGATGCCCTGGAGCCGCCGCCGGTTGCCGACGTGCGGCGGCCCGTCACCGGTCCCCGACGTCCGGGGACCGGTGACGGGCGGGCCCTGCCGGACCGGGCCCCCGGGCGGGCCCTGCCGGACCGGGCCCTGCCGGACCGGGCCCTGCCGGACCGGGCCCCCGGGCGGGCATGATCGCGACATGACCGACGCCCTCTTCAGCCCCGCCTACCTCCGCGACCCGCACCCGGCGCTGCGGGCGTTGCGGGAGGACGGGCCCGTGCACCGGGCCGTGCTGCCGACCAGGCTCCCGGTGTGGGTGGTCGTCGACCACGAGGCCGCCAAGGCGGTGCTGGCCGACGAGCGCGTGGCCAAGGACCACCGCCGCCTCGGGGAGATCATGTCCGCGAAGCTGGAGGCGGCCGGGGGAGATCCGCGGCTCTCGGCGCTGTACCGGGGCAACATGCTGGTGATGGACCCGCCCGACCACACCCGGCTGCGCAAGCTGCTCGCCAAGGACTTCACCGGGCGCCGCGTCGAGCAGCTGCGCCCGAGGGTCGAGCGGCTCACCGCCGACCTGCTCGACGCGATGCCCTCGGACGTCGAGGTCGACCTGGTCGAGCACTTCGCGTTCCCGCTGCCCATGACGGTGATCTGCGAGCTGCTGGGCGTCCCGGAGAGCGGTCGCGCGCCGATGCGGACGTGGTCGCAGCACCTGATGGGCGAGGCGGGGGCCGCCGCCGCGCTCACCGCGTCCGGGGAGATCACCTCCTACCTGACCGAGTTGATCGCGGCGAAGCGCGCCGACCCCGGCGACGACCTGCTGTCGGCGCTGACCCGCGCGAGCGACGACGGCGACCGGCTCACCGAGGCCGAACTCCTCGGCACCTGCCTGCTGCTGGTGGTGGCGGGCCACGAGACCACCGCGGGCCTGATCGGCTCCGCCGCCGAGTGGTTGCTGCGCGACGAGCGCACCCGGGCCCGCCTGGTCGAGGATCCGGACCTGATCCCCCGCGCGGTCGACGAACTGCTCCGCCTCACCAGCCCGGTCTCCCTGACCACGGCGAGGTTCACCAAGGCCCCGGTGCGGGTGGGCGGCACCACCATCCCCGAGGGGGAGGTGGTCCTGGTCAGCCTCCCGGCGGCCAACCGCGACCCGGCCCGCTTCGCCGATCCCGACACCTTCGACGCCGACCGCCCGACCGGCCACCTCGCCTTCGGCCACGGCCTCCACTTCTGCATCGGCGCGCCCCTGGCCCGGTTGGAGGGCGAGATCGCCCTGCGGCACCTGCTGGCCCGCTTCCCCCGCTACACCGGGACCGTCCCCGCCGACGACCTCCAGCCGCGGCGCTCGCTGACGGTCACCGGCTGGCGGGCCCTCCCGGTGGTCCTCGACCCCGCCCGCCCCTGACGGCCGACGCGCCGCGCTACCCGGCGGGCGGCCGGACGACGTTCGGGCCGCCGCCGTGCGGCGTCGACACGGAGCCGGGCGCGGTTCCGGCAGCGCCGCCACGCACGCCGCGGAGCACGCGTTCACCAGCAGCTCCCGCCCACGCCGACCGCGGCCGACCCCGGCGGGGGAGGGCCCGCCTCCTCGACGCGCGCCCCGCGCGGCCACCCGGTTTTGGTGCTCGCGAAAGCGGGTATCTGTCTGTTACTGTTGGTATCAGTAACTCCGGGTAACAGCTACTTTGTCATCAGGGAGCCCCCACATGACCAGCGTCGACACCCAGGACCACGCGGGCGCGTCCGACCGCCAGGCCGTCGCGCGCCGGTTGCTGGACTCGTCCGAGGCCCTCTCCTACGACCCCGTCCACGAGGTCGACTGGGAGACCCCGCTCGACACCGACTTCCACGGCGCCAGCCCGGAGTGGAGCACCCTCTACGGGACGTCCTACTGGGACGAGATGACCCCGGAGCAGCAGCGCGAGCTGACCCGCCAGGAGGCGGCGTCGGTGGCGAGCACCGGGATCTGGTTCGAGATGATCCTCCAGCAGATGGTGCTGCGGGACTTCTACGCGAAGGACCCGACCGACCCGGCGTTCCAGTGGGCGCTGACCGAGATCGCCGACGAGTGCCGGCACTCGATCATGTTCGCCCGCGGCGCCGCGAAGCTGCGCGCCCCCGCGTACCGGCCGCGTCGCGTGGTGGTCGAGCTGGGGCGCGCGTTCAAGACCCTCGCCTCCGGCGAGGCGGCCTACGCGGCGATCCTGGTCGCCGAGGAGGTGCTCGACGTCATGCAGCGCGACTGGATGCGCGACGAGCGGGTGGTGCCCTTCGTGCGCACCATCAACAACATCCACGTGGTCGAGGAGTCCCGGCACATGAAGTTCGCCCGGGAGGAGACCCGGGAGCGGCTCCGCGGCGCGGGGTGGCTGCGCCGGCAGGTCAACGCGATCGTCGTGGCGGGCGCGTCCTACGCCATCGTCCGCAGCATGGTCAGCGACCAGGTCTACGCCACCGCCGGGTTGGACCGGGAGCGCGCCGTCCGCGAGGCCCGCGCCAACGAGCACCACCGGTCGATGCTGCGCTCCAGCTGCGCCGGCCTGATGGAGTTCCTGTCCTCGGCCGGCCTGCTGACCAGGGCCTCGACCTGGTTCTACCGGCGCGCGAACCTCATCTGACACCATGGCCTTCGCGATCACCCAGACCTGTTGCGGCGACGCGTCCTGCGTCGCGGTCTGCCCGGTCAACTGCATCCACCCGACGCCGGACGAGCCCGACTTCGGCACCGCGGAGATGCTCTACGTGGACCCGCGCACGTGCATCGACTGCGGCGCGTGCGCGGACGCGTGCCCGGTGGACGCGGTCTTCCCGGTCGACGCCCTGACCGGGCCGCTGAAGACCTACGCGAAGATCAACGCGGACCACTACGCGCACCGGGACCCGATCGAGGAGGCGGCCGACCCCGCGCCGAACTTCCACGCCTGGGGCCCGCCGGTGTTCCGCCGCACCGTCCCGGCCGACTTCGCGCCGCTGGACGTCGCGGTCGTGGGCACCGGCCCCGCCGGCATGTACGCCGTCGAGGACCTGCTGCTGCACACCAACGCCCGGGTCACCCTGATCGACCGGCTGCCCGTCGCGGGCGGCCTGGTCCGCTACGGCGTGGCGCCCGACCACCCGTCCACCAAGAGGATCGGCGAGGTGTTCGCGCGCTTCCACACCCACCCCCGGCTGCGCCTGCGGCTGGGCGTCGAGGTGGGCCGCGACGTCACCGCCGAGGAGCTGGCCGCGCGGCACGACGCGGTGGTCTACGCCGTCGGCGCGTCCGCGGCCCGCCCGCTGGGCGTCCCCGGCGAGGAGCTGCCCGGCAGCCTCGCCGCGACGACCGTCGTGGCCTGGTACAACGGCCACCCGGACGTGCCCGCGGACGCGGTCGACCTGTCCACCGGGCGCGTCGTCGTGGTCGGCACCGGCAACGTGGCGCTGGACGTCGCGCGCGTGCTGACCGCGGACCCGGCCGACCTGAAGGGCACCTCCACCGCCCCGCACGCCCTGGCCCGGCTCCGGTCGAGCGGGGTCCGCGAGGTCGTGCTCCTCGGGCGCCGCGGCCCGGACGCCGCCGCCTGCACCCGGCCCGAGCTGATCGCCCTGCTGGAGCGAGCCGGTGTCGAGGTGGTGGTCGACGCGCACGACGAGCGCACCGCCCGGACGATCGCGGCCGCCGCGCCGGCGGACAAGGCGGGCCTGCTCCAGGGCGTCGCCCGGGAGGTCGTGGACTGGTCCGCGCCGCCCCCGGCGGACCGGCGGCGCATCGTGCTCCGCTTCCACTCCGCGCCCGTGGCGGTCGTCGGGGACACCGGGGTGCGCGGCCTGCGCGTCACCGGTCCCGACGGCGAGGTGGAGATCCCCGCGGGCCGGGTCGTCCGGGCCGTCGGCTACCGGGGCACCCCGCTGCCCGGCCTGCCGTTCGACGAGGTCACCGGCACCGTCCCGCACCGCGCGGGCCGGGTCGAGGGCCTGGCCGGGACCTACGTCGTCGGTTGGGCCAAGCGCGGGCCCAGCGGCGGCATCGGCGCGAACAGGGCGTGCTCGCGGGAGACCGTCGGCTCGCTCATCGCGGACGCCGTCGCCGGCCGGCTGCCCACGCGCCGCCGGGGCCCGCTCCTGGCCGGGCTGGTCGGTCGCCTGCGCGGGCGGCCCTGAGGCGTTTGGCGGCACGGCGCGGAGGTACCTGCTGGTGGTGACGCGGGTGAGGCGAGCGGGAACGGGCTGGTGACGGCCCCGTCCGCGTGGTCGCCGCTGCGCCGCGCCACCTACCGCGCGCTGTGGCTGGCCCAGTTCGCGTCCAACATCGGCACCTGGGCCCAGACCGTCGGCGCGCAGTGGTTCATGGGCGACCTCGGCGGCAGCGAACTCCAGGTCGCGCTCGTGCAGGCGGCCACCACCCTGCCGGTGTTCCTGCTGGTGGTGCCGTCGGGGGCGATCGGGGACATCCTGGACCGGCGCCGGGTGCTGATCGCCGGCCAGGGCCTGATGCTGGTCGGCGCGGCGGCCCTGGTGGTGCTGGCCGGCAGCGGCGCGGCCACCCCGGCGACGCTGCTGGCGATGATCGCCCTGATGGGCGTGGGCCAGGCGCTGACCATGCCGTCCTTCCAGGCCGTCCAGCCCGAGCTGGTGCCGCGCGAGGAGATCCCGCAGGCGGCGCTGCTCAACGGCGTGAACATGAACGTCGGCCGCGCGATCGGGCCCGCCCTGGGCGGCGTGCTGATCGCGGCGGTCGGCCCCGAGGCGACGTTCGCGTTCAACGCCGTGTCGTTCCTGGGCGTGCTGCTGGTGCTGTGGCGGTGGCGGCGGCCGTCCGACCACCGCCCGCTGGGCGCCGAGCACGTGACCACCGCCGTGCGGACCGGCGCCCGGTACGTCCGCAGCTCGCCGCTGTTCGCCCGGGTGCTGGCCCGGTGCGTGCTGTTCGTGGTGTTCGGCAGCGGTCTGTGGGCGCTGCTGCCCGCGCTCGCCCGCGGCCCGCTGGGGCTCGACGCGGGCGGCTACGGGGTGCTGCTGGGCTGCGTCGGGCTCGGGGCGATCGGCGGGGCGTTCGCGGTGCCCCGCCTGCTGCGGCGGATCGGGAAGAACCCGCTGGTCACCCTGGCGACGTGCGCGTACGCGGCGGCCACCGCCCTGGCCGGGCTCACCGGGGTGGTCGCGGTGGCGGTGCCGGCGATGTTCGTCGTCGGCGCGGCGTGGATCGCGGTGCTGTCCACGCTCAACGCCACCGCCCAGGTGCTGCTCCCGGCGTGGACGCGGGCCCGCGCCCTGGCCTACTACCAGCTGATGCTCATGGGCGGGCAGGCGTTCGGCGCGGTGGTGTGGGGCGCGCTCGCCTCGGCCCTGGACGTGCGCGCCGCGCTGCTCGCCCCGGCCGTCGCGATGGTGCTCGTCGCGCTGGTCGCGGCGCGCCGGCTGCCGCTGACCGACCGCGTCCTGGACACCTCGCCCGCGAGCCTGTGGGACGCGCCGCCCGAGGTGGCGGACGCGGACGCCGACGCCGGGCCGGTGCTGGTGACCGTGCGGTGGCGCGTGGCGGGGGAGCGGGCGGCCGAGTTCGCGGAGGCGATGCGGAAGGTCGAGCGGTCCCGCCGGCGGACCGGCGCGACCCTGTGGGGCCTGTTCCGCGATTCCGAGGACCCCGGGCTGTTCCTGGAGACCTTCACCGTCGCCACCTGGCAGGAGCACCTGCGCCAGCACCTGGAGCGCGGCACCGGGGTGGACGTGGAGGTGGAGCGCGCCGCCCGCGCCCTCGCCGAGGGGGAACCGGTGGTCCGCCACCTGCTGTGGGCCCGGCCACCCCGCCCCTGATGCCGACCCGACCCCCGACCCCTTTCAGTCCACAGTGGACCAACGCGGGGCAGGGGCGGTGTCGGACGTCACATCCGGGGCGGGTACTGGTTCGCGCCGTACCCCCGGGGCGGCAGGGACTGGCCGCCCCCCTGCCGGAGCTGCCCGGCCTGGTCCTTGGACAGCTGGTTGGTGAAGCCGCAGAAGGTGCACTGCGTGGTGTACCGGCTCTTGACCGGGAACAGCGGGATGAAGAACAGCGTGAACTTCGTGACCGACCTGTGCAGGGGGTGTGCCGCCGGGTTGCCGCACCGGGGGCACAACAGGGTCATCATCGCCAGGACGAAGACCTTGGTCCGAAAACCGAAGATCACCACGTTCGTCGCACTCCTCGTCAACTCGTCCGACCCCCAGGGTCGCACAGGGCCGGGCGTGCCGCGGTCCGGCGCCGCGCGCATGGGATCGGCCGGCGCGGGGAAGACCATGCGTGAGGCGGGTCGTCCGGACCCGTCCGGCCACCCCGGCGCGGTTCGTGAGGGAGGCGATGTGGTGACCGATGGAGAACACCGGGACGAGCAGCTGCGGGTCCGGCGCGAGCACCGGGACGGCGCGGTCGTGGTGGAGGTGCGCGGCGAGGTGGACGGCACGTCCGTCACCCTGGTCCGCGACGAGCTGACCGCCGCCTTCCGCGAGGCGGGGTCCGGACCCGTGGTGATCGACCTGACCGGCGTGGGCTTCTTCGCCTCGATCGGCATGGCGCTGCTGGTGGAGCACCAGCGGCTCGGGGAGGTCCGGGGGACCCCGCTGCGCGTGGTGGCCCCGGCGCGCAGCCCCCTGCGCGCGCTGCGCGCCGCCCGGCTGGACCAGGTGCTCGACCTGTACCCGGACCTGGCGGCGGCCCTGGGCGCCCCCTCCTGAGCCGCCGCCACCGGACCGCCGCCCCGCCCCGCCACCTGCCCACCGGAAGCCGGGGTCACCCGTCCGGCACCGCCACCGGCGGCCCCGGTTCGGCGCGGGTCCGCTCGGCGCCCGGGAACACCGCCGCCGCGCCTTCGACGACCCCGGTGGCGTCGCCGGCGGCCGTCGCCACCGCGCCCCCGGCACTCCTCGCGCCCGGCTACCGCCGGTTCGGCAGGGGCACGGGCGACGGCGCGACCTCCTCCCGGTCCATGCCGTCGGGCAGGGACGCCCGGTAGATCGGCATCGCGGCGGCGGTGGTGACGATCGCCACCGCGACGAGGATCGCGAACAGCTCCGGCGTCACCATCCCGTGCGCGAGGCCGATGTTGATGAAGATCAGGATCATCAGCCCGCGCGCGTTCATCAACCCGCCGACCGCCGAGGCGTAGCGCCAGGAGAAGCCCTGGACGCGCACCACCGCGGCGCAGCCCAGGTACTTGCCGGCGAACGCGGCCGCCATGACCACCGCGAGCGGCAACCACAGCCCGCCGCCCGCGCCGAAGCCGGACACCTGCGTGTTCAGGCCGCTGAACGCGAAGAACACCGGCAGCAGCAGGATCGAGTTGAGGTCGGTGAGCCGGGTCTCCAGCTCCCGCCGCACCACCGCCGACTGCGGCATGGCCAGCCCGGTGATGAACCCGCCGAACACCGAGAACACGCCGATGTAGTCGGTGAACCAGCCCGCCAGCAGCACCACGAACAGCACCAGTGCCATCACGTCGCGGCTCATCCCGCCCGCCCGCTCCACCCGCTGCCCCAACCGCCCCAGCAGGGCGCGCCCCACAGTGAGCATCAGCAGCGCGAACACCGCCGCGCCCGCCACGGTGTCCAGCGCGTCGAGCGGGCTGCCCGCCGCACCGACGGCGATGATCACGGCCAGGATGACCCACGCCGCCGCGTCGTCGATCGCGGCCGCGACCAGGGTCAGGCCGCCGATGGGGGTGTTGGCGATCCCGCGCTCCTGGAGGATTCGGGCCAGCATCGGGAACGCCGTGATCGACAGCGCGCCGCCGACGAAGAGCATGAACACCCACAGGCTCGTCCCGGCGGGGCTCAGCGAGCCGAAGAACAGCGCCGCCGCGCCCGCGCCCAGCGCGAAGGTCGGCACGATGCCGGACACCGCGAGCACGGCGGCCCGCCGCATGTTCCGGCCGGCGGTCAGGCCGTGGTCGAGCGAGGACCCGACCAGGAACATGTAGAACGTCAGCCCGATGGTGCTCAGCACGTACAGGACGTCCCGCACGTCCGCGGGGAAGAGCTGGGCCTGCACGCCGGGCGCGACCGCGCCGAACAGGGCGGGGCCGAGCAGGACGCCGGCGACCATCTCGCCGACCACCCTGGGCTGCCGGACCGCCATGGCCAGGCGACCGCACAGGGTCGTCGCGGCCAGCACCGCCGCCAGCGCGGCGAACACGCGCAACGCGAACTCGATCTGGTTCACTCGGGGGTCTCCTGGGTGTGAGGCGGTCGGTGCGGCACCGGGCACCCCCGGTCGTCGCGGGTGTCGAAGTAGCGCTCGGCCAGGCGCAGCCTGCGGGCGTGCAGGACCATGACCGTGCCGAGCACGAGCTGGACCACGCTGCGCCACACGTCCTCCCACCGGTCCCGCAGGCGCAGGAGCGCGCCGAGCACGGCGAGGCGGCGAGGCGGCAGCGGCTCGCCCACCCGGACGAGCAGGCACGGGCCCCGGTTCGGCAGCGACCGGGTGTGGCCGGCGGTGGAGTGGAGCGTGACGCGCCGCAGCACCTCCCCGGTCGCGGCCCGCAGCGCCAGCGGCGAGAGCCGCCACGCCGGGCACGGCCGGTTGGCGGCGACCCCGAACGGGATGTGGTGCGCGGCGCGGGCCGGGACGCGGTCCCAGCGGTCGGGGTCGAACACCTCCGGCCGGTCGTGACCGGAGGCGTGGTAGTCGGGGTAGCTGAAGCACAGCACCGACCCGGCGGGCAGGGTGGTGCGCTCGTCGAGCGCGATGTCCCCGGTGGTGACGCGGTGCGCGATGCCGAACAGCGGGTAGAGCCGGAAGGTCTCGTCGAGCACGTGCGCGAAGTAGCGGTCGTCGTCGGGGTCGGCCGCGAGCCGGGCCGCCACCTCCGGGTGCTGGGCCAGCACGAGCAGCAGGTGGGCCATCGCCTCGGACATCTGCACCACGCCGGTGGTGAAGAGGGTGCCCTGGAGGTAGTGCACCCGCTCGGCGGGGGACAGGCTCGCGGGCAGCGGTCGCCGCACGTCGCCGGCCGCGACGCGCCGGGCGAGGTAGCGGGTCAGCCGGGCCCGCCGGGCGGGGTGGCGCAGGCCGGTGCACTTCAGCGCGCTCGCCACGTCGTCGGCGTGCCCGACGATCAGGTCCCGCGCCGCGCGGGGGCACGGCTCGCCGAACACCAGCTCGTAGAAGTACTCCGCCCACACCGGCGCCATCAGGTCGCGCAGCCGCACCAGGGTGGCCCGCCCGCCGGCCCGCTCGTCGAGCACCCGCCCGGCGCAGCGGGCCGCCGCGGCCGACAGCGCGTCGGCGGGCCCGGCCAGCAGGGCGCGGGTCGTGCGGGCCGCGTCGTCGTAGCGCGGGCCCTCCTCCAGGTGCTCCTGGTGCACCTCCGGGCCGGGGGAGAGCCAGTACCAGAACAGGTCCGAGAGCCCGGCGCCCCGGCTGCGGCCGTTCGCGGCGGGGTGGCCGTAGACCTCCAGGAACCGGTCGGGCCCGAACTCCGCGTTCGGGAACGTGATCGCGTGGTCCCCGTTGACCCCCTCGAACACCCTGCGGCGCAGGGCGACCACCCGCGCCGGCAGCCAGCGCGGCGCGGTCAGCACCGCCGCGGCCGCGAGCAACCCGGTCACCCACACCGCGCGGACACCCCCGTCCCCCGGGGCACCACCAAGTCCCGGGTGAGGTCGGCCGGGTCCCGGCCGCCGCACAGCGCCAGGACGTGGTCGAACTCGTCGCGCAGCAGGTCGAGCACCCGCGCCACCCCGGCCTCGCCGGCCGCGGCCAGGCCCCACAGCACCGGTCTGCCCACGCCGACGGCGGCCGCGCCGAGCGCGAGCGCCACGGCGACGTCACCGCCGCCCCGGACCCCGCCGTCGAGCAGCACCGGCACCCGGCCCGCGACCGCCTCGACCACCGCGGGCAGGGCGTCGACCGCCGCGGGCACCAGGTCGCACTGGCGGCCCCCGTGGTTGGACACGACGACCCCGGCCGCACCGTGCTCGACCGCGAGCACCGCGTCCCGGGGGTGGAGCACCCCCTTGAGCCACACCGGGAGCGACGTCAGCGCCCGCAGCCGGTCCAGGTCCGCCCACGACACCGCCGGCGACATCGCGATGTCCCGCGTGCCCCCGGGCGGACCACCCGGCAGGTCCCGCATGTTCTCCGCCGCGAGCCCCTCCGGCAGGTCGTGGAAGCCGTGCTCGGCGTCGCGGCGGTGCCGGCCGAACACCGGCGAGTCGGCGGTCACCACCAGGGCCGTGCAGCCGGCCCGCTCCGCCCGCCGCACCAGGCACGCCGTCACGTCGTGCTCGGGGTGCGGGTAGAGCTGGAACCACACCGCCGCGCCCGCGTCCACCTCCCGGGCCGCCGCCACCACCTCGGCGATCGCCACCGTCGAGGCCACCCCGGACACCAGCACCGTCCCCGCCGCCGCGGCCGCCCGCGCCGTGGCCAGCTCGCCGTCGGGGTGGGCCAGCCGGTGGAAGGCGGTCGGCGCGACCAGCACCGGCAGGGCGAGGCGCCCGCCGGGCAGGTCGACGGCCAGGTCACGGGTCGCCCGGCCGCGCAGCACCCGGGGCAGCAGGGCCAGCCGCCGGAAGGCCGCCTCGTTCTCGCCGAGCACGACCTCGTCCCCGACCCCGCCCGCGTAGTAGTCGTAGTGCGCCGGGTCGAGCACGGCGCGGGCCCGCTCGCGCAGCTCGGCGAGATCGCCGTGCACGGTGGGTCCGCCGCTCACGCCAGGGCCGCCGTTCGTGGAGAGGCCGCCGTTCGTGGAGAGGCCGCCGCCCGCGGTGGGGCCGCCGTTCACCGCGGGGCCGCCGCTCACGGCGCGTCCGCGGCGGTCGGCGCGAGCCGGTCGCGCAGGAACTCCAGCAGCGGCGCGCGGTGCACCTCCTCGCTGTCCCACTCGTTCTCCAGGTTCTCGGTGAGGTGGTGCTCGCCGAGCAGCTCGCCGGCGCGGAAGTGCCGCACCACCGGGTGCAGGTAGCGGCCGTCGAGCCCGCTGGTGTCCTGCTGGGAGGTGCGGCCCGCGGTGATGTCGAACGGGTTGACCCGGTCGTGGTCCGCGCCGTACTCCAGCGTCACCGCCAGGTAGGAGTCGACCTCGCCGAAGTCGCCCCGCCCGACCGCCTCGTGCAGGTGGTCCACCGGCACCTCCTCGGCGTAGCGGGTGGTCCCGTCCGGCCCGACCAGCACGGCGTCGGCCAGGAACGCGAACATCTGCCACAGCGCGGAGGTGCG
Source organism: Saccharothrix lopnurensis (assembly GCF_042658445.1). Classification (NCBI taxonomy): domain Bacteria; kingdom Bacillati; phylum Actinomycetota; class Actinomycetes; order Pseudonocardiales; family Pseudonocardiaceae; genus Saccharothrix; species Saccharothrix lopnurensis. The sequence goes on along the minus strand of NZ_JBHSQO010000017.1, from coordinate 85,438 downwards.
GTTCACCCGCGCCACGACGGCGTCGACCACCGCCGCGGGGGTGGGGTCCAGGTCGAGGGTCGGCCAGGGCACGCCGTGGTAGCGGTGTTCGAGGACGCGGTGCAGCGCCCGCACCCCGTACCGGAAGCCGTGGATGAACCCGCTGGTCGACTTCTTGAAGTCCCGGGCCTGCGTGATGGTGCCGGCGAAGAACAGGTCGGGCACGTTCACCGACTCCCAGGCCGGGGTCTGGTCCGGGAAGCGGTCGTTGATGGTCAGCCGGGGCCGGCACTCCGGCGCGAAGATCGAGGCGTCGAAGCGGAACCCGGTCGCCAGGATCACCCGGTCGTAGCGGATCTCCTTCACCCGCTCGTCGACCCGCGCGAAGCTGACCGGCACCAGGAACCCGTCGCCGTCGGGCCGGACGGCCAGCACCCGCCCGTCCAGCACCGCGTTCTGCGACTTGAGCTGGTAGGTGTCGAGGAAGTTGTTGTTGACCGCGCGCAGGTGGCCGACGAAGTGGGTCTGCCACGCCAGCTTCAGCGAGCCGGGGCCCGCCACGTGGATGACCGCCGCGGTCTCGACGAGGTTGTCCGCGGTCTCGAACGCCGAGTTGCCGCGACCGATGATCAGCACCCGCTGCCCGGTGAAGTCGGCGGGGTCCACCGACACCTCGTCGTACCGCTCGGCGTGCTCCACCCCCTCGATCGGCGGCACGTGGGGCTTGGACACGCCGGTGGCGACGATGACCCGCCGCGCCCGGTAGGTGTTGCCGTCCTGGTCGTGCGCCACGAAGTCGTCCGGCCGGGTCACCGACACGACCCTGGTGCCGAAGCGGATCGGCAGGTCGTGCTTCGCGGCGAAGTCGCCCAGGTAGCGGACCATGTCCTCCGCGCTCGGGAAGTAGCGCGGCGTGTACCCGGTGAACAGCAGCGACGGCTCGTCGGACAGCAGCGAGTTCCAGTCGGTCCGCAGGTTCAGCTCGGGGTCGTCCCACCCGGTGTGCACCTTGTTGATGGAGATCAGGGTGCGGTGCCGGGGGAAGCGGGTGAAGAACGCGCCGGGCGCGTCCCCGGCGTCGAGCACCAGGTGGTCCCGCCCGGCCCGGGAGAGCAGGTAGGACGCCTGCAACCCCGCCGGGCCGGCCCCGATGACCAGGTACTCCGTCGAAACCTCGCTGGACACTGCTTTCTCCTCACGTCTGGGTGGACAGCAGGCGCTTGTCCGGCTTGCCGCTCGGGGCGAGCGGTGGTTCGGCGATCGCGGTCACGCGCGCCGGCGCGCACGCCGCGCCCAGCCGGTCGGTCACCAGCGCGCGCAGCGCCGCCGGGTCGGGCTCCCGGCCGGTGGTCGGCACCACGAACGCGTGCACCGCCTCGCCGGTGTCCTCGTCCGGCACCGCGACCACGTACGCCTCGGCGACGTCCGGGTGCTCGGCGAGCACCCGCTCGATCGGGCCGACGTGGTGCAGGTTCGCGTTGACGATCACCACGTCCCGGGTCCGCCCGGTCAGGTGGAGCCGGCCGTCCGGGTCGAACCGGCCCAGGTCGCGGGTGCGCACCCAGCCGCCGGTGAACACCTCGGCCGACCGTTCCGGGTCGGCCCAGTACGAACCGGCCTGGGCCGGGGTGCGGACGAACAGCTCCCCGTCGACCCCGACCGGGACCGGCGCGCCGCGCTCGTCGCGGACCTCCACGTCCACCGCCGGGGGCGGGACACCCACCGAACCCGGCGGGTCGGCGGGGCCGGCCATGGAGATCATCCCGGTCTCGGTCTGCCCGTAGCCGTGGAACACGACCGGGCCGAGCACCTCCAGCGCCTCGCGGTGCCGGGCGGCGGTCAGGGGCGACCCGGACACCACCAGCGCGCGCAGCGAGGACAGGTCGGCCGGATCGCGGCGCTGCGCGGCGACGAGCTTCGCCAGGCGCGGCACGGTGATCACGCTGGACGAGGCGCGGTGGCGGGTAATCGCGTCGGGCAGCTCGGGCCGATCGGCGACGACCACGGTGCCGCCGGCGACGACGGCCAGCACCGCGTACTCGAACACCACCTGGCTCGACAGCGTCCCGAACACCAGGTGGCGTTCGAGCCGGGGCGCCAGCTCGCGGATCACGGGCGGCCACTCGGCCGGTCGCGTGGCCCACGCCGCCGTCATCGCGGCGTAGGTCTGCGCGCACGCCTTGGGCATCCCCGTGCTGCCGCTGGTGTGGATCAGCCGGGCGACGTCCCCGGGCCGGCCGGCCGGGCGCGGCGGGCCGCCGTCGGCGCGGGTCGCGCACAGCGCGTCGACGGTGAGCGTGCGCGGGGCGTGGCGCTCGCCCGAGTCGGTGACCACTGCGGCGATGTCGAGGCCGAGGAGGTGGCGCAGCTGCGCGTCCGGCAGCCCCGGCCGCACGCCCACCACCCTGGCCCCCACCGCGTGGGCGGCCAGGACGACCGCGAACGCCTCCGGCGTGACCCCCAGCAGGAGGGCGACGCCGTCCCCCGGGCCGAGCCCCGCCTCCCGCAGCCCGGCCGCGATCCGCCCGACCAGGTCCAGCAGCTCCGCGCCGGTCACCGCGCGGGCGCCGTGCTCGACCACCGGCCGGTCCGCGGCGGCGGCGAGCGCGTCGAGCACCCGGCCCGGGAACGGCCCGGCGTCACGCGTCGGCAAGGCACTCCTTCACGAACGCCACGAGTGGCTGCCGGTGCACCTCGGGCAGGTCCCAGCGGTTCTCCAGGTTCTCCGCCAGGTGGTGGGTCGCGGTGAGCACACCGTCGCGGTGGTGGCGCACCACCGGGTGCAGGTAGCTCGCCTCGTGGGCGTTCTCCGCGTCGTTCTCCGCGACGCGCGGGACCGCGATGTCGAAGGGGTTCACCTGGTCGTGGTTCGGTCCGTACTCCAGCGTCACCACGAACCGGTGCTCGGCCGGGCCCAGCCCGCCGTCGGCGAGGTAGGCCACCGGGACCTCCTCCTGGTACCGCGCGGTGCCGCCGGAGACCGTCACCACGTCGCCCATGACCGCGAACTGCTGCCACAGCGCGGAGGACCGGTTCACCCTGGCCACCAGCGCGTCGCCGATCGCCTCCGGTGACGGGTCCAGCGCGGTCGAGGGCCACGGGACGCCGTGGTACCGGTCGGCGAGGACGCGGTGCAGGGCGCGGGCCCCGTAGCGGAAGCCGTGGATGAAGCCGCCGGTGGACTTCTTGAAGTCGCGCTGCTGGGTGAGCGTGCCCGCGAAGTACAGACCGGGCACCGTGGTCGACTCGAACGCGGACGTCTGCTCGGGGAACCGGTCGTCGATCACCAGCGCCGGGCGGCAGCCGTCGTCGAACACCGAGGCGTCGAACCCGAACCCGGTGCACGCGATGACCCGGTCGTACTCCAGCTCCTTCGGCGCCTGCGCCGCGCGGGCGTAGCGGAACAGCACCCGGAACCCGCCGCCGGGGCGGGGCTCGATCAGCTCGACCGAGCCGTCCAGGACCGCGTTCTCCGACTTGAGCTGGTAGGTGTCCAGGAAGTTGTTGTTCACCGCGCGCAGGTGCCCGACGTAGTGCGTCTGCCAGGCCAGCCGCACCGGGCTCGGGCCGGCCACGTGGATGACCGCCGCGTGCTCCACCAGCGAGTCGGCGGTCTCGAACCCCGAGTTGCCCTTGCCGAGGACGAGCACCCGCTGATCGGCGAACGACGCCGGGTCGGTGTCGAAGGTGTCGTAGCGCTCGGCGTGCTCGATGCCCGGGATCGGCGGCACGTGCAGCCGGGAGACCCCGGTCGCCACGACGAGCCGCGCCGACCGCCACGTCCGCCCGTCGCCGTCGACCACGACGAACCCGTCGGCGTCGAGGGAGATCCGGGTGACCTCCACGCCGTAGTGCGCCCGCACCCCGGTGGCCGCGGCGAAGTCGCCCAGGTAGCGGACCAGGTCGTCGGCGTGGGGGAAGTACCGGGGGCTGTAGCGGGTGAACAGCAGCTCCGGGTCGTCGGACAGCAGCGAGTTCCAGTCCACGCGCATCCGCTGCTCCGGGTCGGCGAACCCGGAGTGCACCTTGTTGATCGAGATCAGCGTGCGGTGCCTCGGGTAGCGGGTGAAGAACGTGCCCGGCCCGGCGCCGCGTTCGAGGACGGCGTAGTCGCGGCCGTCGCGCTCCAGCAGGGCGGCGAGCTGGAGCCCCGCGGGCCCGGCCCCGATGATCAGGTAGTCGTGCGCCATGGGCCAGGAAGCTACGGACGCGATCTCAGAACCCTCTGAGATCGGCCGCCTACGTTCCGTGTCGTGACCACGACCACCACCGGCGCCGTGACCGGCACCCCCGTGGACCTCGGCGCACCGCTGCGCGGTGCCGACCTCCAGCGTGCGGCATCCCCGCTCCCGGTGCTCGTCGGCCCCGCCGTCCGGGACCGGCTCGACCGCGGCCGCGAGTTCCTGCGCACCGTGCTCGCCGACGACGCGCGGCCCGTCTACGGCGCCAAGACCGGGTTCGGGGCCCTCATCGGCTTCGCCGGCCGCGCCGACGAGGCCGACCAGTGCGACAACACCCTGGCCCACCTCGGCGCGGGCCAGGGGCCCGACCTGCCCGCCGACATCGCCCGCGCCGCGCTGCTGGTGCGGACGTGGTCGCTGGCCCAGGGGCTCTCCGGGGTCTCGCCGCACGTCGTGGACGGCCTCGCCGCGATGTTCGCCACCACCTTCGTGCCGGCGATCCCCCGGTACGGCTCGGTCGGCGCGAGCGGCGACCTCATCCCGCTCGCCTACGCGACCCAGGCCCTGCGCGGCCGGGGCCACGCCTACGTCGACGGCGAGCGGTTGCCCGCCGACGAGGCCCTGCGCCGCACCGGGCTCACCCCGCTCACCCTCGACGGCCGCGACGCGCTGGCGCTCGTCAACGGCACCTCGGTCACGACCGCCGCCCTGGCCCTCGCGCTCGACGACGTGCGCGCCTCGCACCGCGCCGTGCAGGACCTCACCTGCCTGCTCGCGGACGTCCTCGGGTGCGACCCCGGTTTCCTCGACCCGCGCCTGATCACCGCGTACGGCCACCCCGGCGCGACCACCGTCGCCGACCACATGCGCGACGTGCTGGCCGGCACCGTCCCCAGCGGCGCCCGCTCCCTCCAGGAGCCCTACAGCATCCGGTGCTCCCCGCAGCTGATCGGCGCGGTCGAGGACGCGCTGCGCTACGTGGACGGCGTCGTGGCCGCCGACCTGGCCGGTGTCAGCGACAACCCGCTGTTCTTCCCCGAGGACGACCTCGTCGCGCACGGCGGCAACTTCTTCGGCCAGCCGGCCGCGATCGCCGCCGACGTGCTGGCCGCGGTCACCGCGTCGCTGGGCAACCTGGCCGAGCGGCAGCTGGACCTGCTCGTCGACCCGGTCCGCAACACCGGGCTGCCGCCGATGCTGGCGGCGGGTCCCGGGCAGCAGCACGGGCTCCAGGGCGTGCAGCTCGCCACGACCGCGTTCGTCGCCGAGATCCGCCGCGCCGCCCTGCCCGCCGGCACCCAGAGCCTGCCGACGAACCTGCACAACCAGGACGTCGTGCCGTTCGGCACCCAGGCCGCGCTGCGCGCCTACGACGTGGCCGGACTGCTCCGGCTGCTGTGCGGTTCGCTCGCGCTGGGGCTGCGGCAGGCCGTGCACGTGGGTGGCAGGCGGCCGACCGCGCCCCGGTGCGCCGCGCTGCTCGACGCGCTGGCCGACGCGATCCCGCCGGTCGACCCGGACCGCCCGCTGGACGCGGACGTCCGCCTCGCCGCCGACCTGGTCACCGGGTTCCGGTGCTGATCTCCGGTTCCGGGTCGGTCAGGCTCGGGGTGGGGCTGGGCCTGGAAGTGGGGGTGGGGGCGGTGACGGGCGCGGGGCCTGGTGCCAGGTCTCCGGGATCGGCCGCCGGCAGCCGCAGCGTGAAGCGGGCGCCCTGGCCCGGGTGCCCGGTCGCCTCGACCGTGCCCCCGTGGCCGGTCACCACCTCCCGCAGCAGCGCGAGCCCCAGCCCGAAGCGCAGCTCCGACCCGCCCGTCCCACCTGCCCCGCCCGTCCCACCTGCCCCGCCCGCCCCGCCCGCCCCGCCTACCCAACCCGCCCTGCCCGTCCAGCCCGCCTTGCCTACCCCACCTGCCCTGCTCGTCCAGCCCGCCTTGCCCGCCTTGCCCCCCTTGACCGCCCCACCCGCCCCCCGGTGGAACCGCTCGAACAGCCGATCCGCCTCGGCCTGGTCGAACCCCTCCCCGGTGTCCGAGACGGTCAGCTCGACGTGCCCGTCCCGCCCCCGCCCCAACCGCACGTCGATCCGCCCACCCGCCGGGGTGTGGCGCACCGCGTTCGCCAGCAGCTCGTCGACCGCGCGCCGCAACGCGGTCTCCACACCCGTCACCACCAGCGGCCCGGCGGGTCGCTCGACGGCCAGCGCGATCCGCCGTTCGCCGGCCCGCTCGCCCTCCGCCGCCACCGCGGCCTCCGCCAGCGCGGCCAGGTCGACGGCCCGGCCGTCGAGTCCGGCCGACTCGTCGCCCAACCGCGCCGACAGCAGCAGGTCGTCGACCACGTCCCCGAGCCCGCGGATCGAACCGGCGAGCTTGTCCAGGCCGGCGCGGTGGTCGTCGGGCAGGTGGGCCGCCGCGGCGCGGCGCACCAGCAGCTGCACCCGCGTGTGCGCCCGCGCGATCGGCGTCCGCAGCTCGTGGCTCGCGTCGGTGACGAACCGCCGCTGCCTGGCCAGCGCCTCCGCCAGCGGCGCGACCGCGCGCCGGCCCACCATCAGCCCTGTCACGACCGCCGCGACCAGACCGCAGAACTCCGCGATCGCCAGCGCCAGCAGCAGGTGCCGCCGGTCGGCGAGCTGGTAGCGGGTGTCGAACACCGCCTGCACCGCAGCGTCCTCGGCGCCCGGTCGCGTGAGCACCAGGTACCTGGTGCCGTTGCGGGTGACGGTGCGCTCGATCTCCCGGCGCGAGGCCCGCACCGCGTCGAGGTCGCCGCGCAGCGGGAACCCCCGGGGCACCCGCAGCACCCCGTCGTCGACCACGCCGCCCACGAGGGTGAACAGCCACGTGCAGCCCGGTGGTGTGGCCGGCGTCCCGTACGAGGCGCTGTACCGCAGCTCGCGCGCCACCTGCGCGTCCTGGGTGTGCGTCATGACGGCGTAGGCGATCCCGCCGACGAACGCGACCAGCACGGTGATCGCCAGGCCCACCAGCACGCCGACCCGCAGGCGCGTCCGCCGGAGCACCACGCGTTCCGCCTCGGCCCACGAACGGCTCACAACGCCCCCAAGCGGTAGCCGATCCCCGGCACGGTGTGCACCACCGAACGGTCGATCTTGTTCCGCAGGTAGTACACGTAGGTGTCCACAATGGACTGGGCGGGCGCGTCGTGGAACACCCGCCGCCGCAGCGAGGCCCGCGTGTGCACGGTGCCCGGGTGGGTCGCGAGCACCCGCAGCAGCGCGAACTCCCGGGCCGTGAGCGGCACCCGCCCGCCGTCGGGCAGCACCACCTCGCGCTGCCGGACGTCCAGGTGCCCGGCCCCGATCCGCAGCACGTCGGTCACCTCCAGCGCGCGCCGGCACAGCGCCCGCAGCCGCGCGCTCAGCTCGTCCAGGTCGAACGGCTTGACCAGGTAGTCGTCGGCGCCCGCGTCGAGCCCGTCGATCCGATCGTGCACGGTGCCCAGCGCGGTCAGCACCAGCGCCCGCGCCCGCACGGACCGCGCCCGCAGCCGCACCAGCAGGTCCAGCCCGTCCATGGCGGGCAACCCGCGGTCGATGACCACGACGTCGTAGGGGCGGGTGAGCCCGAGGTGCAGCCCGCGCTGTCCGTCCGTGGCCACGTCCACGGCGTAGCCCTCGTCGGTCAGGGCGCCGGAGAGCAACTCCACGAGCTCGTGGTCGTCCTCGACCAGGAGCAGTCGGAAGCGGTCGATCGGCGAGGTCCCGATGGCGCCCTGCACCCCATCAGAATCCCATTTCCCCGTGGTCCGTCAACGTGACGGACCACCTGCCCCCGGTGGTTGATCAGGGGGCGGCAACGCGGGTATCGCCGTTGCGCGACTACGCCTATCGGCCGTGCGACCGACAGGTGTCGGACAGTTTTTCCCGCTCACGAGACGTCCGGAGATCCGAAGATCCAGTGGATTCGCGACCGTCCCCGGTGGACCGAGGGCCGCATCGACAGCTCGGCGACAGCTTCGGCCACGGGTCCGGAGGGCGGAACTGGTGCGGTTCCTCGCACGGTTCCCGGCTCCGTGGTGTGGCGCGGCCCGTCCGACCGACGGCTGTTCGCGCACCGGCCGGCGTGGAGCCGGCACCGCCACCGCCGGGTCGGCCCACGCCGCCACCACGGTCACCGACCTCGGTCGACGCGATCGCCCGGCGCTCGGTGAACGTCACCGGGATCAACCGCGCCGGCATCGTGTCCGGCTCCGCGTCCTACGAGGACAGCGGCACCCGCGGGTGTCGGGCGACCCCCGCGGACCGAGCCGCGTGGTGCGCTGGCTCGTGGGCCGAACCGGTCGGGTGGCGGCCCGCATCGCCACCCCGACCCCGGCCCCCGGCCCGCACGGGCGCGGGTCAGCGGGCCGTCGCCGGTTCGAGCCGGGTGTTCGGGAACGACCCGTCGCCGAAGAGCAGGCGGGCGGCGGCGGCCCGGCCGAGCGGCGTGCGCAGCGCGGTGAAGGCCGCCTCGGTGGTGGCGGGGCCGCGCAGCCGGGAGAGGCCGCGGCGCAGCAGGAGCCGGAGGCGGAAGCGGGCGCGCAGGGCCCGCCCGTCGTAGTGGCGGAGCACCGAGGGGTCGCCGGTGCGCAGGTAGTCGGCGGTGACGGCGGCGGCCAGGTCCGCCATGCGCAGGCACGGGTCCAGGCCGCCCGCGGTCAGGGGTGAGACCGCGCCCGCCGCGTCGCCCACCAGCAGGCCGTCGGGGCAGGCGATCCGGCGCAGGACGCCGCCCACCGGGATGGGGCCGCCGCGGCGGTGGAGCGGGCCGGTCGGGGCCGGCGGGTCCGGGAACCCGGCGCGGAACTCGCGCAGCAGCCGGGGGAGCGGCGCGGCCAGCCGGTCGGGCAGCCCGGCCAGGCCGAGGTGCGCCTGCCGGCCGTCGTCGACGAGCCAGGCCAGGTAGCCGGGGGCCAGGCGGGGGTCCAGCACGCAGTGGAACGTCGGGGTCGAGGTGGTGGCGACCGGGAAAACCTCCTCGACGCCGGTGATCAGGTGCCGGTTGACGTCCAGGCCCAGTCGGCGGGCGACGGTCGAGCGGGCCCCGTCGGCGCCGATGGTGAAGCGCGCCTCGACGCCCCGCACGGGGTAGGGGGTGCCGAGTCGCACCCGCGCCCCCGCCCGTTCGGCCCGGGACCGGGCCTCCGCGTAGACGCCGGCCATGTCGGCCACCCGGAACTCGTCGCGGGGGCTGGTCAGCTCGACCGGCGCGCGCAGCGACGGCGGGTAGAGCAGGACGCGCCGCACGGCGGGGCCCAGGTGCCGCTCCGGCAGCGGGAAGTCCTCCAGCGTCCGCCGGACGAAGATGCCGGTGGTCCGGATGCCGACGTCCAGGTGGCGGCGGCGGTCGCACACGAGGACGTCCAGGCCCCGGGACGCCAGCAGTCGCGCCGTCTCCAGCCCGGCGAGCCCCGCGCCGACCACCACCACGTCCACGGTTTCCACAACGGCGCAACGTAGTGCGGCCGGCGCGGGAACGGCCCCGTCACCACCACACCTCCACCGGACCTCCACGGCTCCTCCACCGGAGCCGACGGGTTCAGGCGCCGACGGGTTCAGGCGCCGACGTAGGCCGCCAGGTGCTCGCCGGTGAGGGTGGAGCGGGCGGCGACCAGGTCGGCCGGGGTGCCCTCGAAGACGACGCGGCCGCCGTCGTGGCCGGCGCCGGGACCCAGGTCGATGATCCAGTCGGCGTGGGCCATGACCGCCTGGTGGTGCTCGACGACGATGACCGACTTGCCGGCGTCGACGAGCCGGTCCAGCAGGCCCAGCAGCTGCTCCACGTCGGCGAGGTGCAGGCCGGAGGTCGGCTCGTCCAGGACGTAGACGCCGCCCTTCTCGCCCATGTGGGTCGCCAGCTTGAGCCGCTGCCGCTCGCCGCCGGAGAGGGTGGTGAGCGGCTGGCCGAGGGTGAGGTAGCCCAGCCCGACGTCGACCAGCCTGGTGAGGACGGCGTGCGCGGCGGGGACGCGGGCCTCGCCGGCGCCGAAGAACTCCTCGGCCTCGCCCACCGACAGGGCGAGCACCTCGCTGATGTCGCGGCCGCCGAGGTGGTGGACGAGCACCGAGGAGTCGAACCGCCTGCCCTCGCACTCGTCGCAGGTGGTGGCGACGCCGGCCATCATCGCCAGGTCGGTGTGCACGACGCCCGCGCCGTTGCAGTTCGGGCAGGCGCCCTCGGAGTTGGCGCTGAACAGCGCCGGCTTCACGCCGTTGGCCTTGGCGAACGCCTTGCGGATCGGTTCGAGCAGACCGGTGTAGGTGGCCGGGTTGCTGCGCCGCGAGCCCTTGATGGGCGCCTGGTCGACCGGCACGACGCCCGCGGCGGCGGGGATGGAGCCGTGGACCAGCGAGCTCTTGCCGGAGCCCGCGACACCGGTGACCACGCAGAGCACCCCGAGCGGGACGTCCACGTCCACGTCGCGGAGGTTGTGCGTCGACGCGCCGCGGATCTCCAGCGCGCCGGTGGGCCGGCGCGCCGACGCCTTGAGGGAGGACCGGTCGTCGAAGTGGCGGCCGGTGGTGGTGTCGCTCGCCCGCAGCTCCTCCACCGTGCCCCGGAAGCAGATGGCGCCGCCCGCCGAGCCCGCGCCGGGACCGAGGTCGACGACGTGGTCGGCGATCGCGATGACCTCCGGCTTGTGCTCCACGACGAGCACCGTGTTGCCCTTGTCCCGCAGCCGCAGCAGCAGGTCGTTCATCCGCTGGATGTCGTGCGGGTGCAGGCCCGCGGTGGGCTCGTCGAAGACGTAGGTGGTGTCGGTGAGCGAGGAGCCCAGGTGGCGGATCATCTTCACGCGCTGCGCCTCGCCGCCCGACAGCGTGCCCGCCGGCCGCTCCAGCGAGAGGTAGCCCAGCCCGATCTCCACGAACGAGTCGAGGGTGCGACCCAGGGTGGTGAGCAGCGGGGCCACCGACGGCTCGGCCAGGCCGCGGACCCAGTCGGCCAGGTCGCTGATCTGCATCCGGCAGGCGTCGGCGATGCCGATCCCGCCGATCCGGGAGGAGCGGGCCTCCTCGCTGAGCCGCGTGCCGTCGCACTCCGGGCAGGTGCTGAAGGTGACCGCCCGGTCGACGAACGCCCGGACGTGCGGCTGCATCGCCTCCCGGTCCTTGGCCAGGAACGACTTCCGGATCCGGGGGATCAGCCCCTCGTAGGTGAGGTTGACGCCCTCGACCTTGACCTTGATCGGCTCGTGGTGCAGGAAGTCCCGCATCTCCTTCTCGGTGAACTCCCGGATCGGCTTGTTCGGGTCCAGCAGGCCCGACTCGGCGTAGGTCCGCACGGTCCACCAGCTGTCGGACTTCCAGCCGGGGATGGTGAACGCGCCCTCGGCGATCGACCTGGAGTCGTCGTAGAGCTGGCTCAGGTCGATGTCGGAGACCGCGCCCCGGCCCTCGCAGCGCGTGCACATGCCGCCGACGCGGGTGAACGTCGCCTTCACCGCCTTGGTGGCCGCGCCCCGCTCGACGGTGATCGCGCCGCTGGCCCGGACCGTGGCCACGTTGAAGGAGAACGCGTTGGGCGAGCCGATGTGCGGCCGCCCGAGCCGGCTGAACAGGATGCGCAGCATCGCGTTCGCGTCGGTGGCGGTGCCGACGGTGGAGCGGGGGTCGGCGCCCATCCGCTGCTGGTCGATGACGATCGCGGTGGTCAGCCCTTCGAGCACGTCCACGTCGGGCCGCGCCGGCGTCGGCATGAACCCCTGCACGAACGCGCTGTAGGTCTCGTTGATCATCCGCTGCGACTCGGCGGCGATGGTCCCGAACACCAGCGAGCTCTTGCCCGAGCCCGAGACGCCGGTGAACACCGTCAGCCTGCGCTTGGGGATCTCGACGCTGATGTCCTTGAGGTTGTTCACGCGCGCGCCGTGCACGCGGATCAGCTCGTGGCTGTCGGCGACGTGCCGCGCGGACGAGCGCGCGGACGACCGGGTGTCCGTCATGGAGGTCACCCTAGGTGCCGGTGGCCGGCCGGCGCTTCTCGGTTCCTGACCGATCGGCTGCCTGGTCGCGACGGCGGCCCGGTCGGCGGGCGCGGCGCGGGTCGTGGTGTCCGACACCGCGCCCGAACTCCTGGCCGCGGCCCGCGCGCCGGGTGCCGACGAGGTGCGCGACCTCGGCGCCGGCGACGTGCCGCACGTCACCCCCGGCGTCGACCGGGCAGCGCCGCGTCGGCGTAGCGGCGGGCCAGGTGCGCGCAGGCGTCCCCGAGCTCCGCCGGGCCGACGACCTCGAAGTCCGCGTCGAACCTGCCGACGGCGGCGGCCAGGCCGGACCACGACCACGAGCCCAGGACGAGCCGGCACCGGTCCGGGCCGAGCTCCTCGACGACCCCGTCCCGGGTGTGGCGGGACACGGCCGCGGCGGGCAGGTCGAGGATCACCTCGCCGCGGCAGGGCCAGTCGCCCGAGCCGTCCGAGCCCCGGAACCTGCCGGTGACGAAGGTGGCCACGTCACCGCCGGGCAGGTCGCGCGGGGTGAAGCGGGGACCGGTGGGCACGCGCGGGGTGATCCGGTCGGCGCGGAAGGTGCGCCAGTCCTCCCGGTCGAGGTCCCAGGCGACGAGGTACCAGCGCCCGCCCCGGGTGACGAGGTGGTGCGGCTGTGCCCGGCGCGGGGGCCGCGTGCCGTCGACGTCCGGGTCTCCCGGGGACGCGTAGTCGAAGCGCAGCACCTCGCGGGCCTGGACGGCGGCGCTGAGCGCCACGAGCACGGCGCCGTCGACCTGCGGTTCCGGTCGGGTCGCGGGCGGCTCGACGGCGGTGATCCGGAGGGTGTCGACGCGGTGGCGCAGCCGGGCGGGCATGACCTGCCGGACGGTGGCCAGCGCGCGGGCCGCGGCCTCCCCGAGGTCGGCGCCGGTCGTGGCGGCGACCTGGAGCGCGACGGCGAGCGCCACGGCCTGCTCGTCGTCGAACAGCAGCGGGGGCAGTTCCGCGCCGGCGTCGAGCCGGTACCCGCCGTCGGGACCCTTGGTGGCCACGACGGGGTAGCCGAGCTCGCGCAGGCGGTCGACGTCGCGGCGCACGGTGCGCGGGCTGATGTCCAGCCGCTGCGCCAGCAGCGCCCCAGGCCAGTCCCGGCGCGCCTGGAGGAGCGAGAGCAACGAGAGCAGTCGCGCTGAGGTCTTCGGCACGACCTCCATGATGCCGGGAGAAGAGGACAGGAGCTGACCGGTATCGGTGCGAGGGTGGCGCCGTGCCGAACACCACGACCACCCCGTCCACCGCGATCCCGACGCCGGGCGGGGGAACCCGGTGACGCTCCTGGACCGCCGGGCGCTCAACCGCGCGACGCTCGCCCGGCAGCTGCTGCTCGACCGCGCCGACCTGCCGGTCCTCGACGCCGTGGCGCACCTGTGCGGGTTGCAGGCGCAGGAGCCGCAGGAGCCGTTCGTGGGGCTGTGGTCGCGGTTGCGCGGGTTCGACCCTCGGGTGCTCTCGGACCTGCTGACCGGGCGGCGGGTGGTGCGGACCCACCTCATGCGCCGGACCGTGCACCTCCTCGCCGCCGAGGACGTCCTGGCGTGGCGGGCACGCCACGACGCCATGCTGCGGCAGCGGGTGCTGGGGGTCTACCGCCGCGAGCTGGACGGGGTGGACCTGGAGGAGCTGGCGGCGGCGGGCCGGGAGGTGATGGCCGACGGTCGGCCCCGCTCGATGGGCGAGCTGGCCCGCGAGGTGGCCGAGCGTTGGCCGGGGGTGGGGACGCGGGCGCTGGGGGAGGTGCTGGTGGCGGCCCTGATCCCGGTGGTGCAGCTGCCGCCGCGCGGGGTGTGGCGCGCCAAGGGGGGTGTGCGCAACGCCCTGCTCTCCTCGTGGTTGGGGCGCGAGGTCGACCCGCCGGCCGGGGATGGTCGCGATCCGGGCGGCGTGGGGCCGGGCGGCGTTGGTCCGGCCGGCGCGGGGTTGGGAGGCGCGGGGTTGGGCGGGGCAGTCCCGGCCGGCGCGGGCTCGGGTGGCGCGGGCTCGGGTGGCGCGGGCTCGGCCGGGCGCCACCCGGCCGGCGCGGGCCCGGCTGCCGGAGATCCGACCGGCACCGACCCGGTCGGCCGCGAGCTGGTGCGCCGCTACCTCGCCGCCTTCGGCCCCGCCGCGACCGCCGACCTGCGCGCCTGGTGCGGCCTGACCGGGCTGCCCACCGCGGTGGCCGCCGTCCGCGAGGAGCTGGTCCGCTTCCGCGACGAGCGCGGCCGGGAGCTGCTGGACCTGCCCGACGCCCCTCGCCCCGACCCCGACACCCCCGCCCCGGTCCGGTTCCTGCCCGCCTTCGACAACGCGATCCTGGGCTACCACGACCGCGACCGGATCATCGACCACGCCCACCGCGGCCTCTCCGTCGCCGGCCACCGCGTCGTCCTGGTCGACGGCCGGGTCTCCGCGACCTGGACCACCGAGGCGGGCACCGTGGTCGTCACGCCGCTGCACCCCCTGCCCCGAACCGACCGCACCGCCGTCGCCGACCAGGGGCGGGAACTGGCGCTGTTCCTGACCGACGGCGACAGCGACCGCGTCCGGATCGCCACCACCTAGCGGGGCCGTCCAGGGGTGTGCATCAGGTCCCGATCGACCGCTCCACCACCGCTCCCGCTCTGCCAGACTGGACCGGCCTGCGCCCACCAGGCGGCCAGGCCACCTCACCGCACCGGGAAGGAAGCGCCATGGCAAAGATCCTGCGGATGCTGCCGGTCCTCGCGCTCGCGATCGGCACGGCCCTGCTCGTCCCGGCGATCCCGGCCGCCGCCGACGAGGCCGTGTCGACCGACGGGTTCACCTGGAGCAACGGGTTCACCTGGAGCAACGGCCACCTCGGGACGAACGGGTACACCTGGAGCAACTGACCGACCGGCGGGCCCGGCTCGACGACCTGCCGAGCCGGGCCACCGCACCGCACCGCACCCCTAGGCGATGCCGGCCGCGATCAGCTGCTGCCAGATCACCCCTTGGTCGACGACCTCGACCCCGAGCTTCTCGGCCTTGGTGAGCTTGCTCGCGCCCACGTCCGCGCCGGTGATCAGGTAGTCGGTGTTCGCGGAGACCGAGGTCGCGGTGGTCGCGCCCGCCTTCTGGCACAGCCGCTGGAAGGTGGGGCGGGGCACCTTCTCGCCGGAGCGCGGGTCGCTGATCGAACCGGTGACCACCACGGTCTTGTTCGCCAGCGGCGCGTCCGAGGCGACGACGGGCGGGAGGTCCTCCTCGCGCACGTCCAGCGACACCCCGCGCTCCCGCAGCCGCTCCAGCTCCGGCCGCAGGCGGGTCAGGTGCTCGACCAGCGAGGCGGCGACCTTGGGCCCGATGTCCTCGACCTCCACGAGCCGTTCCTCGCCCGCGTCGGCGACCTCCTCCAGCGAGCCGAAGCCCGCGCGGCACAGCCGGGCCGCCGTGCCCTCCGAGGCCATCGGGATCGCCAGCCCGATCAGCGCGCGGCGCAGCCCCACGGCCCGGCTCGCGGCGATCGAGTCGATCATGCGCGTGGCCGAGACCTCGCCGATGCGCTCGAACTCCAGCAGCTGCTCCTTGGTCAGCGCGTAGAGGTCCGACGGGTTCTCCAGCAACCCGACCTCGGCCAGCCGCTCGATCCACACCGGACCGACGGCCTCGACGTCCGCCGCCGCGCGGGACGCCCAGTGGATCAGCCGCCGCACGGTCTGGGCGGGGCAGGCGACGTTGGTGCAGAACAGCTCGCGGCTGTTGCCCTGCTCGGTCAGCCCGTGCCCGCACGACGGGCACGCGTCGGGCGGCACGATCTCCCGCTCCTCGCCCGTGCGCCTGGACTCGTCCAGCACCCCGGCGACGAACGGGATCACGTCGCCGGCCCGGCGGACCAGCACCGTGTCGCCGATCCGGATGCCGCGCGCCCGGATGACCTCCTGGTTGGCCAGCGTCGCGCGGGTGACCGTGGTGCCGCCCACGAACACCGGCTCCAGGTGCGCCACCGGGGCGATCTTGCCGGTCTTGCCGACGTCCCAGACCACATCGGACAGCACGGTCGTCTTCTCCTCGGCGGCGAACTTGAACGCCAGCGCGCCGCGCGGGGAGTTCGACCGCGTCCCGGCCGCCGCGAAGGCGGACCGGTCGGCCAGCCGCAGCACCGCGCCGTCCAGGTCGAAGTCCAGGTCGTTGCGCCCCCGCTCGATGCCGGTGATCACCTCCTGCGCCTCCTCCGCGCTGCCGCAGTGGCGCATCTCGGCGACGTCGAACCCGAGCGTCCGCAACCCCTGCTCCAGGTCGGCCGCGGCGGTGTCCCCGGAGGTGTCCAGGTCGAAGGCGAAGAACCGCAGCTCCCGCCCGGCGACCGTGGCCGGGTCCTTCGCGCGCAGCGTGCCCGCGGCGGCGTTGCGCGGGTTGATCAGCGGCTTGTCCACGTGCACGGTGTTGTAGGCGGCGAACGTGGACCGCAGCATGACCGCCTCGCCGCGCACCTCGACCCGGCCCGGCACGTCGACCCGCGCCGGCACCCCGTCGGTCAGCGCCCGCACCAGCACGGTCACGTCCTCGCCGGTCGTACCGTCCCCCCGGGTGACCGCCCGCGCCAGCCGCCCGTCCTCGTAGACCAGCGCCAGCGACAGCCCGTCCAGCTTCGGCATCACCACCACCGGCTGACCGGGGAAGCGGTCGAAGAACGCGGCGACCTGCTCGGGCCTGGTCGCCTTCTCCAGCGACAACATGGGGCGCGAGTGCCGGACCGGCGCGTGCAGCACCGCCGGCGCGCCCACCTGCTCCAGCGGGTTCGGGTCGGGCGCCAGCTCCGGGTTGGCCTCGACCAGCCCCCGCAGCTCGTCCTCGATCGCGTCGTACTCCGCGTCCGCCACCTGCGGCGAACCCCGGTAGTACGCGTCGCGCAGCACCACGACCCGGTCGGCGAGTTCCCGAATGCGCTCCTGAACGTCCACGGCGGGGACGCTACCGGCCCGCACCGACGACGTCCCGCACCCCGGCCGGATCTCCGCGGACACGGTCGGGCGAGGGGCGGGACCGCCGGAGGGGTGTCGCCACCCCTCCGGGACGGTCAGTCGCCCAGCGGGTTGAGCAGGTCCGCCTTGCCGTCGAAGGCGAACAGCAGGAGGTCGGTCATCCGGAACGTCCGGCGGTCCGGGCCGAGCGTGGGCCGCCACGACGGCTCGCGCACGATGGACGTCCGGCTGCCCTCCATCGCCCGGTGGAACACCTCGGCCACGATCCGGCCGCCGACCGGTCCGAGCAGGCCGCCGGTGAACTCCGCCTCCCGCAGCACGTAGAACCACAGCGGGGTGGCGGTGGCGACGGCGTCCTTCTGCCCGTCGGTCAGCGCGTCCAGGGACGCGCCCCCGTTGCCGACCAGGACCTGCTCCGCGGTCAGCGGCTCGACGCCCAGGCACTCCGCCATCTGCTGCCCGCTCGCCAGCCGGACCATGGTCGCCCGGGTCAGGTTGCGGAAGGCGAGGTTGCGCTGGATCTCCTCGAACACCGTCCCGCGCCCGCCGAAGGTGCCGGCGGGCAGCTGGTCCAGCGGGTTCACCAGCAGGGAGTCGATCCGCATGGTGGCGTTGCCGCCGCCGGCGGGCGGCGCCAGGTCCGGCCGGTCGGCCTCGGTGAAGTCGTACAGCCTGCGGAAGTCCGCGATCCAGTTGGTGGGCAGCGCGTCGACGCTCTCGTGGTGCGGGTTGTCCAGGTCCGCCAGCGACGACCCGGGGTCGAAGTTGCCGGAGGTCCCGCTGAACACGAACAGCAGGCGCAGCGTCGCCGGGATGCCGGTGCCCGTGTTGAACACCCGGTTCCACTCGTACTGCGACCGGATCATGCTGTGGCCCAACCGGTACGCGGCCACCGCGAACTCCAGCGGCATCGTCGGGTGCGGGCCCACCGGTCGCCGCCCCCGGCGGGGCGCCTCGAAGAACCGCCTGCCGCGGGTGAACACGTCGTCCACGATCGCCGGGTCCACGATCCGGGGCAGGAGGTCGTGGCGCAGCACCCACTGGTAGTGCCGCACCACCTGGCCGCGCGCCGCCTCGAACAGCCGCCGCCCGGTCAGGCCGCGCAGCGCGAGTTCGTCGACCACCCGGTTGTGGAACCTGATGAACGCCAGGTGCGTCTGCGCCACGGCCAGGTTCTCGTCGTTGCGCGGGTCCGGGATCAGCGGGCGCCTGCGGTCCTCCTCGGTCAGCCCGCCCTGCCCGAACCGGGGCAGGTCGAAGCCCTCCACCGGCCGGGAGACCAGCTCGTCGGCCGGTGGGCCCACGGGCGAGGTCGTGCCGACCTTCAGCTTGACCCGGTCCGCGGCGTAGCACACCCGGTCGATCGGGTCGTCCGGGCCGCGCCCGTAGACCGAGTCGAGGTCGAGCGCCGGCGAGCGGCCCTGCACCAGCTCGTCGAGGGTCACGTCCTCGCCGAGCCGGGTCTCGGTCCGGTCCATCGTCAGGTCGTGGTCGACGAACTGGCCGAGGTAGGTGAACCCCGCCGGCACCGGCGGGTCGGTGGACTCCGGCTGCCCGCCCGCCGCGGTCATCGCGGTCGCCAGCGCCACCCGGGTCCCCTCGTCGAGCGGGGGACCCTCCGGCCCCATCCGGGAGAAGCGGAACCGTCGCAGCTCCTCGACCGCGGCCGGGTGGCGCGTGTGCGCCACGCCGTCGCGGTCGAATTCGATCACCCCTTCGCCGACGACGAAGAAGCTGTTCCTGCCGTGCTGTTTCATAGACTCCCCCGAGTCCGTGAGAAGTGCCCCCGACCAAAGCGGGAGCGGGGCGGTCGCACCCCCTGTGGACGCCCTCGTCCCACATGTACCAGCAAATGGTGATCGTCCGCAGGGTGATCCGCATTTCCCGGTCCCTTTGTAGTCCACCCCGCCGGGAAACCCCCGTCTCGTCGGTGTGCCGGGAATCGTGCCGGCGGTGCCCACCGCGCACCGCACGCGCCCGTGCGAAGGCACCCGCGCGGGCGGCGGCCGAGGGGACCCGGGCGACCGCGGTGGCCTGGTCGGCCGGCGCCCCGCCCCGCTCGGCGGCCTGCTCCGCGCACGGCGCCCCACCCGTACTTCCCCCATCGCGACGCCAGGGGATTTTCGCGCGTGTCAACCCGAGCCCGGTCTGACCGCCGAAATAGGGTCAGCGCGCTGTTCGGCACAACAAAAGCACCGGTCGCGTTGCGGCGAACGGGTGCACCGTTCGGGGTGTTGTAACACCCGATGTGCCGTGGTCGACTTCCGGAATGGCGAATTGCCGCTGATGCGACAGCGCTCGCACGGTGAACTGCCGGTGGCATCTGAGGGGTGGCTCGTCATGACGACGCGGTACGCGCGGTTGAGCTCAGGACCGGCGGGGACGTTCCTGCGGTTGTTCGCGGTGGTGCTGGCCACGCTGGGGCTGGTCGTGGCGGTCAACGGCGTCGTGCCGCGCGTCGTGGTGGCCGCGCCCTGCGACGCGCCGGTGGTGAACCGGGTGGCGTGCGAGAACACGAAGGCGGGGGCCGACGGCTGGCAGGTCGCCTACCGGGACCCGTCGATCGTCGGTTATTCGACCGACATCAGCGCGGTGCCGGGCGGCCGGGTCGATTTCAAGGTGCTCACCAACGCCTCCGCCTATCGCCTGGACGTCTACCGGTTGGGTTATTACGCGGGCAAGGGCGCGCGGTTCGTCGGATCGGTGTCGCGGAATTCGGCGCAGCAACAACCGGCGTGCCTCCGCGACGGCCCCTCGGCGCTGATCGATTGCGGGAACTGGGCTGTTTCGGTGAGCTGGGACGTGCCGGTGGACGCGGTCTCGGGCGTTTACTACGCGCGGGCGCACCGCGACGACACGGGCGCGGAGAACGAGATCGTGTTCGTGGTCCGCGACGACACGAGCACCTCGGACGTCCTGTTCCAGACCTCCGACGCGACGTGGGCGGCGTACAACCGGTACGGCGGCAACAGCCTGTACTTCGGCGACGGTCCGGGGCAGGGCGGGCAGGCGTACAAGGTGAGCTACAACCGCCCCTACACCGGCGGCGACGGGGACGACAACTTCGTGTTCAACGCCGAGTACCCGATGCTGCGGTTCCTGGAGCGCAACGGCTACGACCTGAGCTACACCACCGACGTGGACTCGGCGCGGCGCGGGCACCTCATCCGGAACCACCGGGTGTTCATGGCGGTGGGTCACGACGAGTACTGGTCCAACGAGCAGCGCGCGAACGTGGAGGCGGCCCGCGCGGCGGGGGTGCACCTGGCGTTCCTGACCGGCAACGAGATCTTCTGGAAGACCCGCTGGGAGAAGTCCGTCGACTCCTCGCGCACCGACTGGCGCACCCTGGCCTGCTACAAGGAGACCAAGGGCGAGCAGGACGACGGCCTGGACGACTGGACCGGCACCTGGCGCGACCCGCGCCACAGCCCGCCCCAGGACGGCGGCCGACCGGAGAACGCCCTGCTGGGCAACATCTTCACCGTCTCCGGTCGCCGCGAGGACTCCCTCCAGGTGCCCGCCGCGTACGGCAAGATGCGGCTGTGGCGGCACACCGACCTCCAGGACATGGCCGCCGGCTCCACCCACACGTTCCGGCCGGGCACCCTCGGCTACGAGTGGAACACGGTGCCGGACAACGGGTTCCAGCCCGCCGGCGTGGCGAAGATGTCGCGGACCACGGTCCAGCTCAACGGCGCCTACGTGCTGAAGAACCACGGCGACCAGTACGGTTCCGGCACCGAGACCCACGCGATCACCTACTACCGGCACCTGAGCGGGTCGCTGGTGTTCGGCGCGGGCACCGTGCAGTGGGCGTGGGGCGTGGACGACGACCACGCCTTCCTGACCAACACCCCCACCTCCGACGTCCGGATGCAGCAGGCCACCGTCAACTTCCTGGCCGACATGGGCGTGGCCGCCGCGACCCTCCAGGCGAACCTGGTCCAGGCGACCGGCGTCACCGACGCGCAGCCGCCGGCGGTCGCCTACACCAGCGTGTCCCCGATCTCCGCGGTCGGCGCGCCGTACACGTTCTCCGGCACGGTGACCGACGCGGCCGGCCGGGTCGCCGGGGTCGAGGTGTCCACCGACGGCGGCGCCCGCTGGCACCCGGCGAACTGGCAGGCCGGCCAGGGCACGTGGTCCCACACCCACACGCCCACGGCCTCCGGGCAGCTGCAGCTGCGGGTGCGCGCGGTGGACGACTCGCTGAACCTGTCCGCCCCGGTGGCGGCCTCGGTCGGCGTGTCCCCGCGGACGTGCCCGTGCGGCCTGTGGACGACGGCCGACACACCGGCCGCGCCCGACAACGCGGACGGCACCCCGCTGGAGCTGGGCGTGAAGTGGCGCGCGGGCGTCGACGGCCAGGTGCACGGCGTCCGGTTCTACAAGGGGGCCGGCAACACCGGCACCCACACCGGCTCGCTGTGGTCGGCCACCGGCCAGCGGCTGGCCACCGGCACGTTCACCAACGAGACCGCGAGCGGCTGGCAGGTGCTGACCTTCACGACGCCCGTGGCGGTCACCGCGAACACCACCTACGTGGTCTCGTACTTCTCGCCCGCCGGCCGTTACGCGGCGGACAAGGAGTACTTCAGCCGCGAGTCCCGGTACCTGGAACCGCTCACCGGCCTGCGGTCCGGCGTGGACGGCCCCAACGGCATGTACCGCCTGGGCGCCGGCTTCCCGGACCGGACCTACCAGGGCAGCAACTACTGGGTCGACGTGGCGTGGTCGCCCGTGCCGTGAGCCACGGGTGGGCGAAACGGACGAGTTGCCCATTCCATTCGTTATCGTAACTAACTACCATGCGGGTGCGTGCTCCCTGTCGCACACCGGAGGAGTCCACCCGTGCCCGTACGCAGACGATCCGCCGCCCTGATCGCCTTCAGCACCCTCACCCTGCTCGGCGCCACCGTCACCGCTCTGCCCGCCCATGCCGCGCAAGACCAGGTCATGCTGGCCACCACGTGCAGCGAGACGCCCCGCGACCTGCCCGTCAACCAGTTCACCGACCACCGCGAACTCGGGGTCGAGCTCGACCGCATCGAGCGCGTCAGCGGTGGCCGGGTCGAGGTGGAGCAGCTCGGCCACAGCAACCGCGGCCGGGCGATCTGGTCGGCGCGGGTGGGCACCGGCCGCAAGGCCGTGCTGCTGACCAGCGAGATCCACGGCAACGAGAAGACCGGGACGGACGCCCTGCTCGACCTGCTCGACTGGGTCGGCACCAGCGAGAGCGCCAAGGCCGAGCGGTGGCGCAGCGAGCTGACCATCGTGGCGATCCCCAAGATGAACCCCGACGGCGCGGAGCTGGACCGCCGCGGCAACGACATGACCTGGCAGGAGGTGACCGCGCGCTTCCCGCAGCTGCGCGGCAGCCGGCCCGCGTGGAACTACTACACCCGGTCGCTCCAGGGTGACGACTACTCGGCGCGGCCGGGCTTCGACATCAACCGCGACTACCACCCGAACCTGGACTACGTGCCGCGCGAGGAGGACTTCCCGGGCACGTCCGCGCAGACCGGCTGGTACCTCTCGCCGGAGACCCGGGCCGTCCGGGACGTCTACCGGGGCCTCACCGCCGAGTTCGGCGAGGTGGACACCTACGTGGACCTGCACCACCAGGGCGCCTGCTACGTGATGCCCGCCGAGCCGGACGAGTTCGTCACGCTGTCGATCTCCGGCAGGTTCGTCGACGACCCGGCCACCACGCCGGGCCTGGAGCAGTACGCGGACCGGTACGACCTGGACTACTCGAAGCGGCTCAACGTCGCGGTGAACAACGCCCTCCAGGCCGCGGCCGCCAACCGCCCGGCGTTCGGCAACATCACGCTCTACCCGCAGGACACGAACCTGCCCGGCACCGGGCTCGGCTCCTTCGCCCTCAACGGCAGCGGCACCGTGCTGTTCGAGGTGCGCGGGCAGACCCAGACGCTGGGCCAGCAGCACCGGGCCATGCTCGTCCGCAGCGTCTACGTCGGGCTGGACGGGATGCTGTCGAGCATCGCCAGCGGCCAGGTGAACCGGCTCGACCCGGCCGACTACGACCGCATCCCGCCCCGGGGCCCGAACATCGGCACCGGCGGCGCGGACGCCGAGCGCCGCGTCGACGACCCGCGCGTCGACGTGCTGGAGCACTGACCGCAGAGGGTCGCGAGACCGCGACGGGGCCCCGGGGGAGTTCCCCGGGGCCCCGTTCCGCCTACCGGGACTGGAGCGCGTCCACCGCGACGGCCTGCGCGATCACCACGCGCCGGTCCACCTGCGGGTCGACGATCCGGATCAGGTAGTGGTCGCGGACCCAGGTCTTCTTGTCCACGCTGAACACCGGCCGGCCGTCGCGGGTGAAGTCGAAGTGGTAGCGGAACGGGAACGGCACGTTGTTGACGAACGGGAGCAGGCCCCACACGCGGCGCAGGATCGCCAGGCCGGCGTTGCGCTCGTTGCCGGTGGCCGTCGGCGCGCCCGCCTGGTCGAGGTGCCAGGTGGAGTTGGTCAGGGACCGGCCGAAGTCCTTGCGGAACGCCCCGATGGACCGGCCGTCGCCGTCGGTCACGTCGTAGCCGCTGCCCAGGTCGATCACCTTGCGCGCGCGGAAGCCCGCGAGCACCCGGCTCCGGCCGGCGTCGGTGTAGATGGTCACCTGCTCCTTGAAGGCCATCCGCTTCTGCTCGACGAACGCGACGAGCTGTCCCGGCTCCCCGCCCTCGTCGGCGAAGACCTCGTAGCGGTTCACCATCAGGGTGACCTTCTGGTGCATGTGCAGCACGTTCGTCGCCTGCGAAAGCATCGTTCCCCCTCGACCTCGTCAACCCGCAGTCTCTCACCCGGACGGGTGACAGGCTTGACTTTGGGGCCGGATGTTGCGACACGATAGCTATCGATTGACATTCGATAGGTAGGCACCGATACTCGATGCATGTTCGCAGAGCATCGGGCAGTCGGCCCGTTGAGAATCTTCCTTGTCGTGCTGTTCGGGCTGCTGCTCCTGTTCCAGGTGATGTCGCTGCCCGGCCAGTTCGCGCACATGGCGCGGGAGTCGCCCGAGTTCGCCTACCTCAGGTGGCCGGCGACCGCCGTGACCGTGTTCTGGGTGCTGTGCGTCCAGGTGGTGGTCGTGGCCACCTGGAAGCTGCTCACCCTGGTCAAGAACGACCGCATCTTCAGCGAGGGCGCCCTGAAGTGGGTGGACGTCATCGTGTGGGCCATCGCCGCCGGGTGGGTGACGCTCGCGGGCGTGCTGCTCTACGTCGGCTTCAACGCGACCGACCCCGGCCTGCCGCTGATGCTGTTCCTGATGTCGGTGGGCGTCGCCGCGCTGGGCCTGTTGATGGTGGTGATGCGGGCGCTGCTGCGGCAGGCCACCAGGTTGCGCGCCGACATGGAGTCGGTGATCTGATGCCGATCATCGTGCGCATCGACGTGGAGCTGGCCAAGCGCAAGATGAGCGTGGGGGAGTTCGCCGAGCGCGTGGGGCTCACGCCGGCGAACGTGGCGGTGCTGAAGAACGGCCGCGCCAAGGCCGTCCGCTTCAGCACCCTGGAGGCCATGTGCCGGGTGCTCGACTGCCAGCCCGGCGACCTGCTGGAGTGGGTCGACGAGGTCGACGAGCACGGCGCGCCCGTGCCCACCGACCCCGGGGCGGACGGTCACCGGTGATCGGGGTCCGCGGGCTGACCAAGCGCTACGGCGACGTCCTGGCCGTCGACGACCTGAGCTTCGACGTCGAGCCGGGCAAGGTCACCGGCTTCCTCGGGCCGAACGGGGCCGGGAAGTCCACCACGATGCGGGTGGTGCTCGGCCTCGACCGGCCCACCTCCGGGCAGGCCCTGGTCAACGGGCGCCTCTACACCGCGTTCGCCGAACCGCTCCGGGAGGTCGGCGCGCTGCTCGACCCCGGCGCGGCGCACCCCGGCCGCACCGGGCGCGCCCACCTGCGCGTGGCCGCCAGGGCGAACGGCATCCCGGCGCGCCGGGTGGAGGAGGTGATCGAGCGGGTCGGCCTCGGCCGCGCGGCCCGCCGCCGGATCAAGGGCTACTCGCTGGGCATGAGGCAGCGCCTCGGGATCGCGGCGGCGCTGATCGGGGACCCCGGCGTGCTGCTGTTCGACGAGCCGGTCAACGGGCTGGACCTCGACGGCGTCCGGTGGATCCGCGGGCTGCTGCGGCAGCTCGCCGACGAGGGCCGCACCGTGCTGGTCTCCAGCCACCTGCTCAGCGAGATGGAGCAGATCGCGGACCGGCTCGTCGTCATCGGCCGGGGCCGCCTGATCGCGGACGCGACGACCGAGCAGATCCTGGGCGGGCTGGGCCGCCTCCAGGTGCGGGTCCGCAGCCCGCGACCGGACCTGCTCCTGGCCGGGTTCCGGGAGCGCGGCCTCGTGGTCGAGCGCGTCGACGAGCACGAGCTGCGGGTCGAGGACACCACCGCCGAGGAGGTCGGCAGGCTCGCCCACGCCTGCGACGTCCCGTTGCAGCACCTCTCCGAGGTGCGCCAATCCCTTGAGGACGCCTACGTGGAACTGACCGGTGACAGCGTGGAGTACCACGGCGGCGGCGGCGAGGCCGAGCCCGTGCCGGCGGGGGGTGCGCGGTGACGGCGCCGTCGACCCCGGCCCGGTCGACCCCGGCCCCGTCGACCCCGGCGAGGGTCCACGTCGGGCGCGTGTTCGCCCGCGCCTGCGTCGCCGAGTGGACGCGGCTGTGGACGGTCAAGGCCAGCTGGTGGTTCCTGGCCGGGTCGGCGGGGGTGATGCTGGGCATCGCGGCCATCGCCGGCTCCGAGACGGCCGCCGACCCCTCGCCGTCCCCGGGCGGTTCGGCCTGGACGGCGGCGGCCGCCCCCGTCCTGCCGGGGCAGTTCGGCCTGCTCGCGCTGGCCCTGGCCGCGGTGACGTCCGACTACGCGACCGGCGGGATCGTCCCCACCCTCCAGTGGACGCCGCGGCGCGGGGTGCTGTTCCTCGCCCGCACCACCGTGGCGGTGGCGGTGGCCGCGGTGCTCGGCGTGCTGCTGGCCGTCGCCGCCGCGCTCACGGCCTTCGCCACGGCCCGGCCGGTGCTCGACCTCACCGCGGCGCGGGGCGCGGAGGTGCTGCCCCCGGTCGCGCTCGTCTTCGCGGCCGGCGCCGCCCTCGCGGTCGGGCTCGGCTTCCTGCTGCGCAACACCGCCGGCGCGCTGGTCGCGGTCTTCCTGCTGATGCTCGTGCTGCCGCTGGTGCTGCTGAACTTCGGCCAGGAGTGGGCCACCACGGTCGCGCGGGTGCTGCCGGGGTCGGGCGCGGCGTTCCTGCTCATCGGTGAGCTGCCGGGGATGACGGCGACCTCCGCGGTGGTCACCCTGCTCGGCTGGGCCGGCGGCGCCCTGCTGCTGGGGTGGCTGCACCTGTCGCGCGACGACGCGAACCGCTGAACGGCGGGGGAACCCGCGCGGAACACCGAGGGCACGTCGTGGGCCGGGAGGAGGGGCGACCCGGTCCACGACGTGCCCGCCCGCCGATCGGCCCTGCGGGCCGGTCGCCGCACCGGGAACCAACTCGCCCACGACGACCCGGCGCAGCGCCCGAGCGACCGCACGCCCGGCGTCCGCCACCAGCAGGACGGCCCCGAGTGCCGTTGCGAAGTGCGGGGCTGTCACCACAGCGTCCACCCGCCACGTGTTCCGGAGGAGGGGTCGTGCCGGGGTGGTCTGCTGCCGGCCGGCCGCCGCCCCACCACCAACCCTGCCGCCGGCCGGCCGGTCGCCTCCCGGTCCGGAGGTCCCCGACCTCCCGCCTAATGCGAAAATTTCTCACCCGTTCGCCGGAGACGATCGCGCGTCGCGCTGAGTAACTTCCACAGCACGGTCCCTGCCTCTGATCGACCCTCGAAAGGTGGAAGATCATGAACCGTGCCGGAAAACGACTGATCACCTTAGCCGGTGCGCTAGCGTTGTGCCTGGTCAGCGTCCCCGCGGTACAAGCCGCCCCGTCCGGGACGTACTGGACACCGGAGCGCATGCGCGCCGCCGCCCCGCTCGACATCCGCACCGCGGACGCCTCGGCCCTGCGCGTCACCATCCCCACGGGCGAACCGGCCTCCGTCGCACCGATGGCCTTCCCCCACGGCGGCGGCCCGTGGACCGGCGGCGGCGCCGTCGTGACCACCGCGGGCCGCGTGTTCTTCACCTACCAGGGCCGCAACGCCTCGTGCAGCGGCAACGCCGTCACCAGCGGCAACAAGAGCACCGTCATCACCGCCGGGCACTGCGTCAAGCTCGACGGCGCGTACCACACCAACGTCGCGTTCGTCCCGGCCTACAACAACGGCAACGCCCCCTACGGCACGTGGAACGCCCGGCGCACCCTGGCCACCCCGCAGTGGGACGCGACCGAGGACATCAACTACGACATCGGCGCCATCGTCGTCGGGCAGCTGAACGGCCAGTCGCTCACCGACGTGGTCGGGTCGCAGGGCATCGCGTTCAACCAGCCGCGCGCGGTCGACGCCTACGCCTTCGGCTACCCCGCCGCCGCCCCGTACGACGGCACCAGGCTGATCTACTGCGGCGGCAGGACGTTCAACGCCTTCCTCAGCAACGGCCTCGGCATGACGTGCGACATGACCGGCGGCGCCAGCGGCGGTCCCTGGTTCCGGTCGTTCTCCGAGGCGACCGGCACCGGCACGCTCATCTCCGTGAACAGCTACAAGATCAACATCATCCCGACCTGGATGTTCGGCCCGTACTTCGGCACGGACGCCCAGAACCTCCACAACCAGGCGCAGGCCGCCTGATCCCCGCACCGCGAGCCGGGCGCGACGCCACGCGCCCGGCTCGCGCGTGAGCGCGCAAACCCTGTCGCCGCGCTCGGAAAGTCTACACAGGACAGTTCTTCTGGGACAGTGCGGCCGAGGCCGCGCGCGGCCGCCCCGGTGTGACGGCCGGGGAGCGGTGCTCGGCCGGCTCCCACACCACCCCGGTGTCGCTCGCGACGCACGTCGGCGCGCTGCCGAGCAGCCTCTCGTGCCAGGCCGGGACCGCCGGGTAGTCCCTCACCGGAATTCCCGCGAACAGGTCGAGGGGCGTGGGCGACGCACGCCCGACCGCCAAGGGGTTGATCCGTCCGATCCGGTCGCGATCCCCCGGGCGACGCGACGCCGCCGCGTCCTCCTGTGGTCGTACACGACGTGCGACCGCAGTGCGATCCGTGATGACCCCGCCGCCGACCAGGATCCCCACGGTCACCAGTTCACCGTGCGCACCCGCCCCGGCCGATCCGCGCACCGCTCCGCCCGGAGGACGGATGTCGCTCTCGACGGTGGGTCGCCCCGCGCCCGCCGCAGGTCTCCGCCCACCCGACCGCCCGGCCGGGCCCACCGGCGCCACGGGGCACGACCGGCTGCGCTGGACCGGTTTCGGCGGCGTCCTCCTGCTCACCGCGGCCGCCTGGACCGGGGTGGCGGCGTCACCGTCGTCCACCGCGGCCGCGCTGTCGCTCGCCGCCGGGGTCACCGGCGCGGGCCTGCTGGTGCTGTCGTGGGCGCTGCTCGGCCGCGCCGTGTTCACCGGTCCCACCCCGCCGACCGCGCGCGGGCTGGTGTGGACGCTGGTGCTCTGGTGCGCCCCGCTGCTGGTCGCCCCACCCCTGTTCAGCGCCGACGTGTTCAGCTACCTGGCGCAGGGGGAGATCGCCGCGCGCGGCCTGGACCCCCACGTCGTCGGTCCCGCGCGGGGGCTGGGCGCGGCCTCGGAGGTCGTCGGGCGCGTCGGGGCGCACTGGCGCGACACGCCGTCGCCCTACGGCCCGCTGTTCGGCGCGGTGGAGCGGCTGGTCGCCCGGGTGTCGGAGGGTGACCCGGTGACGGGCGTCCTGCTGCACCGCCTGATCGGGCTCCTGGGGCTGGTGCCGGTGGTGTGGGCGGTCCTCCGCCTCGCCTCGGCCGCCGGCGCGTCGCGGCGCGCGGCGCTCTGGCTCGGCGTGCTCAACCCGCTGGTGCTCTGGCACCTCGTGGCCGGTGTCCACAACGACGCCCTGATGCTGGGGCTCATGCTCGCCGGCACGGCGATCGCGCTGCGGGCGCTGGAGGCGCGCGTCGAGTGGCGGCCCCTGGCGCTGGGCGTGGTGCTCATCGCCCTGGGCGCCCTGGTGAAGCTGCCCGCGCTGGTCGCCCTGGCCGTGGTCGGCACCGCGCTCGCGCGCCGCCGCGGCGGCCGGTTCGGGGACTTCCTGCTCGCGGGCGTCGGCATGGTCGTGGCGTTCGCCGCGGTGTCCGCCGCGGTCTCGTCCCTGACCGGGCTGGGGTTCGGCTGGGTGGGCGCGCTGGGCACGTCGGGCCGGGTCGCGAGCTGGCTGGCGCCCACGAACTGGTTCGGTTTCCTGGTCGGGGGAGCGGGCGCGGTGTTCGGCGCGCAGATCACCCCGGTGGCGCTCGGCGTCGGCAGGGTCCTCGGCTCGGTGCTGGTGGTGTGCGGGATCGGGGTCCTGCTGCACCGGCAGCTGCGCGGGCGGGTCGACGCGGTCACGTCCCTGGGCGGGGCACTGGGCCTGGTCGTCGTCTTCGGCCCGGTGGTGCAGCCCTGGTACCTGCTGTGGGCGGTGATCCCCCTCGCCACGACCCGGCTCCCGCGCCGGGCGTGGACCGGTCTGGGCGCGCTCGTCGCGCTCTCCGCCGTGCTGGTGCCCCCACCGGCGGGCGACCACACCGGCCACCTCGGCCCACTCGTCTTCGGCTACGGGGTCGGCGCCCTGCTGGTCGGGGTGGCGTTCCTGCTGCTGCGCGGGGCGCCGCCGCACCGGTCCGCGCCTGGCGTGTCGATGTCGCCGGGGGCGCCACCGGCCCCGGCACCCGCGTGATCCTGTGGCGCCGCAACAACGACGGCGCGCAGCGGTGGCGGCACCGGCGTTGACACCCCTCCGACGACCGGATTACCGTCACCCCCGCAGGTCTAGCGCTAAACCTGACTGAGGGGCGCGGATGGCGACGGACGGGCAGTGGTGGCGGGACGCGGTGGTCTACCAGGTCTACCCACGCAGCTTCGCCGACTCGAACGGCGACGGCGTCGGCGACCTGCCCGGGGTGCGGTCCCGCCTGCCCCACCTGCGGGACCTCGGGGTCGACGCGGTGTGGCTGTCCCCGTTCTACGCCGGGCCCCAGGCCGACGGGGGCTACGACGTGGCCGACTACCGCGCCGTCGACCCGGTCTTCGGTACGTCGGCCGACGCCGAGGCGCTGATCGACGAGGCGCACGCGCTGGGCCTGCGGGTCGTGGTGGACCTGGTGCCCAACCACTCCTCCGACCGGCACGCCTGGTTCCGGCGGGCCCTGGCCGAGGGACCCGGCTCGCCCTTCCGCGACCGCTACCACTTCCGGCCCGGCCTCGGCCCGCGCGGCGACCGGCCGCCCAACGACTGGGGATCGCTGTTCGGCGGTCCCGCCTGGACCCGGACGACGGACCCGGACGGCTCGCCGGGCGACTGGTACCTGCACCTGTTCGCGCCGGGACAACCGGACTTCGACTGGGAACACCCCGAGGTCGCCCGGGAGTTCCGCTCGGTCCTGCGCTTCTGGCTCGACCGGGGGGTGGACGGGTTCCGGGTGGACGTGGCCCACGGCCTGGTCAAGGCGGCCGGCCTGCCCGACCACGGCCGGTCGGCCCGGCTGCTCGACCTGACCGCCACGCCGTTCTGGGACCAGGACGGCGTGCACGAGGTCTACCGCGACTGGCGGCGGCTGCTCGACTCCTACCCCGGCGGGCGGATCGGCGTGGCGGAGGCGTGGGGCCCGACCCTGGCCCGCACCGCCCGCTACGTCCGCCCCGACGAACTGCACCAGGCGTTCAACTTCCACTACCTCACCTGCGCCTGGGACCCGGCCGCGCTGCGCGCCGTGGTCGACGACTCGCTGGCCGCGATGCGCGCGGTCGGCGCGCCGGCGACCTGGGTGCTGTCCAACCACGACGTGGTCCGGCACGCCACCAGGCTCGCGCCGTGCGCCGACCGCGCGACCGGGCTGCGCCGGGCCAGGGCCGCGACCCTGCTGATGCTCGCCCTGCCCGGCTCGGCCTACCTGTACCAGGGGGAGGAGCTGGGGCTGCCCGAGGTGCCGGACCTGCCCGACGACCGCCGCCAGGACCCGGCCTTCCGGCGCACCGGCGGTCGGGACGGCCACCGCGACGGCTGCCGGGTGCCGCTGCCGTGGCACGGCGACCGCCCGCCCTACGGCTTCGGCCCGCCGGGCGGCCCGAGCTGGCTGCCGCAGCCGGACGAGTGGGCCGGCCTGTCCGTCGCCGCCCAGTCCGGCGTGCCCGGCTCGACCCTGGAGCTGTACCGGGCGGCGCTGGCGCTGCGCCGCGCCCACCCGGCCCTCGGCGGCGGGGACGACCTGACCTGGCTGGCCGGGGACGACGCCGTGCCGGCCTTCGAGCGCCGGGCCGGCGGTGCGGTGTTCCGGTGCGCGGTCAACGCGGGGGAGCACCCGGCGAAGGTCGAGGTCGAGGGGGCGCTGCTGCTGTCCAGCGCGCCCGTGGACCACGACGGGGCGCACGTGGTCCTGCCGCCGGACACCGCGATCTGGTGGACCCCCGCCTGACCCGCCCCGCGCCTGACCCGCCCCGCGCCCGGCTCGCCTCAGCCGACCCCGCCCGGCGGCGCCGTCGAACCCCGCTCCACCAGGTGCACGTCGAGCACGAGGGGCGCGGTGGGCCGCTGCCCGCCACCGGCGACGTCCAGCAGCCGGTCGACGGCGCTGGTGGCCTTCCCGACGAGGTCCTGCGCGACCGTGGTGAGCTTGGGCGTGACGTAGGCGCTGATGTCGATGTCGTCGAAGCCCACCACGGACACCCGGGCCGGCACGGGCACCCCCGCGTCGGCCAGCCCCTCGATGAGGCCGATCGCCAGTATGTCGGCCGTGGCGAACACCGCGGTCGCGGTCGGGTGGTCGGCGAGCAGCCGCCGGCCGAGCGCGACACCCTCCTCGTGCGTGGTGTTGACCGTCTCGACCGGACTGTCCTCGGCGGACAGGTCGAAGTCCTCGAAAGCCCGGCGGAAGCCCAGGAACCGCTCGTGGACCACGCCCACGTCGGTGAACCTGGGCCCGGCGAACACGATCCGCCGGTGCCCCAGGCCGAGCAGGTGGGCCGCCGCCAGGCGGGCGCCGGTGAAGTCGTCGGAGCGCACGCCCGTGGTGAGCGGGTTGGTCGAGTAGCTGTCGATCGTCAGCAGCGGGATCGGGCCCGCCACGGCCGGGCCCAGGCGGTCGACCTCCTCGTCCAGGAAGCCGAGCAGCACCGCGCCGTCGAGGCTCCAGGACCGCAGGGCCTCGGTGATCTCCGCGGTGTCGGAGATCCCGCGCAGCAGCAGGTGGTAGCCGCGCCGGCGCAGCCTGCGCTCGATCTGCCCGAAGATCGCGGTGTTGTGCGGGCTGATGGCGAGGCTGTCCTCGTCCGCGGCGGGCACCAGCAGGCCGATCAGCCGGGAGGTGCGCGCGGCCAGGCTGCGGGCCGACGCGCTGGGGACGTAGCCGCGCTCGGTGACGATGCGGCGCACCCGCTCGACGGTGTCGGCGGAGACCCGGGCGTGCCTGCCGTTGATCACGTTGGAGACGGTCATGATGCTGACGCCGGCTTCCTCGGCGATGTCCTTCAGGGTTACCCGCACCGGATCGTTCCCCTCTCTCCTCGTGGGCCAGCGTAGGAGGCGGAGCCGTCCCCCTCGTTGACACACCTGCGGCGACCGGGCTAGTGTCCCACACCACAGATATAGCGCTAAACCACATCTGATCAGCGACGATCGGCCTCTTCGCCGCGCGTCGATGCGGAAGCGAGGGGTGGGATCGTGAGTACGGGTCATCCGGCGACGGATGGGCAGTGGTGGCGGAACGCGGTGATCTACCAGGTCTACCCGCGCAGCTTCGCCGACTCCGACGGCGACGGGACCGGCGACCTGAACGGGGTGCGCACCCGGCTGCCGTACCTGCGCGACCTGGGTGTGGACGCCATCTGGTTCACCCCCTGGTACGCCTCGCCGCTGGCCGACGGCGGCTACGACGTCGCCGACTACCGGGCCATCGACCCGGCGTTCGGCACGCTGGCCGACGCGGAGGAGCTGATCGCCGAGGCCGCCGGGCTGGGCATCCGCACCATCGTCGACGTGGTGCCCAACCACGTCTCCGGCGAGCACGCCTGGTTCCGGGCGGCGCTCGCCGCCGGGCCCGGCTCGCCGGAGCGGGAGCGGTTCTGGTTCCGCGAGGGCCGCGGCGAGCACGGCGAGCTGCCGCCGACGGACTGGGTGTCGAGCTTCGCGGGCGGCACCTGGACGCGCGTGCCGGACGGGCAGTGGTACCTGCACCTGTTCGCGCCCGAGCAGCCCGACCTGAACTGGAACCACCCGGACGTGCGGCGCGAGCACGAGGACGTGCTGCGGTTCTGGTTCGACCGCGGCGTGGCGGGCATCCGGGTCGACTCGGCGTCCATGCCGGTCAAGGACCCCGCGCTGCCCGAGGTCCCGGAGACCTACGAGGCCGGCGGGCACCCGTTCATCGACCGCGACGAGCTGCACGACATCTACCGCGCCTGGCGCGCGGTCGCCGACTCCTACGCCGAGCCGCGGGTCCTGGTCGGCGAGATCTGGCTGGACGACCGGCAGCGCTTCGCCCGCTACCTGCGCCCGGACGAGATGCACTCGGCGTTCAACTTCGACTTCATGGGCCGCTCGTGGGACGCCAAGGAGCTGCGCGAGTCCATCCGGTCCACCCTGGACGCCCACGCCCCGGTCGGCGCGCCGCCCACCTGGGTGCTGTCCAACCACGACGTGACCCGCCCGGTCACCCGGTACGGCAGGCAGGACAGCGCGTTCAGCTTCGCGGCCAAGCGGTTCGGCACGCCGACCGACCTCGCGCTGGGGGAGCGGCGGGCCCGCGCCGCGGCGCTGCTCACCGCCGCGCTGCCCGGCGCGCTGTACGTCTACCAGGGCGACGAGCTGGGCCTGCCCGAGGTGGAGGACCTGCCGCCGGAGGCGCTCCAGGACCCGATGCACTTCCGCTCCGGCGGGGTGGACCCGGGCCGCGACGGCTGCCGCGTGCCGCTGCCGTGGACCCGCTCGGGGCGCACGTTCGGGTTCGGCCCGGACGACCGGGACCAGGACCAGGCCGAGCTGGGCCGGGCCGGGGTGGGCGCACCCACCTGGCTGCCGCAACCGGCCACCGGGTGGGGTGAGCGCTCGGTCGAGGCGCAGCAGCGGGACCCCGGTTCCGTGCTCGCGCTCTACCGCGCCGCCCTGGCCCTGCGCCAATCCGAACCCGCGCTGCGCGGCGAGGACTTCGCCTGGCTCGACCACGGTGAGGACGTCATCGCCTTCACCCGCGACGACGTGGTGTGCGTGGTCAACCTCGGCTCCGCACCGGTGCCGCTGCCCGACCACCGGGAGGTGCTGCTCACCAGCGCCGACCTCGACACCGACCCCAGCGCCGACCCCAACGCCACCCACCTGCCCACCCACCTGCCCACCCACCTGCCCACCCACCTGCCCACCCACCTGCCCACCCACCTGCCCACCCACCTGCCCGCCGACGCCGCCGCCTGGCTGCGCCGCTGATCCACCACGGGAGCAGAACGATGAAGTTCACCGCCGCCGCGTCGCGGTCCGCCAGGGCCGCCGCGGTCGCCCTGGTCCTGCCGCTCGCGCTGTCCGCCTGCGGCTCCGCCCCCGACGACGAGGTGGGGGCCGACGGCAAGGTCCGCCTCCGCGTCGCCCTGGACGCCGGGCTGGAGAAGGGCGCGGTCGACGCGTTCAACGCCCGCGTCGAGCAGTTCGAGGCCGCCCACCCGGACATCGACGTGGAGAGCCAGGAGTACACCTGGACCGCCGCCTCGTTCACCGCGCAACTCGCCGGCGGCACGATCCCGGACGTGTTCACCGTGCCGTTCACCGACGGCCGGGGCCTCATCGAGCGCGGGCAGGTCGCCGACGTCAGCGAGCAGATCGGGGAGCTGCCCTACGCGGGTGCGCTCAACCCGAACGTCGCCAAGGCGGGTCAGGCCGCCGATGGGAAGCAGTGGGCCGTGCCGATCGCCGCCTACGGGCAGGCGCTGCACTACAACCGCACCCTGTTCACCCAGGCCGGGCTCGACCCCGACCGGCCGCCGACGACGTGGGCCGAGGTGCGGTCCGCGGCCAGGCTGATCTCCGAGCGCACCGGCCAGGCCGGCTACGCCCAGATGACCTCCGGCAACACCGGCGGTTGGGTCCTCGCCACCCTGGGCTACGCCTTCGGCGGCCGCGTCGAGCGGATCGACGGCGACCGGGCCGAGGCCACCATCGACACCCCGGAGATGGCCGAGGTGCTGACCACCCTGCGCGCCATGCGCTGGGAGGACGACAGCATGGGCGCGAACTTCCTGTACGACTGGGCGGGCATCAACCAGGACTTCGCCGCGGGCCGCATCGGCATGTACGTCTCCGGCGGCGGCAACTACGGCAACCTGGTCACCCAGAACGGCCTCAAGCCCGAGGACTACGGCGTGGCCGCGCTGCCGCTGGCGGACGACCCCGACGCGGGCGTGCTCGGCGGCGGCACCCTGGCCGTGGTCAGCCCGAAGATCGGCGACCGGGGCAGGGACGCCGCGGTGGAGTGGATCGACTTCTACTACATGGGCAAGCTGACCGACCGGGAGGCCGCGGTCGCCGACGCCAGGACCCTCGCCGAGACCGGCCAGCCGGTCGGCGCGCCCGCCCTGCCGGTGCTCGACCGGGCCACCTACGACCGGGCCCGGGAGTGGACCCGGGAGTACGTGAACGTGCCGCTGGAGCAGATGGCGCCCTACACCGCGGAGATGTTCGACCAGCCGCTGCTGACCGAGCCCACCCGGTCGACGCAGGACGTCTACAAGATCCTCGACCGGACCGTGCAGGCCCTGCTGACCGACTCCGCCGGCGACGTCCCCACCCTGCTGGCCGAGGCGGACGCCGAGGTCCAGGCCCGGATCGACCGGGGCTGAGCCGTGACCGTGCAGTCCCCGACCCGCGCGGTGGCGGCCGGCACGCCGCCGCGCGGTCCCCGGCCCGTGCCGCGCCGCCGCCGCAACCCCGCCGGCTGGGTCCGGCGGGGCGGCCTGAGCACCCTGGTGTTCCTGCTGCCGCTGCTGGTGGTCTTCGGGGTGTTCTCCTGGGCCCCCATCGTGCAGTCGGTGGTGATGAGCTTCCAGCGGACCAACCTCGTCGGCCCCGCCGAGTTCGTCGGCCTGGACAACTTCGCCCGCGTGCTGGCGGACCCGCTGCTGTGGACGGCGCTGGAGAACACCCTGTGGTTCGCCCTGCTGGCGCTGCTGTTCGGCTACCCGGTCCCGCTGGTCGCGGCCGTGCTGATCAGCGAGGTCCGCGAGCGCAAGGGCCTGTTCAGCGCGCTGGCGTACCTGCCGGTGGTGGTGCCGCCGGTGGTGGCGGTGCTGCTGTGGAAGTTCTTCTACGACGCGAGCCCGACCGGGGTGTTCAACACCGTCCTGGGCTGGGTCGGCCTCGGGCCGTGGCAGTGGTTGCAGGACCCCGGCTCGGCCATGCCCGCGCTGGTGCTGGAGGCGACCTGGGCGGCGGCGGGCGGCACGGTCATCATCTACCTGGCGGCCCTGGCGGGGGTGCCCACCGACCTGTACGAGGCCGCCGAGATCGACGGCTCGGGCATCTGGCGCAAGGTGTGGCACGTGACGCTGCCCAGGCTGCGCGGCGTGCTGATCACCACGTTCATCCTCCAGGTCATCGGCACCGCGCAGGTGTTCCTGGAACCGTTCCTGTTCACCGGCGGCGGCCCGGCCGACTCCACCACCACGCTGCTGCTGCTCATCTACGACTACGCCTTCGCCAACAGCCTGGGCGGGGACTACGGCGCGGCCACCGCGTTGAGCGTCGTGCTCGCCGCCGCGCTCGCCCTGTTCTCCGTCGCCTACTTCCGGCTGACCCGGTCCTGGAGCACCTCGTGAGCCGCGGCCTGGTCTCGCCCTCGGAGTGGGCCACCCCCACCACGCGCCGCGTCCTGCGCGGGGCGCAGGGGCTGCTGCTGGGCGGGTTGCTGCTGACAGGCCTCGGCCCGGTGCTGTGGCTGGCCAAGGCCGCGGTCACGCCCACCCAGGACACGCTGCGCACCCCGCTGTCGGTGTTCCCGAACGGCCTCGACCTCACCAACCTCGCCACCGCGTGGACCCGGGTCGAGATCGACGAGCACTTCGTCAACACCGTGGCCCTGGCCGCCGGGTCGTGGCTGGTGCAGCTGGTCGTGGCCACCACCGCCGGGTACGCGCTGGCGGTGCTGCGCCCCCGCTACGGCGGCCTGGTCACCGGCGTGGTGCTGGGCACGCTGTTCGTGCCCTCGATCGTGCTGCTCGTGCCGCTGTACCTGACCGTGGTCGACACCGGCATGATCAACACGTTCTGGGCGGTGTGGCTGCCGTCCGGGGCCAGCGCGTTCAACGTCGTGCTCGTGCGGCGGTTCTTCGCGAGCCTGCCGCGCGAGGTGTTCGAGGCGGCCCGCGTGGACGGCGCGGGCCCGTTCCGGGTGTTCTGGTCGGTGGTGCTGCCGCTGTCGCGGCCGGTCATCGGCGTGGTGTCGGTCTTCGCCGTGGTGGCCAGCTGGAAGGACTTCCTCTGGCCGCTGCTGGTGCTGCCCGACCCGGCGGTGCAGCCGCTGTCCGTGCGCCTGCCCGCGCTCCAGCGCTACGTGGAACTGGACGTGTTCCTCGCCGCGCTGGCCATCTCGACGGTCATCCCCGTCGCCCTGTTCCTGGTGTTCCAGCGCCTGTTCCTGCGGGGCGGCGCGCTGGAGGGCGCGGTCAAGGGATGAGCCCCGGCCCGACGGCGGGCCCGCCCTGCGAAGTTCCCCCTGCGAAGTTACCCCTGCGAGGAGAGACGACGACGATGTTGAGCAGAAGCACGCCCAAGACCGGCCTGGCGGTGCTCGCCACGGTCCTCATGACAGCGGGTCTGATCACGCTGTGGAGCTCCGCCGCCCCGGCGGCCCCGGTTACCCTCGAAGCCGAGTCGGCCGCCCTGTCCGGTGGGGCGCGGGTGGAGACCGAGCACGCCGGCGGCACCGGCTCCGGCTACGTCGGTGGGTTCACCGACGCCAACCGGGGCACCGCCAGGATCACCTTCACCACCACCGCGACGGCCGGCCCGAACAGCCTGACCCTGCGCTACGCCAACGGCACCGGCTCCACGCGCACCCTCACGCTGACCGTCAACGGCAGCGCCCGCCAACTCCCCCTGCCCGCCACGGCCGGGTGGGCGTCGTGGGGCACCGCGACCGCCTCCGTGGCGCTCAACGCGGGCGGCAACACCATCGCGGTGGCCTACGGCTCCGGCGACAGCGGCAACGTCAACCTCGACCACCTCGCGCTCGACCCGACCCCGGTCGCGACCGGCACCCTCGAAGCCGAGTCGGCCACCCTGTCCGGTGGGGCGCGGGTGGAGACCGAGCACGCCGGCGGCACCGGCACCGGTTATGTCGGTGGGTTCACCGACGCCAACCGGGGCACCGCCAGGGCCACGTTCACCACCGCCGCGACGGCCGGCCCGAACAGCCTGACCCTGCGCTACGCCAACGGCACCGGCTCCACCCGCACCCTCACGCTGACCGTCAACGGCGCGGCGCGGCAGGTGTCGCTGCCCACCACGGCGTCCTGGAGCACCTGGGGCGAGGTGACGACCTCCGTCGCGCTCACCGCCGGGAGCAACACCGTCGCGGTGGCCTACGGCGACAGCGACAGCGGCAACGTCAACCTCGACCACGTCAGGCTCACCACCGCCCCGACCACCACCACGACCCCGGGCCAGCCGGGTCCCGCCGGCTCCTACGAGCTGGAGACCGCCTTCACCGCGGGCGGCGCGACCACCACCACCTCCCCGGCCGGGGCCACGGGCGCCGGGTCGGTCGTCCTCCCGGGCGTCGGCGCGCTCGTCACCCGCACGGTCAACCAGGCCGGGGCGGGCACCGCGACGGTGACCCTGCGCTACACCAACCCCGCCTCCTCCGCGCGCACGATCACCCTGTACGCCAACGGGATCAGGCAGCGGCAGCTGTCGCTGCCCGCGGGCGGCGGCTGGCAGACCACCACCCACCAGCTGGCCCTGCGCACCGGCCTGAACCTGATCGGCTACCGGGTCGTCGCCGGCGACACCGGCGGCGTGCAGCTCGACCACGTCACCGTCACCAACACCCGGGGCCTGGCGCAGCGCGGCGCGACGGTCCCGTACACCACCCACGAGGCCGAGGCCGGCGCCGGCAACGGCACCCGGATCTCCGGCCGCGCCTACACCACCGAGGCCGCCGAGGCGTCGGGCCGCGCCGCGGTGAAGCTCACCGGCACCGGTAGGCACGTCGAGATCACCCTGACCGCGCCCGCCAACGCCGTCACCGTCCGCGCGGGCCTCCCGGACAGCGCCGCGGGCACCGGCACGACCGCGCCGCTGGCCGTCTACGCCGACGGCGCCAAGGTCCGCGACCTGGCGCTGACCTCGAAGTACAGCTGGATGTACGGCCCCTACCCGTTCGCCGGCGCGCCCGGCGGCGAACGCCCGCACCGCTACTTCGACGACGCGCGGGCCCTGCTGCCGCGCACCTACCCGGCCGGCACCGTGCTGAGGTTCGCCAAGGACACCGACGCGACCCCGTACATCACCGTGGACCTGATCGACACCGAACTGGTGGACCCGGCGTTCACCGCGCCCGCCGGCTACGTCGACGTCACCGCCCACGGGGCCCGGCCGAACGACGGCGTGGACGACACCGCCGCCCTCCGCGCCGCCGTCTCCGCCGCGCGGGGCACGGCCACCCGGGGCGTGTGGATCCCGGCGGGCACGTTCTCCGTCCCCGGCCTGATCACCTTCAGCGGCGTCGACCTGCGTGGCGCGGGTCCCTGGCACACCGTGCTCCAGGGCTCGAACCGGCGTGGCGGGTTCTACGTCAACGGCGGCGACGCGCAGCTGGCGGACCTCACCTTCGACGGCGACGTGACCACCCGCGACCCGGACGGCGCGCCGAACTCCGACGCGTTCGTCGAGGGCGAGTTCGGCACCGGCTCGCTGGTGTTCAACGTGGCCACCAACCACGCCAAGGTGGGCCTGTGGGTCAAGGCCGCCAACGGCCTGCACGTGGTCGGCGCGCGGATCCGGAACACCATGGCCGACGGGGTCAACGTCAACGGCGAGACCGCCAACGTGCGCGTCGAGCAGAGCAGCTTCCGCAACACCGGCGACGACGCGCTGGCGATGTGGTCGTGGGAGTCCGCGGGCACGGTCAGCCGGAGCGTGTTCGCGTTCAACACGGTGGCGCTGCCGGTCCTCGCCAACGGCGTGGCGATCTACGGCGGCACCGACAACCGCGCCGAGGACAACCTGATCTCCGACACCGTGTTCAACGGCAGCGGCGTCATGGTGTCCACCTGGCACGCGTCCAAGCCCTTCGGCGGCACCACCGCGATCCAGCGCAACACCCTCACCCGCACCGGTTCGCGCCACTGGGACTGGCACACCCACACGGGCGCGGTCTGGTTGTTCGCCGAGCGCGCCGACATCACCGGCGCGGTCGTGCTGCGGGACCTCCAGGTCGACGACAGCTCCTACCACGGGCTGCTGCTGAGCTGGCAGCGGGCGATCGGCGACCTGACCGTGGGCAACGTGCGGATCAACGGGACCGGCGGGGCGACCGACAGCTTCGACGACGGCGCCGGGACCGTGACCAACGCCAACTCCAACGGGATGCACTTCGACCAGGTCACCGGCACCGGGCGGTTCGACGACGTCGTGGTGTCCGGGGTCCGGGGCGCCGGCAGCCAGGCGCTGGTCAACGTGGGCAACACCTTCACCGTCCAGCGCGGGGCCGGCAACTCCGGCTGGTGAGGACCGGTCGCGGGCCCGGCACAGCGTCTGGATGATCAGCGCGCCGCGAAACTCGAAGCGGGTGGTGATGTAGGCCAGCGGCAGCGCGAACAGCGAGGCCAGCCCCACCGTCATCGCCGAGACGTAGAACGAG
>NZ_JBHSQO010000017.1:0-44351 GCF_042658445.1 Saccharothrix lopnurensis | reverse complement strand
GGCCCGGCACCGCGAGGTGCCGGGCCCGCGACCGGTCGTCAGCCGGTTGTCAGCCGGTCGTGCAGGTGAGCGCCGAGGCGCCGGGCGCCCCGGTGGCCGTGCCGAGGAACCCGAAGGTGGTGCTGCCGCCCGCCGGGACCG
Source organism: Saccharothrix lopnurensis (assembly GCF_042658445.1). Taxonomy (NCBI): domain Bacteria; kingdom Bacillati; phylum Actinomycetota; class Actinomycetes; order Pseudonocardiales; family Pseudonocardiaceae; genus Saccharothrix; species Saccharothrix lopnurensis. The sequence goes on along the minus strand of NZ_JBHSQO010000017.1, from coordinate 44,210 downwards.
AGCCGTTGTGGGAGGCGTTGCGGGCGGTGACCGTCGTCCCCTGGCTGGTGACGGTGGCGTTCCACGCCTGGCTGATCGCGCCGCCGTTGGTGAACGTCCAGGACACGGTCCAGTTGGTCAGCGCCGAGGTGCCTGCGGTGACCCGGACCTCGCCCTGGAACCCGCCGGGCCACTGGTTGGTGACCGCGTACGTCGCGCTGCACCCGGACGGCAACGGCGGCGTGGTGGTCGTGGTGGTGGTGGTCGTCGTGGTCGTGGTCGTGGTCGTCGTCGTGCCGGTCGTGGTCGTGGTGGTGGGTGTCGTCGTCGTGGTCCCGCCCCACCCGGCCGTCGAGTCCAGCCACGCGGCCCGGCGCAGCATCCAGTCCCGCATGGCCTGCACCTGGCCCTGCCAGGTGGGCGCGGTCGGCGTGTTGAAGAAGCCGATCATCCGCGTGGAGAGGTTCGGCCAGCGCTGGAAGTTGCGCTGCGCGGCGTTGGTCAGCGGCCTGGAGAGGCCGTCGACCCTGGTCTGGAGGGAGGCGTCGGACAGCGGCCCGCGGCGCAGCGACTGCCAGCGCGCCTTCAGCTCGTTGACGAAGGCCGGGTCCCGCAGGAGCTGGGTGAACCAGTCGTTGGCCTGCGGCTGCCTGGTCTGCTGGTACTGCCACCCCGCGACCTGGTCGTTCTGGAAGAACCCGCCCACGCCGAAGGTGAGGTCGAAGTCCCACAGCGGACCGGCGAAGATCTTGCCGTCGCGGTCCTTGTGGAAGTAGGTGCTGCGCAGGTAGGCGTCCATGTTCCGGCTCAACTCGTTGACGATCATGTGGTTGATGAAGGAACCGACGTCGATGTACTTGCGGTAGCCGGTGTTCGGGTCGGCGAAGTTCGGCGCCCGCAGCACGTCGTGGAACTCCTGGAGGTGACCTCGCAGCCACTCGCGCTGGGCGGGCTGCAACGGGTCGGGGTCGACCACCTCCAGGTAGTTCCAGCAGGTCGCCGCGGGACCGGTGCACGGCAGCGTCGGCTCCTCGGCGGCCATCCACTCGAACTTCCAGATGTACCCGCCGGTGATCTTGGGCAGGGTGAGGTCGTCCTCGTCCAGCTGCTTGAGGTTGAGCCGCGCCTTGTTGTTCTTGATCGTCTCGACGATCATGTAGACGCCCATGTAGTCGTTGGCGCCCACGCCGGTGCTGTCGGTGTTGAGGTAGAACTCCGCGAACGAGTACCGCGGCACCTGGAGGCCCATCTCCCGACCGAGGTCGTAGACGAGGGCCTCGCGGATCAGCGACTTGTCCGGGAACGGCCCGCGCAGCACCCAGTCGGAGTCGGCGGGCATCCCCAGCACCGGGTAGTCGGCGTCGTCGTCGTCGTTGTCCCAGAACTCGATGCGGTAAGGCGCCTTCTCGAACGAGGACGACGACTGCCCGCGCAGCCGGAACCCGGAGCGGGTGGCCACCGCCGGGGCCGCGGCCAGGGACGTCGTCCCGCCGGCGGTCGGCTGGAAGATCATGGTGGCGGCGTGGAAGTCCTCCCGGGCGGGCTTGCCCGCGCCGTAGGAGTCGATCAGGACCACCGGCAGGTCGTGGGCGGTGGTCGCGGTGGCCTCGCGGGCGACGTACATGGCCGTCCCGGGCGCGCCGGAGGCCGCCTGGCCGACGAACGCCTGCGCCCGCAGCTGGGTGGTGGCGGTGAACCGGAGCGGCGTGCCGGGGTAGAGCGGTGACTGCGCGGTGGGCAGCTGCCCGTTGGTGGTGTAGCGGATCTGGGCCCCGCTGACGGTGGTGCCCAGGGACACCGACACCTGTCCCTGGAAGGTGCCGCTGGGCACGGAGAAGGTGATGTCGCCGACGAGGCTCTCCGCCGAGGCGGCCGCGGTGACGGCGTCGGCTGCCGAGGTGTCGGCCGCGGAGGTGTCGGCAGCGGAGGTGTCGGCAGCCGGGGCGCTCGCGGCGGGGTCGGCCGATCCGGGTCCGGGTTCGGCGCCGGCCGCCAGCGGTAACGGCAGGAGGAGTCCGGCGATGAGCGCGGCGGCGACCGCGATGCCCTTGGTGCGGGGTGTCGACGCGGCGCCGCTGCCGCGTGGGGTCAAGCGCACGATGCCTCCTGCTCGGTTCGGGGGGAGTGGGACGTCGCCGAGACCAGGGGCGACGCGGTGCCGCGGCGGGCCGGGGCGGCGGCGCGGAAGTGGCGGCGCAGCGTCCGCCGCCACGGCGCGTCGGGCAGGTCCAGCCGCAGCGCGGCCAGACCGGTGGCGTACTTGGAGATGCGGGCGGGCCTCAGGCCCTCCTGCCACAGCAGGCGGTCGACCGGGGTGGCGGCCGAGGTGCTCTTGGTCTCGACCACGGCGACGCCGGGCAGCCGCAGCACCGAGTCCGAGGCGCGCCAGATCAGCGCGGTGTCGACGGTGACCCGGCTGTTGGTGGCGGGCAGCAGCAGGGTGGTGCGGTGGTAGTCGGTCACCAGCACCGGGTCCAGGGCGCTGTCCGCGCCGGGACCCAGCGACTCGCGGCCGAGCGCCTCGTCGACGAAGTCGCGCCCCGGCCGCACGGTGCCGCAGTCCCGGACGTGGTAGGGCAGCCGGTGCTTGGTGATGTTGCCCCGCGCCCCGCTGATCTTGACCTCCAGCCAGCACTGGCCGGAGTCGAGGTAGGTGCGGGTGCGCACCTTGAACCGCCTGCGCCTGCGGTAGGCCGCGCAGTGGTAGCTGTCCAGCCCGGGGGTGTCGAAGTACACCGACTCGTAGCGGAAGGTGCGCTCGCCGTCGATGTCCAGCACCCGGGCGGACGGCCTGAGCTGCTCCAGCAGGCGCGGCAGCGCCTCGGTCGGGACGAGGTACTTGCGGTCCACCCTGGTCTGGAGCGCGGCGCGCTCGATCAGCTCGGCGAGGCTGACCGGGGCGATCCGCGCCAGGACCGGCGTGATGGCGATCGTGGTCATCGGTGTGCTCCGGAACGTGCGGGCGAGCCGGACGCGGTGGCCGGCCCGCGAGCGGTCAGCGCGTAGCGGACGTCGACGATCGTGGTCTCGTTCACCAGGTCGATCCGCTGGATGGTGGCGGTGTGCACCCGGCCGTTGAGCAGCTGCTCCAGGTGGGCGATCAGCACGACGTGGTCGGTGATGGCCGAGTCCAGCACCAGGATCTGGTGCCGGTAGTGCCGGAACAGCCGCCGGTGGTCGCCCAGGAACATGGTCAGCAGGATCAGCGCCATCAGACCGCCGTTGAGCCACGCCGAGGAGGTGCTCAGCGCGCCGAGCAGGCCCAGGGCGAGGGCGGAGAAGTAGTACGCGACCTCGTGCTGGTCGAGCTCCGTCGAGCGCAGGCGGATGATGGACAGCACGCCGAACAGCGCCATCCCCAGGCCGAGCCCGGCCCCGACGTTGCTGGTGCTCAGCGCGCTCGCCACCGCCAGGACGCCGATGTTGACGCCCAGGTAGGCGACGACCAGGTCGCGCCGGCGGTGTCGCGGGAAGTAAAGCCCGAAGACGAGCAACACCACCGCGCAGATGTCGATCGCGAACAGGACGAGTTGTGGCATCTCGTACGTCCTCCTGAGCCGGTGCGGGATCGGCCGGGCACCGCCCGCTTCTTGGCGGGGGTCTGCAGGACGGTCGCCGAAACTTTCGAACCTGTGGGTAAACTTTCGGGAACTCCCCGCAAACGATAGGTGCATCCGAGGTGTCGCGTCAATGACCTTCCGGTGCCTCGCGGTGCGCCAAAAGGAGCAAACTTTCCCTGCTCCGGCTTGTTCGGCGGGGGTTGTTGCCGCCGTCTGACGGGCACCGAAGGTCGGTGCGGAGCGTATCGGTACTACGCCACCCAACGTCGAAAGTTTCGGTTTGGGCTGCTGGGAACCGGCGGTGTGGTTCCGGGGGAGTGGGGATCGGTCGCGAGGGTGCCCGGCCGGCACGACCGGGCCGCGCCGTGGGCCGCGTCCAGGCCGGGGCGGGTGCCCCGCGTCGGCCGGGCGCGCGCTGTCTATCCTTCGCTGCGGTCGACCACGGTCACGGGCTCGACGCCGGGACCTGTCCGGAGAGGTGGGTGCGGTGTCCTCCCCCAAGGGGTCTTCCCCAGAGGTGCCCCGCCAGGCGCCCTCCCCGGTCGTCGACGGGCGGGCCCGGGGGCACGGCCTGACGGTCCAGGCGTGGTTCTTCCTGCTGCTCGCGGTGATGTGCCTGCTGGTGCTGGTCGGCGCGGTGGTGGGCGCGGAGGTGCTGCGGCACACCGCCCGGGTGTCGGACCAGCAGCTCCAGGGCGTCCTGCCGGCGCGCGCCGAGGCGTACCGGTTGCAGAACGCCCTGGTGGACCAGGAGAACGGCGCGCGCGGCTACGCCGTCACCGCCGAACCGCAGTTCCTCGCCCCCTACACCGAGGGCGTGGAGGTCGAGCGGCAGGCCGTCGCCCGGTTGCGGGAGCTGCTGCCCGGTCGCGAGCGGCTGCTGGCGGACGTGGCGTCGATCGAGGAGGCGGCGCGCACCTGGCGCCGCGACTACGCCGACCCGCTGGTGGCCGGCGTGTCGCCGGGGACGCCGAGCCGGGTCGACGTCGAGCTCGCCGAGCGGGGCAAGGTCGCCTTCGACCGCCTGCGCGGGCTGTTCGAGACCCAGAACGAGGACCTGCTGGAGGCCCAGGGGGAGGGGCGGGGGGAACTGCTGCGCGCCCGTTCGGTGCGCAACTGGGTCTTCGGCACCGTGGTCGCCGGCCTGCTGCTGACCGCCGCCGCGCTCGCCCTGGTGGTGCGCACGATGGTGGTCGGGCCGCTGGACGAGCTGCGCACGACCTCCCGCCGCGTCGCCCGCGGCGAGTTCGACCTGCGCATCGTGCCCCACGGACCGGCGGACCTGCGTTCGGTCGCCGAGGACGTGGAGGACATGCGCGGGCGCATCGTCGAGGCGCTGGAGGCCGCGCGCGCCAGGCAGGAGCGCCTGGCCGAGCAGGCCGCCGCCCTGGACGCGCGGGCGGAGGAGCTGCGCCGGTCCAACGCGGAGCTGGAGCAGTTCGCCTACGTGGCCTCCCACGACCTCCAGGAACCGCTGCGCAAGGTCGCCTCGTTCTGCCAGCTGCTGGAGAAGCGCTACCGCGCCGTGCTCGACGACCGCGGCGTGCAGTACATCGACTTCGCGGTGGACGGGGCCAAGCGGATGCAGGTGCTGATCAACGACCTGCTGACCTTCTCCCGCGTCGGCAGGCTCAACAGCAACCAGACCAGGGTCTCCCTGGACCGCGGCCTCGACCGGGCGCTGGACAACCTGGCCACCGCGATCGAGGAGAGCGGCGCCCGCGTCGAGCGGCCCGAGCGCCTCCCGGACGTCGTCGCCGACCCCACCCTGCTGACCATGCTGTGGCAGAACCTCGTCGGCAACGCGATCAAGTTCCGCGACCCCGACCGCCCGCCGGTGATCCGGATCAGCTGCGAGGCGGGCGCGCACCCCGACGGGACGGCGGTCTGGGAGCTGGCCGTGACCGACAACGGCATCGGCATCCCGGTCGAGTTCGCCGAGAAGGTGTTCGTCATCTTCCAGCGCCTGCACGCCCGCGACGCCTACACCGGCACCGGCATCGGGCTGGCCATCTGCAAGAAGATCGTCGAGCACCACGGCGGCGCGATCGCCCTGGACACCGACCACTCGCCGGGCGCCCGGCTGCGGTTCACCCTCCCGGTCCCGGTCGACGCGGTCGTGGCGAGCCCGGCGGAGGCCGTGCCGGCCTGAGCGCGGCCTGGCCTGAGCACGGTCCGGCCTGCGCGGTGGCCCGGTCGCGGTCAGGCGGTCGTGGGCCAGCGGGTGTGGAATTCGTCGATCCGGTAGGCGTGGGTGTGGCGCCGCCGCCCGCCGAGGGTGACCGGCGTGGTGGTGGCGGTGGCCAGCACCCCCGCGAGCGGGTAGCACAGCAGCCGGCACGCGTGCGAGAGCGAGAAGTCCGCGGCGAACACCGCGGGCAGGTGGGCGGGGCGGGCGGAGCGGCGCAGCAGGCGGCCGCCGGGGTGAGGACGAGCGAGCAGCCCGCGCCGAGCAGGGCCCACAGCACCAGCAGCGCGGGCCACCGGGCGGCGTCGAGCAGGGCGGTGACCGGCACGGAGAGCGCCGGCACGGCGGTCAGGCCGGCGCAGGCGCGCAGCACCACGGTGCGGCCGGGGTGGTGCGCCAGGACCCGGGGCGGCGCCAGGGCGGCGGTCAGCGAGCCGAGACCGTGGTGAGCGCTGCGGCGGCGAGCAGCGGGCCGAGCAGGCTCTCCAGGTCGTAGGCCAGGCGCGACAGGCTCAGGGCGCGGGTGTGGTCGCGCTCGTCGGGCAGGAGTTCCGGGATCACCGCCCGGAAGACCGGGGTGAACGCCGCCGACGCCGCCTGGAGCAGGAACACCAGCGCGTAGACCTGCCACACCCGGTCGACCCAGGGCAGGCCCAGCGCGAGGTCGGCGCGGACCAGGTCGAGGCCGACCAGCAGGGGGTGCGCGGCAGCCGGGCGGCCAGCGCGCCCGCGAGGGGCGCGACTCCCACGTAGGCCACCATCTTGATCGCCAGCGCGGTGCCCAGGACGGTCCCGGCGTCGGGCCCGGCGAGGTCGTGGGCGAGCAGGGCGAGCGCCACGGTGGCCAGGCCGGTGCCCACCAGGGCGATCGCCTGCGCGGTGAACAACCGGCGGTACGCGCGGTGGGCGAGCACGGTCGGCACGGCGGTCTCCCGTCGGTGGCGAACCGTGGCACTGTACGTGCCCGGGTACCGGTGCGACGACGCCGCAACAGCACCTGACCTGCAACAGCCACCTCTTGGCGGGCTGCCGGCGGGGTCAGGCGACGGGCAGGCCGAGCAGCGCGGCGACCACCCCGAGACCGGCGCAGGTGAGCAGCACCCGCGACATCGGCCAGCGGAGCGCGAAGACCAGCACCAGGGCGATCCCGGTGATCGCGGCGGCCACGGGGCGGAAGCTCGCGAGCTCGGGCAGGTCCGGGCGCAGCGGCCCGAACCGGTGGACCCGGCCGTCGGCGAAGAGGGTGTGCACGGCGAAGTACAGGGCGAGGTTGGCGATCACCCCGACCACGGCGGCGGTGATGCCGGTCAGCGCGGCGGAGAGGAAGCGGTTGTGCCGCAGGCGTTCCACGTGGGGCGCGCCGAGCAGCACGAACAGGAAGCAGGGCACGAAGGTGACCCAGGTCGTCAGCAGCGCGCCCACCACCCCGGCGACCCACGGGTCCAGCTCGCCGGGGTGGTGGTAAGCCCCCAGGAACGCCACGAACTGCACCACCATGATCAGCGGGCCGGGCGTGGACTCGGCCAGCGCCAGGCCGCGCACCATGTCCCGCGCGGAGAGCCAGCCGTAGACCTCGACCGCGCGCTGGGCGACGAAGGCGAGCACGGCGTAGGCGCCGCCGAAGGTCACCACGGCGGTGCCGGAGAAGAAGAGCCCCTGGTGGGTGAGCGTGCTGCCCGTCCCGGTGAGCACCGCGACCGCGACCACCGGGGCGGCCCAGGCGAGCAGGCCGACGCCGAGCACGGTCAGGCCGCGGCGGGCCGAGGAGGTCTCCTGGTGCGGGACGTCGTCGGGGATCAGCGGCGCGGGGCCGTCGTCCGCGGCGTCGTGCCCCCGGGCACGGGCGGTGGCCGGGACGAACCGGCCCAGCGCCCAGCCCGCGCCGGCGGCCGCCGCGACGACGACCGGGAACGGGACCGCGAACAGCGCGAGCGCGGCGAACCCGGTGACGGCGATCGCGACCAGTGCGGGGTGGCCCAGCGCGGTCCGGCCGACGCGCACGACGGCCTGGGCGACGATCGCGACCACCGCCGGGGCGAGCCCCGCCAGCACCGCGAGCACGGCGGTGGTGTCGCCGAAGGCCACGTAGACCGCCGACAGCGCGAGCAGGGCCAGCACGCCGGGCAGCACGAACAGGGTCCCCGCGATCAGGCCGCCGCGACGGCCGTTCAGCAGCCACCCCACGTAGATCGCCAGCTGCTGGGCCTCCGGGCCGGGCAGCACCATGCAGTAGTTCAGCGCGTGCAGGAAGCGCTGCCTGCCGATCCAGCGCCTCTCCTCCACCAGCGTCCGCTGCATGACCGCGATCTGGCCCGCCGGCCCGCCGAAGGTCTGGAGCGAGATCAGGAACCACGCCCGGGTCGCCGTGCGCAGCGGCACCACGTCCCGGTCCGGGGTCGGGGTCGGGGTCATCGGCGGTTCCCTCCTGCGGCCTCCCACGTGGGCACGAGCAAGGTAGTCGCGACCGCGTCCCGGGGCGTGCGGCGCCCACGTGCTGGGCGGGCGGGGTGGCCGACCGGTTGCCGCGGCGTTGCGGGACCTCGACCACCGGGTGTCCGGTAGCCGGCGATGACCCTCCCGCTCGTCCCCGGGCGACCGGCTCCCGGCTCAGGGCCGGCGCGCCTGGATCAGCCACGCCGCCGAGCCGTACCGCACCCCCGGTCGGTCAGGTGGTCGGCCATGTCCGCCCGCAGGTCGGCCACGGCGCGCGCCCGGTCGGCCTCGTCCAGGCCGTCCGTCAGGACGGTCGAGCCCGGCTCGATCGCCGCCGCGGTCAGGAGCCGGTCCTGGTAGCCGGCGACGCCCTCGTCGAAGCGCTCGGCGCGGGCCGCCCAGTACGCGCCCTGGTCACCGTCCCAGGCGCGCAGCTGCTCGGCGTTCGACGGGTCGACCCGCATCGTCGTCCCCTCGCGCACCGCTGAATCCCCCCGGGTCCGGCGGCGGGCTCGTGCCCCCCGCCGGGCGAACCTACGGGGGACGCCGCACCGGGGCGACCCGATTTACCGGGGTCAGGGCATCCGCGCCCAGAAGTCCAGGTGGTGGCCCGCCGCGTAGTCGGTGCCGCCGATCCGGTCGGGCGCCAGGGACTGGACGTGCTCGAAGCGGGGCCAGGCGGGCAGGCCGTCGCCGCTGGGTTCGCCGCCGCTGGGTTCGCCGCCGCTGGGTTCGCCGCCGCTGGGTTCGCCGCCGCTGGGTTCGCCGCGGGCGGCGAAGGCCGCCCAGTACCGGTTCACCCGGTCGCCCAGCTCCCGCTGCGCCGGCGACAGGGGCGGTCCGCCGGGCAGGTCGAACTGGTAGGCCAGCTCGGCGGCGTGCTGGGCCCCGGCCGGGAACCCCGGCACGGGCACGGGCGGCGGCGCGTCCGGGTCGGCGAACTCGTAGAACCAGGTGTCGGTGTGCTCCGCGAGGGCGCGGCCCAGGTCCCAGGCCGGCCGCGCCCAGGCCCGGTCGGTGCAGATCCGCGCCCAGGCGAGGCCGGGGGTCGGGAAGCGGTCGAGCGGGTAGCGCGCGGCGACCTCGTCCGCCGCGTCGCCGAACGCCTCGGCCAGCAGCCGCGGGAGGTCCCCGGCGGTGACCGGGTCGCCGGCCAGGTCCGCGAAGAGGCTGACGTAGAACCGCGCCTCGTCGCTCGTGGTGCCCACCACCACCGGCACCCGGTGGAAGCGGCCGCCGGGCAGGGCCGTCGCGGGCGACTCGGGCAGCGCCGGGCCGCCGAAGGCCGGTCGGGTGAAGGCGGCGGAGGCCGGGAGCAGGTCCGCCACCGGCACCCGGCGCAGCCGCGCGAGCGCCGTCGCCGGGTCGCCGCCCCGCTCGACCCAGCCGTGCTCGACGGCGGTGGCGACGCCGAGCCGCTCCAGCTCCGCCGACGGGGTCCACCGGGTCGGGAGCGCCGGCACACCGGGGATCAGGGTGTGCGCCGGCGTCGGGCCCAGCACCCCGAACGGGCTCTGGAGCACCGCCCGGTGGAACAGCCCGGCCGACCCGGGCGACACCAGGTGCGCGGCGACCAGGAGCGCCCCGTACGACGACCCGACCAGGGTCACGTTCGCCGGGTCGCCGCCGAACCGCCCGATCTCCCGCCGCACCCAGCGCAGCGCCGCCTGCTGGTCCAGCAGGCCGAAGGAGCCGCTGCCGGCCAGGCCCGGGTAGCCGAAGCAGCCCAGCACGCCGAGCCGGGCGTTCGGCGCCACGACGACCACGTCCCCGGTGACGGCGAGCCGGTGGCGGTCGTGGGTGGAGGCGTTCCCGCTCGTCCCGCCGCCGCCGTGCAGCCAGACCACCACCGGGCGCCCGGTCCCGGGGGTCGTCGGCGTCCCCGGCGTCTCCGGCGCGGTGACGTCCAGCGTCAGGCAGTCCTCGTCGAGGGAGGCGGTGCCGTCGAACGCCTGGGCCGCCTGCGGCGGGGGGTTCCCGGGTTCGGTGGCGTCCCGGACGCCGGACCACGGCTCGACCGGTGCGGGCGGGCGCCACCGCCGGTCCCCGACCGGGGCCGCGGCGTAGGGGATGCCCCGGAACGAGAGGTGCCCGTCGAGCCGCCGGCCGCGGACGACGCCCGCGCCGAGCCGCACGGTGGCGTGCCGGGCCGTCACGGGTGCCCCGGCGGAGGTGGCAATATGGTCATATTGCTACGGTAGCCGCACGGGATCGCCCCTGTCTCGGGGGTTTCCGCCCGCGCCGTGCCGAGAGGGGGTGTCAGCGATCGACCGAACCGCGCCGCCCGGTGAACACCGCGGCGACGGCCCGACCCAGCACCTCCCGGACCGGGAACGAGCCCGCGCCCGACAGGACCACCTGGTCGGCCAGGCCCTGCACGGTCGCCAGGATCATGCGGGCCGCCGGCACCGCGTCCACCCCGGCCTCCACCTCGCCGCGCGCCACGCCGTCCTCGACCACCGCCGTGACGTAGCCGAGGATGTCGCGGCCCGCCTTGCGCGCGACCTCCGCCAGCTCGGGGTGGTGCAGCGCCTGCACCTGGAGCCCCTGCCGGACGCGGTACTCGACGTCCCGCTCCGCGTCGAGCGGCAGCAGTTCGACCAGGGTGTCCAGCAGCACCCGCGCGACCGGGAGACCGGCCGCCGCGCCGTCCCGGACGCGGACGCGGACCCGTTCGCCCAGCCTGTCCGCGGCGTCCTCGTAGGCGAAGCGGAGCAGCGCGTCCTTGCCGGTGAAGTAGTGCTGGATGAGCCCGACCGAGACCCCTGCCTCGGCCGCCACCCGCGAGAACGAGACGGCGGCGAACCCCTCCGCGGCGAGCAGCCGCTGGAACGCCCGCGCGACCTGGGCCCGACGCTGATCGTGATCGGCAACCCGCGGCACCCCGGTAGCGTACAACCGCCGGTAGCCCCCGAAGTCCCACCGCCCCACCGGATTGGACCCCCGCACATGCGCGCCACGCTCGGCGAAGCCCTGAAATCGGCCCTCAAGGAACGGGACCGCGTGGCGATCGCCGCGCTCCGCTCCGCCCTGTCGGCGATCGACAACGCCGAGGCCGTGCCCGTCGAGGCCCCGGCGGGGCCCGCGGCGGGCGGCGAGCACATCGCGGGCGCGGTGGCCGGGCTCGGCGCGGCGGAGGCGGAGCGCCGGCAGCTCACCGAGGCGGACGTGCGGTCGATCGTGGAGGAAGAGGCGCGGGAGCGCTCGGTGGCGGCGGCGGAGTACGAGCGGCTGGGCCGCGACGACGTGGCGGAGCGGTTGCGCGCGGAGGCCGGGGTGCTGGAGCGGCACCTGGGGTCGAGCGCCTGAACCGGCTGACGGGGGAGCCCGCGACGTCCGCCGTCGGGCCCCGCCGTCGAGTTCCCCGCAGTCGAACCGGACCACACCGGGGGACCACCGCTCAGCCGGGGAACAACCGTTCCTCCGCCGCCCGCCAGTCCCCGGTACCCCCGCCCGGCTCGTACCGCGCCAACCCGGTCGAGGCCCGCACCAGGGCGCGCAGCTCCGCCAGCCCACCGCTCACCACCCCGAGCGCCCGCGCCTGCACCAGGGCGTTCCCGCAGGCGGCCGCCTCGACCGGCCCGGCCACCACGGGCAGCCCGCAGGCGTCGGCGGTGAGCCGGCACAGCAGCGCGTTGCGCGCGCCCCCGCCGACGACGTGCACGACGTCGACCTGCCGGCCCGACAGGTCGGCCGCCTCGCGCACCGCCCGGCGGTGCGCCAGCGCCAGGCTGTCCAGCACGCACCGCACGACCGCGGCGGGTGTCGTGGGCGGGGGCTGCCCGGTGCGGGCGCAGGCGGCGGCGAGGCGGGCCGGCATGTCACCCGGCGGGATGAACGCCGGATCGCCCGCGTCGACCACGGCGGCGAGGGCGGGCTCGTCGGCCGCGGCCGCCAGCAAGGGGCCCAGGGCCGGGTCGCCCCACTCGCGCAGGCACTCCTGGAGCAGCCACAGGCCCATCACGTTGCGCAGGTGGCGCACCGTGCCGTCCACGCCCAGCTCGTTGGAGAAGTTGGCCCGGCGGCCGGCCCCGGTCAGCACCGGCCCGGCCAGCTCCACGCCGACCAGCGACCACGTACCGGTGGCGACGTAGGCGAAACGGCTCCCCTCGGCGGGCACCGCGACCACGGCCGAGGCCGTGTCGTGCGACCCGACCGCCACCACCGGCACCGGCCCGGTCAGGCCGGTCTCGGCCAGCACGTGCGGCAGCAGGTCGCCGACCACCGTCCCCGCCTCCACCAGGGGCGGGAACAGGTCGGGGTCGAGGTCCAGGCGCGCCATCAGCTCCCGCGACCACGTCCGGGTCCGCGCGTCCAGCAGGCCCGTGGTGGAGGCGTTGGTGACCTCCGCGACGCGCGCCCCGGTCAGCCAGTGGCCCAGCAGGTCCGGGACGAGGAGCAGCTGCCGGGCGGCCGCCAGCTGCGGCGTGCCCGCGGCGGCGGCCAGCTGGTAGACGGTGTTGAACGGCAGCACCTGCACCCCGGTCACGCCGTACAGCTCGGCGGCGGGCACGCGGGCGTGCACGGCGTCGGCCGCGCCGTCGGTGCGCGCGTCCCGGTAGTGGACCGGGTTGCCCAGCAGCGCCCCGGTGGCGTCGAGCAGGCCGTAGTCCACCGCCCACGAGTCGACGCCGACCGCGTCCAGCCGCGGCTCGACCGCCCGCAGGCCGTCGAGCACGCCGCGGTGCAGCGCGAGCACGTCCCAGTGCAGCGTGCCCCCGAGCCGCACCGGCCGGTTGGGGAACCGGTGCGCCTCGGTGAAGTTCATACGGTCGGGGGCGATGTCGAAGGCCATGACGCGTCCGCTGGACGCGCCCAGGTCCACCGCCGCGACCCGCGCGCGCGCCGTCACCGCAGGAACGCGGCGGCGACGCCGGAATCGACCGGGACGTGCAGCCCGGTGGTCTGGGACAGGTCGCCGCCGGTGAGCGCGAAGACCGCGGCGGCGACGTGCTCGGGCAGCACCTCGCGGCCGAGCAGGGTGCGCTTGGCGTAGTAGGCGCCCAGCTCCTCCTCCTTCACCCCGTAGACGGCGGCGCGCTGGGCGCCCCAGCCCCCGGCGAAGATGCCCGAGCCGCGCACCACGCCGTCGGGGTTGACGCCGTTGACGCGGATGCCGTGCGGGCCCAGCTCGGCGGCCAGCAGCCGCACCTGGTGCGCCTGGTCGGCCTTGGCGGCGCCGTAGGCGACGTTGTTGGGCCCGGCGAACACGCCGTTCTTGCTGGAGATGTAGACGACGTCGCCGCCGATGCCCTGGTCGACCATCACGCGCGCGGCGGCCCGCGAGACCAGGAACGAGCCCTTGGCCATCACGTCGTGCTGGAGGTCCCAGTCGTGGGCGGTGGTCTCCAGCAGCGGCTTGGAGATCGACAACCCGGCGTTGTTCACCACCAGGTCCACCCCGCCGAAGGCGAGCACGGCCTCCGCGAACGCCCGCGCCACGGCGTCCTCGTCGGACACGTCCGCGCCCACGCCGATCGCCACGTCGGTCGACCCGATCGCGCCGGCGACCGCCGCGGCCTTCTCCGCGTCCAGGTCGGCCACGACCACGCAGGCGCCCTCGGCGGCCAACCGCTCGGCGACGGCCTTGCCGATGCCCGAGGCCGCGCCCGTCACCAGCGCCACGCGCGCGGCCAGCGGCTTGGGCCTGGGCCGGCGCGCCAGCTTGGCCTCCTCCAGCGCCCAGTACTCGATGCGGAACTTCTCCGACTCCGGGATGGGCCGGTAGGTCGACACGGACTCCGCGCCGCGCATCACGTTGACGGCGTTGACGTAGAACTCGCCCGCGACGCGCGCGGTCTGCTTGTCGCGGCCGAAGGAGAACATGCCCACGCCGGGCACCAGCACGACGGCCGGGTCCGCGCCGCGCATCGCCGGCGAGTCCGCGCCGGCGTGCCGCTCGTAGTAGGCGCGGTAGTCCTCCCGGTAGGCGGCGTGGAGCTCCCGGAGCCGCGCGGTGACCTCCTCGACGGTCGCGGTGCCGGGCAGGTCGACCACCAGCGGCTTGACCTTGGTGCGCAGGAAGTGGTCCGGGCACGAGGTGCCCAGCTCGGCCAGCGGCGCGAGCTTCTCCCGGGCCAGGAAGTCCAGCACGGCCCCGCTGTCGGTGTAGTGGCCGACCTGCGGGTGGTCGGTCGAGACCAGGCCGCGCACGGTGGGGAGGAGGGCGGCGGCCCTGGCGCGGCGCTCGGCCTCGGGCAGCGGCTCGTAGCCCGGCACGACCGCGCCGAACGGCTCGGCGACCCCGTGCTCGGCCAGGAACTCCTCCGCCGTGCGGATGATCTCCAGCGAGTTCGCCTCGCACTCCTCGGACGTCCCGCCCCACGCGGTGATGCCGTGCCCGCCGAGGACGCAGCCGATCGCGGCCGGGTTGGCGTCCGCCACCGCCGCGATGTCCAGCCCGAGCTGGAAGCCCGGTCGCCGCCACGGCACCCAGACGACCCGGTCGCCGAAGCACCGCCGGGTCAGCTCCTCGCCGTCGGCCGCGGTGGCCAGCGCGATGCCCGAGTCGGGGTGCAGGTGGTCCACGTGCGGCGCGTCGACCAGGCCGTGCATGGCGGTGTCGATCGACGGGGCCGCGCCGCCCCGGCCGTGCAGGCAGTGGTCGAACGCGGCGACCACCTCGTCCTCCCGCTCCACGCCGGGGTAGACGTCGACGAGGGCGCGCAGCCGGTCCAGGCGCAGCACGGCCAGCCCCGCCTCGGTGAGCGTGCCCAGGTCGCCGCCCGAGCCCTTCACCCAGAGCAGGTCCACCCGCTCGCCGGTGACCGGGTCGGTGCCGCCGCCCTTGGCGGAGGTGTTGCCCCCGGCGTAGTTGGTGTTGCGCGGGTCGGCGCCCAGCCGGTTCGAGCGCTCGACCAGCCGGGCCGCGGTGGTGTTGTCGGTCATGCGGGAAGGCTCCTCGTGGGGCGGGGGGTGGTCAGGACCAGCCGGCCTGGGTGCCGCCGACGCGCTCGGCGGCGATCTTCGCGGCGTAGCCGGAGGCGCGGTAGGCGGCCATCGGGTCGCGGGGCAGGCCCCTGGCCTCGCGGCGGTCGGCGAGCGCGCCGCGCACGTCGGTGTGGAAGGCGTCCATCAGCACGTCGTGCGCGCCGATCACGTCGCCCTCCTCCTGCGCGGCGGTCAGCGCGGCCGTGTCCACCAGCAGCGCCTTGGCCAGGGCCTGCTCGACGTTGAGGACCGAGCGGACCTGGCCGGCGATCTTGTCCTCGATGTTGTGGCACTGGTCGAGCATGAAGTTGACGCCCGACCCGGGCCGGTGCGCGCCCTGCGCGACGATCTCGACCATGATCCGGAACAGCTGGAACGGGTCGGCCGAGCCCACGATGAGGTCGTCGTCGGCGTAGAAGCGGGAGTTGAAGTCGAACGCGCCCAGCCGCCCGGCCCGCAGCAGCTGCACGACGATGAACTCGATGTTGGTGCCCGGCGCGTGGTGGCCGGTGTCGAGCACGACCTGCGCGCGCTCGCCGAGGGCCTGGCAGTGCAGCAGCGCGGTCCCCCAGTCGGGGATGTCCATGGTGTAGAAGTACGGCTCGAAGAACTTGTACTCCACCAGCAGGCGGTGCTCGGGGTCCAGCGCGGCGTAGATCTCCCGCAGCGACCCGGCCAGCCGGTCCTGCCGGCCGCGCAGCGAGTCCTGGCCCGCGTAGTTCGTGCCGTCGGGCAGCCACAGCTTGAGGTCGGTGGAGCCGGTGGCGCGCATGACGTCGACGCAGTCGAGGTGGTGGGCGACGGCCTTGGCCCGCACGCGCGGGTCGACGTGGGTCAGCGAGCCGAGCCGGTAGTCGTCGTCCTGGAACAGGTTCGAGTTGATGCCACCGATCCGCACGCCCAGCTCCTCGGCGTGGGCGCGCAGCCGGCCGAAGTCCTCGACCCGGTCCCACGGGACGTGCAGCGAGACCCGGGGGGCCAACCCGGTCAGCGCGTGCACCCGCGCGGCGTCGGCGATCTTCTCGAACGGGTCACGCGGGGTGCCCGGTGTGGTGAAGACCTTGAAGCGGGTGCCGGAGTTCCCGTACGCCCAACTCGGCACCTCGATGGTGAACCCGTCGAGGTCGGACAGTGCCTCCTGCGGCGACATCATCACGTCGTTCCTCCCGGGAGCGCGAATACCGGCGAACACGGACGCTAGTAGGTCTTGGAACGTTTCACAACAGGGTCCGAAGTGGATCTCCCAGTCGGGCTCCGCCGGCATCGCCCCTGCTAGGCTCCTCCGAACACCGGGTGCCTTGACGTTTCAGTCCGCAGCCGGTCGGTAGCGGAGGGAGAGGTGCGCAGTGGCCGCGCCGAGCATGAAAGACGTAGCCGCGCACGCGGGGGTCGCGCTGGGCACGGTGTCGAACGTCCTCAACCACCCGGAGATGGTGACCGAGCGCACCCGCAAGCGCGTGCTGGACGCCATCGCCGAACTGGGCTTCGTGCGCAACGAGTCGGCCAGGCAGCTGCGCGGGGGCACCAGCCGCACCCTCGCCTACGTCGTGCTCGACACGCGCAACCCGTTCTTCACCGACGTGGCCGCCGGCGCGCAGCAGGTGGCGGACGAGGCCGGCCGCGCGCTGTTCCTGTGCGACGGCGGCGAGGACGCCGTGCGCCAGGCCAACTACCTCGACCTGCTCGAACAGCAGCGCGTGGAGGGCATCCTCATCACCCCCGTGGAGGCCGACGACCCGCGCATCACCGCCGTGGTGGCCCGGGGCACACCGGTCGTGGTCGTCGACCGGGGCGCCGGACCCGACCGCTGCTCGGTGTCGGTCGACGACGTCCTGGGCGGCGACCTCGCCGTCTCCCACCTGCTCGACGCCGGGCACCGCCGGATCGCCTTCATCGGCGGTCCCCGCGCCATCGGCCAGGTCGCGGACCGCGTCACCGGCGCCGAGCGGGCCCTCGTCCGCGCCGACGCCGAGCCGCTGACCCTGCTGGAGACCGCGCGGCTGGACGTCGCCGAGGGCAGGCGGGCCGGGGAACGCCTGGCCGGCCTGCCCGCCGCCCGCCGCCCGAGCGCGGCCTTCTGCGCCAACGACATGCTCGCCCTCGGCCTGCTCCAGCAGGCCGTGCGCCTGGGCCTGCGCGTGCCGGAGGACCTGGCGATCGTCGGCTACGACGACATCGAGTTCGCCGCGGCCGCCGCGGTCCCGCTCACCTCGGTGTCCCAGCCCCGGCAGCTGCTCGGGCGCACCGCGGCGGAACTCCTGCTGGCCGAGGCCCGGGACCCGGACGGGCACGAGCACGAGCGCCGGGTGTTCGAGCCGGAGCTGGTCGTGCGGGAGTCCACCCGCATCCGCCCGCTGGGCGGGGTGGCCTGAGGGGCCACCCCGCACCGCCGGGCGCGTCAGAAGTCGAACTGGTCGATGTTGTCCCGGTCGAACACCGAGGGCGGCCCGAGCACCACCACCCCGCCTGCCTCGATCGTGTACTCGCCGAGCCTGCCCGCCTCGAACGTCTCGCCCTCCTGGCCGGTGATCCGGCCGGACGCGAGCGCCGCGCCCGCGTAGGCGGCGAGGTAGCCCAGGTCGGCGGGCTTCCACAGGGCGAAGGACCGGACCGTGCCGTCCTTGACGAACTCCCGCATCTGGTTCGGCGTCCCCAGGCCGGTCAGCGCGACCCGGCCCTTGTACTCCGAACCGGACA
This sequence comes from Saccharothrix lopnurensis, assembly GCF_042658445.1. Taxonomy (NCBI): domain Bacteria; kingdom Bacillati; phylum Actinomycetota; class Actinomycetes; order Pseudonocardiales; family Pseudonocardiaceae; genus Saccharothrix; species Saccharothrix lopnurensis. The sequence continues at coordinate 26,423 of NZ_JBHSQO010000017.1, read as the reverse complement.
GGTAGCGCGCCGCGGCGGCGACGCCGACGGTGGTGGGGGAGACGATCCCCTTGAGGTCGGGGTAGGAGCGCAGCAGGCCCTGGGTCTCCTGGAAGGACTTCTGGTCCTCGTCGTTGCCGTAGGCCACGGTGACCAGCTCGATCCCGCTGAACTCCGGCTTGGCCAGCTCCTGGCGCATCAGCTCGATCCACGCGTTCTGGTTGGTGGCGTTCGGCGTCGCGGACAGGATCGCGATCCTGCCCCGGCCGCCGATCTGCTCGGAGATCAGCTCGACCTGGTTGCGCGCGATGCCCTCGGGGCTCGCCTGGTTGACGAACACGTCGCGGCACCCGGGCTTGGTGTCGGAGTCGAACGTGACCACCTTGGCGCCCGCCTGGCGGGCGCTGGTGAGCGCGCCGCAGATGGCGTTCGGGTCGTTGGCCGAGGTCACGATGACGTCGGTGCCCTGCTGCGACAGCGTGTTGATGTAGCTGACCTGGGACGAGGCGCTGGCCTCGGAGGGGCCGACCTCCTTGTAGGAGCCCTTGAACTCCTCCACGGCGCTCTTGCCGCCCCCGTCGGCGACGGTGAAGTACGGGTTGTTCACCTGCTTGGGCAGGAACGCCACGTCCAGGCCCTCGGTCAGCGGTGCGTCCGGGTTCGCCAGGCCGGTCGACCGGTCGCCGGCGGGGGCGTCCTGCCCGGAGCCCCGGGTGGTGCCGCCGCACGCGGCGGTGACCAGCACGGCGGCCATCGCGGTGGCGATCAGGCCGAGGCGCAGGTCGCGCTTGAGCTGGGACATGGCTGTTCCTCTCACGGCGGGACTTCGTCGTTCCGCGGGTTCGCGGATCAGGTCGGGCGGCGTCGTCCGCGCCGCAGGCGGGCCCGGCCCAGGGTGACCGCGTTGGGCACCACGACCGAGGCGATGAGCAGGCCGCCGGTGACGACGTCGAGCGTGTCGGCGGCGACGTCGGCGAGCTGGAGGGCGTTGCGGACCGCGCCGAGCAGCAGCACCCCGGCCAGCACCCCGAGCAGGGTGCCGCGACCGCCGAAGATCGAGACGCCGCCGAGCAGGACCGCGGCGACCACGGCCAGCTCCAGCCCGGCCGCGTTGTCCGCCCGCGCGCTGGCGAACCGCAGCGTCCAGTACACCCCGGCCAGGCCCGACACCGCGCCGGAGACTACGAACAGCCAGGACTTGGCGCGGGCGACCCGGATGCCGGCGAACGCGGCGGCCTCGGCGTTGTTGCCCATCGCGTAGAGGGAGCGGCCGAACGGGGTGGCGTGCAGCACGACGCCGAACACCACCGCGAGCGCCAGCGCGACGACCACCGCCCACGGCACGCCCCCGCCCGCGACGGTGCTGCTCGCGGCGGCGGTCCAGTCGGCCGGGAAGTCCGCCACCGCCTGGTCGCCCAGCACCACGAACGCCAGGCCCCGGTAGGCGGCCAGGGTGCCGATGGTGACCGCGAGCGAGGGCAGCGCGAAGCGGGTCACGAACACCGCGTTCACCGCGCCCAGCACCGCGCCGAGCAGCACGACCAGCACCACGATCAGCTCCAGCGGCAGCCCGGCCACCCACAGCTGCCCCATCACCGCGCTGCACAGGCCGAGCGTGCTCGCCACCGACAGGTCGATCTCCCCGGTGATGACGATGAGCGTGAGCGGCAGCGCGATCAGCGCGATCGCGACCACGTCGAGCAGCAGGAACTGGGCGTTGCGGCCGGTGGCGAAACCGTCCACCGCCAGTCCGGCCACCACCACGACCGCGGCGAGCACGACCAGCAGCGCGGTGTCCCAGCGGGTCAGCGCGGACCGCAGCACCGCGCCCGCGTTCTCCGGGCGGCTGTTCTCCGGGCCGGCGCTCTTCGGGCTCGCGTTCTCCGGGTCTGCGTTCTCCGGACTCGTGTTCTCCGGACTCGTGTTCTCCGGCAGGGTGTCACGCGCCATGGGACGACCTCCCCCGCAAGCGGTTCGCCGTACGGGCCGCCAGCAGGCGGTCGATGCCGATGGCGGCCAGGATCAGGGCCCCGACGACCGCCTGCTGCCAGAACGGGTTGATCCGCAGCACCGCCAGGGAGCTGCCGATGGTGGTCAGCAGCAGCGCGCCGAGCGCGGCCCCGTGGGCGCTGCCGCTGCCGCCGAAGATGGCCACGCCGCCGACCACGGCCGCGGCGACGACCTGGAGTTCGATACCGGTGCCCGCGGTGGCGTCGACGGTGCCGAAGCGGGCCGCGTACAGCACGCCCGCCAGGCCGGCCAGCGCGCCGCAGACGACGAACGCGGTGAACACGCGGCGGCCGACCGGCAGGCCCGACAGCCGCGCGGCGGTCGGTTCGGAGCCGATCGCGTACAGCTCCCGGCCGCTGCGGTAGGAGCGCAGCCAGGACCCGACCACCAGCACCACGGCCACCGCGACCAGCGCGAGCACCGGCACGCCCAGCACGGTCGAGGTGCCCAGGGCCAGGAAGTCGCGCGGCAGGTCGGAGGCGTTGACCTGCTGCCCCCGCGCCCACGAGTGGTCGACGCCGCGGAAGACGTAGAGGGTGCCCAGCGTGATCACCAGCGCGGGCACCCGGGCGGCGGCGACCAGCGCCCCGTTCACCACGCCGCACAGCGCGCCGATCCCCACGCCGAGCAGGACCACCAGCGCGAGCGGCGTGCCCGGCGCGGAGCCGAGCAGCTTGCCGGTCGCGAAGGCGGCCAGCCCCAGCACCGACCCGACCGACAGGTCGATGTTGCGGGAGACGACCACCACGGTCTGCCCGACCGCGAGCACGACCAGGACCGCCGCGCCCAGCGCGAGGTCCCGCAGGCTCTGCGGGGCCAGGAAACCCGGGTTGTCCAGCACCGTCACCAGCACCAGCAGCGCGAGGGCCACGACGATGCCGAACTCCCGCGCCGCCCACGGCCGGCGGGCGGGCCCGGCCGCGTCGGGCGGGGCCGCCGCCCGCTCCTGTCGCGCGCTCACGCCGCCGACACCCCCTGCCCGGTGGCCGCCAGCAGGACCGACTCCTCGGTCGCCTCGGCGCGGGACAGCTCGGCCGCGATCCGCCCCTCGTGCACGACCAGCACCCGGTCGGCCATCCCGAGCACCTCCGGCAGCTCGGAGGACACCACCAGCACCGCCACGCCCTGAGCGGCCAGGCGCGACAGCAGCCGGTGCACCTCGGCCTTGGTGCCGACGTCGATGCCCCGGGTCGGCTCGTCGACGATCAGCACCCGCGGCCCGGTGGCCAGCCACTTGGCCAGCACCACCTTCTGCTGGTTGCCGCCCGACAGCGTGCCGACCGCGTCGGACAGCCGCCCGTACCCGACCCTCAGCCGCTCGGTCCACTCGCGCGCGGCGCGGCGCTCGGCCCGCCCGGTGAGCAGGCCCAGCCGCGCCAGCGACCCCAGCCGGGTGAGCGTCGCGTTGCGCTCGACCGACAGCTCCACGACCAGTCCCTGCTGCCGGCGGTCCTCCGGGACCAGCGCGACCCCGGCCGCCACGGCGGCGGCGGGCGAGCCCGGCCGCAGCTCGGCCCCCGCCACCCGCACCCGGCCCGCGTCGTAGCGGTCCACCCCGAAGACCGCGCGCACCACCTCGCTGCGCCCGGCGCCCACCAGGCCCGCCAGCGCCACGACCTCGCCCGCGCGCACCGAGAAGGACACGTCGGCGAACACCCCGCGCCGGGTCAGCCCGTCGACCTCCAGCACGACGTCGCCCGGCTCGACGTCCTCCTTCGGGAACAGCGCGGAGACGTCGCGGCCGACCATGCGGCGCACCACCTGCTCCACGCCGACCTCGGCCACCGGGTCGGTCGACACCCACGCGCCGTCCCTCATCACGGTGAGCCGTTGGCACAGCGCGAACACCTCGTCGAAGCGGTGGGAGATGAACAGCACCGCCGCGCCCTGCGCGCACAGCGCGCGGACCACCGCGAACAGCCGCTCCACCTCGACCCCGGACAGCGCGGCGGTCGGCTCGTCCATCACCAGCACCCGCGCGTCCAGGGACAGGGCCTTGGCGATCTCCACCAGCTGCTGGTCGGCGATGGACAGGCCGCGCGCGGGCCGGTCCGGGTCCAGGCGCACGCCGAGCCGGTCGAACAACCGCACCGCCCCGGCCCGCTGGGCCGCCCGGTCGACCCGGCCGAAGCGCCCCAGCGGCTGCCTGCCGATGAAGATGTTCTCCGCCACCGACAGGTCCGGGAACAGCGTCGGCTCCTGGTGGATGACCGCGATGCCCGCGTCGCGGGCGACCGCCGGGCTCGTCAGCCGCCGGACCTCGCCGTCGACGGCGATCGAGCCGCGGTCGGGCTCGTGCACCCCGGCGAGCACCTTGACCACGGTCGACTTCCCCGCGCCGTTCTCGCCCACCAGCGCGTGGGCCTCACCGCCGAACAGCGGGAACGACACACCGCGGACCGCCGCGACCGCGCCGAACGACTTGGTGACGTCGTGGACCTCCAGCAGCGGGGCCGCGCGTTCCGGGTCCATCCGGCACCTCCCGTACTGAAATGTTTCAAAGCGGTGATGAAGCGCGAGGTTAGGGGGCCTCGGAAGGGGGCGTCAACGGTTCGGCCGCAACGTTGTGGAGATGCGGAGTTCATCGTTGTGCTGCCGTGCTGGACCGGGCGCGCCTGGCTGGTACGTTTCAAGACCCTGTCCGCCGGGTGCGGGTTGCCGGGTTGCCGGGTGCCGTCGTCGGGCCGCCGGCAGCCGGTCGCGGTGCCGTGGTCCGGTCCACTGTGGACCGGGAGTGCCCACCCCGTCGCCGGGTACCCTCGGGGGACGATCCCGTTCCGGACGAGAGGGGCAGACGTGCCGGGGATTCGGCGGTCCGCGTTGGCGGGAGCGCTGCTGGTGGCGCTGGCGGCGTGCACGGCGGAGCCCTCGGGCGCCCCCGCGCCGGCCTCGACGTCCGGCGGCGAGCCACCCGCCGAGCGCGTGCACGTGTCGCTGGGCGACTCCTACGCGACCGGCTACCGGCCGGCCGCCGCCGGTGGGGCCCAGGGGTCCGCGGAGGGGTTCGCCGACCTCGTGGCCGAGCGGTCGGACCTGCGGCTGATCAACCTCGCGTGCAGCGGCGCCACCTCCGCCCAGCTGCGCGCCGAGCCCGGCTGCGACCCGGCCGACCGCGCCCTGGGCGCGCCGGACCCCGCCGGGCGCACCCAGCTGGACGCGGCCGTCGAGGCGCTGCGCGAGCACCGGGGGAGGGTGGGCCTGGTGACCGTGGTGATCGGCGGCAACGACCTGGCGCCGTGCGCGGGGGCGGCGGACCCGTTGGCGTGCGCGACCCGGGCCGTGGCCGACGTCCGGGCCAACCTGGCGGCCACCCTGCCCGTCCTGCGCGAGGCCGCCGGCGACGCCCCGGTGGTGGGCCTGACCTACCCGGACGTGTTCCTCGGCGCGTGGGTGAACCGGGCGTTCCCGAACGGCCAGGACCTCGCGCGCCTGTCGGTGTCGCTCTTCCGGGACTTCTTCAACAACGCGCTCAAGACCGAGTACGAGGCGGTGGGGGCGGAGTTCGTCGACATCACCGCCGCGACCGGCGGGTACGCGCCCCTGACCGAGGTGACCGACGACCCGACCTACGGCCGTGTCCCGTCCTCCGTGGCGCGGGTGTGCGCCCTGACCCACTTCTGCCGGCACGGCGACGTGCACCCGACGCCCGAGGGCCACGAGGAGATCGCCGACGCCGTCCTGGAGGCCACGGGCCGCTGACCCCGGTCGGAGCCGTCTAGGACGACCACCAGGAGAACCCGTGGTCCTGCTCCTCCGAGTCGCGCGGTCCGGGCATCCCGTCGTCGGTCTGGCCGGACCGGGCCCGCACGGCGGTCAACGCCTCGTCCACGGTCGGGCGCAGCGTCAGCAGGACGTCGACCTCGGTCACCCGCATGGGGTCCACCACGGTGCGCTGCCGGGCGACGACGGCGAACCCGACCCCGGTCTCGTAGGCGCGCTCGTGCACCTCCATCAGCACCGCGATGCCCAGCGAACCGAACACCACCACGTCGCCGAGGTCGACGATCAGCGCCGAGGGGTCGTCCTCCAGGCACGCGAACAGCTGCCGGCGCATGTCCTCGTAGCTGTCGGTGTCGATGTCGCCCTGCACCCCGGCGAACACCACGCCGCGGCGCCTGGCGACCCGGACCGCCACCCCGGGCCGGTCGAACCCGCCGTCCACGCCGTACCCGGGATCGGCGGTCGGCGGCTGCGGTCGGGTGCCCGGCGGAACTGGAGTCACCCGGGGTGTTTACCCCGTCCACGCCCGGTCGACACCCGCGCGCGATGAGGTCCGGCGCCGTGGGCGGTCCCCCGGTCAGGGGTTCAGGCTCAGGAAGGCGCACACGGTGGTGCCGTGCGGGGTGGTGTGCGTGCGGACGAGGTCGGCCAGGTGGTTGACCACCAGCAGGCCGCGGCCGCCCTCCCGGTCCCGGTCGGCCGGTCGGCGGCCGGCGAGCGGGTCGGTCAGCCGGCCGCCGTCCCCGACGGCGCAGACCAGGTGGTCCCCGTCCCGCCAGAGGCTCAGCCGGCAGCCCGCGCCGGTGTGGCGGAGGCTGTTGGTGACCAGTTCGGTGGCGACCAGCGCGAGGTCGGCCGCCCGCCCGGCGGGGAGCCCCAGGCGCTCCGCCTCCGCCACGGCGAACCGGCGCGCCGCGCCGGTGCCGGTGGTGCCGGTGACCGGGAGTTCGGCGGCGTCCGGACCGGCGTCGACCGGCCGGTTGTGGCGGCCGACGACGGCGTCCGGCGCGTAGTCCCCGCTGCCGTAGCGGCGGGTGGTCTCCCACACCTCGGGGTGGGTGGCCAGCGCGTCGGCCAGCACGTGCTCGTCGAGCGCGGCGGTGTCGTAGGGGCAGGCGATGGTGACGTCCCGGCCGGCGAAGGCGCGGTTGATCAGCGCCTCGTGCTGGGCGCACGCCGGGTACTCCACGTCCGTGCGCCCGGCCCAGATCGGTTCGCCGATGATGCGCACGTGCCGCTCGGGGTGGTCGTCGGCGAACCGGCGCAGCACCCCGGGGATGATCCGACCCGGGTTGCGGCCCTCGACCTCCATGTCCAGCAGCAGCACCGCGGCCGCGGCCGCGCCGAGCGCGTCGCGCAGCAGCCGCAGCCGTGCGCCGGGCACGGACGCGGCCACCGGGTGGCCCAGCTCCAGGCCGTCGAGCACGAAGGGCACGAGCAGGTCCAGGTACTCCTCCTCGGAGGCGTAGAACACCGCCGGGTGGACGAGGTCGCCGGGGGGAGGGGCGGTCGCGGTGGTCATGCGAGGTGCTCCACCCGGACGTCGAGGCCGAGCAGGTCCACCAGCGTGGCCACGCCGGGCCAGGCCGTGCGCAGCTCGACGGTCGCGCCGCGCTCGTCGGCGTGGTCGACCAGGCGCAGCAGGCCGCGGTGGTCGAGGAAGGACAGCTCGGCGGCGTCCAGCACCAGCCGACCGCCGCGGGGCGGCGGTTCGGCCCGCTCCAGCGCCAGCGCGAACAGGTCGCCGTTGCCCAGGTCCACTTCGCCGCCCAGGGCGGTGACCCGGTCGCCCGCCGCGTGCAGCCGGAAGCCGGGGTGGGGCGTGTTGGTGCTCGGGTGCATGCAGGCGATCTGCGCGAACGCGTGCTCGTCGACCTCCGCGCCGGAGTAGGCGCACATCGCCGAGAACGGGTGGTCGGCCATGTGGTGGTCGGCCTGGTGCTCGTAGCGGGCGAAGGCCGCCAGCTGCTCGGGCGTGCGCACCAGCGGGGTGCAGTCGGCCGCGACGCGGAACCCGGTGTACCCGGCGGCCAGGGCCGCCTCGGTGGCCTCGGCGTAGACCCGGACCTGGGCGGCGGGCTCGACCACCGCGCCGGCCGGGTAGGTCGCGCCCAGCGGCGTGACCTCGGCGGCGCCGGTCCGCAGCGCCTCGTCGACGCCCTCGACCCCGCGCAGGTCCGCGACCAGGGACCCGACGTCGCCGGGGCCGACGTAGCGGACCCGGTGCCCCAGGGCCAGGCCCTCGGCCAGGAATTCCCGGAGGCGGGCCAGGAACTCGTCCCGGTCGCCGTACCGCCAGCACACGTGGTCGTGGGCCCCCAGGCCCCGCACGTGCGTCACCAGCCCGGATCTCCGCATGTCGACACCTAACCACGTCGTCCCGGAGCACGACCACTCCTCGCGCGTGCCGCCGGGCACCGCGGTGGTCCGCCCGCACGCGGACCCGGACCACCGCCGTCCGGCCCCGCCGGAGGACCGGCCCGGTGCCCGGCGGGGGGCGCCACTGTCCATTGAGGTCAGGATCTGACCTCAATGGACAGTAACTTCCGGGCCATGACCGAAGCACCCACGACCATCCTCGTCTCCGGGGCCACCGGGAACGTCGGCCGCCCGCTGGTCGACCGGCTCCTGGCGGGCGGGCACCGGGTCCGCGCCCTCACCCGCGACCCGGCCCGAGCCCACCTCCCGGAGGGTACCGAACTGCTCCGGGGCAACCTGGCGGACACGGCGTCGCTCGCCGACGCCTTCACCGGGGTCACCGCCGCGCACCTGATCAGCTTCGGCGACGACTACGCCCCGCTGACCAACGGCGAGGAGATCCTCGAACTCGCGCGGGCGGCCGGTGTCCGCCGGGTGACCGTGCTCAAGGGCGACCTGGAGAAGACGGACCTGGACCGGGCCGTCGAGGCCGGCGGTCTCGACCACACCTGCCTGGCCCCGGTCGAATTCATGTCGAACGCGCTGGAGTGGGCCGACCAGGTCCGCGACGGGGGCGTGGTCCGCGACGGGTTCGCGGGGACGAGGAGCGCGGTGGTGCACGACGCGGACATCGCCGCGGTGGCCGCGACCGCCCTGACCACCGACGGCCACGCGGGTCGGGAGTACTGGCTGACCGGGCCCGAGGCGCTCACCGCGCCGGAGCGGGTGGCCGTGCTCGCCGACGTGCTCGGCCGCGACGTCCGGTTCGTCGAACTCACCCGCGACGAGGTGGTCCGGCGGTGGCGGGACCAGGGCTTCTCCGAGGACGACATCGAGTTCTTCGTCATGGTGCGCACGAACCCGCCGGAGGCCGGCTACACGCCCCTGCCCACGGTCCAGGAGGTCACCGGCAGGCCCGCCCGCACCTTCGCGCAGTGGGTGCGGGAGAACGCGGGGGCGTTCGGCGGGGCCTGAGCCCGCGCGACCGGGAACGGGCTCGCCGCGTGGTCGACGACCACGCGGCGAGCCCGTTGCTCCCGCTCAGGCGGTGGCGGACCTGCTCTCGTCCGCCTCGGTCTCCTCGACGAGCTGCTTCTCCTGCGCCCGCTCGATCCGGTACTCCCGGATGGAGTAGGCCAGCGCGGCGGCCCACACCAGGTAGATGACCGCGTAGACCGGCCACTTCACGCTGTCGCTCGCGTCGATCCAGTCGCTCCTGAGCAGCGTGCGGGTGTTGGTGAGGATGATGAGGCCGCCGACCGCCGAGCCGAGCACGCGCGGCGGGATGTGGCGGACCAGCCAGGCCGCGATCGGCGCGGCGATCACGCCGCCGATGAGCAGGGCGAAGACCCAGGTGAAGTCGATGCCCTGCGAGCCGATCCCGAACAGGAAGCCGAGGCTGGCGGCCACGGCCACCAGGAACTCGCTGGTGTCGATCGAGCCGATCGTCTTGCGGGGCTCCAGGCGGCCGCTGGCCAGGATGGCGGGGGTGCCGACCGGGCCCCAGCCGCCGCCGCCGGTGGAGTCGACGAAGCCCGCGACCAGGCCCAGCGGTCCCAGGAAGCGCTTGCGCAGCGGCTTGCCGAGGTTGTGCCGGGGCAGGCCGAACGTGGTGAACCGGACCAGGATGTACAGGCCCAGCGCCAGCAGGATCAGCGACATCACCGGCGCGGCGGTCTCGGTGGACAGGCTGGACAGGAACGTGGCCCCGGCGAAGGCGCCGACCGCGCCGGGTATGCCGATCTTCGCGACGACCTTCCAGTCCACGTTGCCGAAGCGCCAGTGGGCCAGACCGGAGACCAGCGTGGTGCCGATCTCGGCCAGGTGCACGGTCGCGGAGGCCGCCGCGGGGCTGGTGCCGATCGCCAGGAGCAGGGTGGTCGACGTGACGCCGTAGGCCATGCCCAGGCTCCCGTCGACGAGTTGGGCGCCCAGGCCCACCAACGCGAGCAGCACCAGTTGTCGCATTTTCGGCATCCATTCCCTCGCTGCGGATTGACAGCATCATCCGGACTTCGCGCCGGTCGGCCAACAGCGTCCACATGTCGGAACACGGGATTGCGCATGAGGAGGAACGCGTACTTCATCTCACTGCTGTGTCATCAGTGATGACCGAAAGATGCTGGTCACAAAGCTCGGGGACCGAGGAATGTGGCGGAGAACATCGGAGACCGAAGAAAAGGGTGGGAAATGTCGGGTACCGAGGAAAACCGGCGGGAAATGTCGGTGACCGAGTGATTGCGGTGACGGGACCCCGGCGGTGGTCCCGTCACCGACGGCGGTTCAGCCGGTGCGGTGCGGCGAGCACCCCCGCCGCCAGGATCGGTGCCAACGGTCTGGAGCGCGTGCGTCCGGTCCTATGGCGCGGGGGTGTCGCGGAGGGTGATGGCGCACCAGGAGACGGGGGGTAGGACGGCGCGTGGTCGGCCGTCGGTGGTGTCGGTGGTGAGGGGGCGGGGTTGGACGCGGTCGGGGTGGTGGGCGGTGTTGACGGCGGTGGGGTCCTGGTCGTGCAGCAGCCAGGCTTCGGTCACGTGGGCGGGGTGCGGGGGCAGGTGGAGTTCGACGGGTTGGGTGCGGTGCCGGTTGACGGCGAAGACGGTGGTGGTGCCGTCGTGGTCGTGGGTGGCGACGGCGTCGACGACGGGTACGTCGCCGTAGCGGGTGGTGGGTGTGGTGGGGGCGTGGACGGAGGTGTGCAGGACGTGTCCGCGGGCGAGGCGTGAGGTGAGGGCGAAGGGGTGGAAGGTGGTCTGCCGCCAGGCGGGGCCGCCGGGTTCGGTGCGGATGGGGGCGATGGCGTTGACCAGTTGGGCCTGGCAGGCGGCGGCGACCCGGTCGGCGTGGCGCAGCAGGGAGATGAGCAGGTTGCCGACGACGACGGCGTCGGTGACGTCGTAGGTGTCCTCGATGAGGGGTGGGGCGGTGCGCCACTCGGTGGGCGGGTCGGCTTGGAAGCGGCTGAGGTACCAGACGTTCCACTCGTCGAAGGACAGGGTGATGCGCTTGTCGCTCTTGAGGCGGGCGCCGACGGCGTCGGCGGTGGCGACGACGCGGTCGATGAAGCGGTCCATGTCGACGGCGGAGGCGAGGAAGCTGTCCACGTCGTCGTCGAGGGGGTCGTAGTAGGCGTGCAGGGAGATGTGGTCGACGAGGTCGTAGCAGAGTTCGAGGACGGTGGACTCCCACTGGCCGAAGGTGGGCATCCGGGAGTGGGAGCTGCCGCAGGCGACGAGTTCGAGGTCGGGTTCGGCCTGGCGGAGGGCGCGGGCGGTTTCGGCGGCGAGGCGGCCGTATTCGTGGGCGGTTTTGTGGCCGGTCTGCCAGGGGCCGTCGAGTTCGTTGCCGAGGCACCAGAGGCGCACGTCGTGGGGTTGGTCGGTGCCGTTGGCGCGGCGCAGGTCGGACAGGTGGGTGCCGCCGGGGTGGTTGAGGTATTCGTGGACGTCGAGGGCTTCGGCGACGCCGCGGGTGCCGAGGTTGATCGCGTACATGATCTCGACGTCGGCTTTGCGGGCCCACCGGGCGAATTCGTCGATGCCGACCTGGTTGGTCTCGATGCTGCGCCAGGCCGGGTCGCGGCGGACGGGGCGGTCGGCGTGGGGGCCGATGCCGTCTTCCCAGCGGTAGCCGGAGACGAAGTTGCCGCCGGGGTAGCGGACGAGTTCGACGCCGAGTTCGCGGGTGAGGGCGAGTACGTCGCCGCGGAAGCCGTCCTCGTCGGCGGTGGGGTGGTCGGGTTCGTGGATGCCGGTGTGGACGCAGCGGCCGAGGTGTTCGACGAAGGAGCCGAACAGCCTGCGTCGCACGGGGGCGAGGACGTGGTCGGGGGTGTAGGCGAGGGTGGCGGTCAGCACGGTTCTCCTGCGGTGGTGGGGGGTGGGGTCATTTGAGGGCGCCGGTGGTGGCGCCGCCGCGCCAGAAGCGCTGGAGCAGGACGAAGGCGACGACGAGGGGGACGACGGCGAGGAGGGAGCCGGTGACGACGAGGTTGAACAGCACCCTGGTGCCGGCTTCCTGTTGTGCGGTGTTGAACCAGGTGGTGAGGCCGACGGTGAGGGGGTGGAGGTCGGCGTCGCTGAGCATGACCAGGGGCAGGAAGTAGTTGTTCCAGGTGGCGACGAGGGTGAAGAGGAAGACGGTGACGAGGGCGGGGCGCAGCAGGGGCAGGACGACCTGCCAGAAGATGCGCAGTTCGCCGGCGCGGTCGACGCGGGCGGCGTCGAGCAGTTCGACGGGGACGCTGTCGGTGACGTAGACGCGGACCAGGTAGGTGCCGAAGGGGCTGAGGAGGGAGGGCAGCACGACGGCCCAGGGGGTGTCGACGAGGTCCACTTCGGACAGGATGAGGTAGGTGGGCAGGACGAGGGCGGTGGCGGGCACCATGATCATGCCGAGCAGGGCGGTGTCGAACAGTCGTTTGCCGGGGAAGGTGAACCGGGCGAGGCCGTAGCCGGCGAGGGCGGCCAGGGTGGTGGCGCCGGCGGCGCTGAGCCCGGAGTAGAGGGCGGTGTTGCGCAGCCAGCGGCCGTAGGCGCCGTCGTCCTCGCGGAAGAGTTGCCGGAGGTTGTCGAGGAGGCTGAAGTCCTCGCCGAACCACAGGGCGGGGCTGGAGAGCAGGTCGGCCTGGCTCTTGGTGGCGGCGATCACCACCCACAGCAGCGGTACGAGGAAGTAGAGCATCCCGGCGGCCATGAGGGCGTGCGGCAGGCGGTGTCCCGGGCGGTTCACGTGAGCCCTCCTCGGTGTCGGCGCACGAGGACGACGGCGTAGGCCACGACGAAGACGACGAAGCCGAGGGTGAAGGAGATGGCGGCGGAGTAGTGGAAGTCGGAGTAGGCGAACGCCTGGTTGTAGGCGTAGAGGTTGGGGGTGTAGCCGGAGGAGATGTTGGGTGCGAAGCGGGCCATGATGGCGGGTTCGGTGAAGAACTGCATGGTGCCGATGACGGTGAACACGGCGGCCAGGGCGATGGCCCGGCGGATGGCGGGCACTTTCACCCGCAGGGCGATCTGGACGGGGGTCGCGCCGTCGATGACGGCGGCTTCGCGCAGTTCGCGCGGTACGCCTTGGAGCGCGGAGTACAGCACGATCATGTTGTAGCCGGTCCAGGCCCAGGTGACGATGTTGCCGAGGGAGGCCAGCAGCAGGGTGCCGCCGAAGAAGTCGAGGGGTTGGCCGCCGACGAGGGTGGGCAGGTCGGCGAAGGGGCCGAAGGTGCGGCTGTAGAGGAAGCCCCACATCAGGGCGCCGATGACGGTGGGCACGGCGTAGGGCATGAAGGCGATGAGGCGGAACGCGGCGGCGAACCTGGTGGTGACGGCGTCGAGGGCGAGGGCGGCGACGAGGGCGGCGCCGAGCATGAGGGGGATCTGCACGGCGCCGAAGACGACGACGCGCAGCAGCCCGTCGAGCAGGACGGGGTCGGTGAAGGCGCGCGCGTAGTTGTCCAGGCCGGTGAAGCGGGTGCCCAGGGCGAGGCTGCGGCTGGACAGGCTCAGCCGGAACGCGTAGGCCAGGGGCACCACGAGGAAGGCGAGGACGACGAGGAAGAAGGGCAGGACGAACAGGGCTCCGGCGACGGGGTGGGCGGTGGACCGGCGGGTGCGTCGTCGTGGTGGCGGGGTGGGTGTGGTGGCGCCGGTGGTGGGCGTCCGGTCGGTGCGTGTCCTGGTCATGGGGTCTCCTGGCGTGGTCGGCGCCCGCGGTGCTACCGGCTGACCTGGAAGCCCTGCTGTTCGGCGTAGGCGACGACGTTGCGCTGGGTCTCCTCCAGCACCGTGGCCCACTCGCGGGTGCCTTCCATGGCCTCGGCGGCGCGGTCGGTCAGCTCCCCGAAGACGAAGTCCTGGAACGGGGTGTACTGGAACTCGCCGAGCTTCTCGGAGACGGGCACGAAGATTTCGTTGATCTTCTGGCCGTTGAAGAAGTCGTAGGACTTGCCGGTGAAGGCGGGGTCGGCGGCGACTTCTTTGACGAGGGGGTGGAGGAACGCCTTGTTGAGGCCGATGTCCCAGGCGGGTTTGGAGCGGCCGAACAGCTCGCGCGCGACCTTGGTGGCGGCCTCGGGGTTCTTGGCCTGCTTGGTGACGGTGAAGGTGGAGCCGCCCCAGTCGCCGTGTTCGTCGGCGCCGGCGGTCCACTGCGGCATCGGCGCGACGGCCCACTTGCCGGCGGTGTTCTTCAGGGCGCCGGCGATGTAGCCGGGGGTCCAGCCGGCGGCGGCCCAGGTCCAGTACCTGCCGGAGTCCAGCGCGGCGCCGGCGTCGGCGGTGAAGAACGGGTCTTTGGCCATCAGGTCGCGGTCGACGAGGTCGCCGAGCAGGTCCACGACCTTCCGGCAGTCCCGCGCGGTGAGGTCGATGCGCACCCGGTCGGGGGCTTGGGCGCGGGAGTAGCCGTAGGGGCGGCAGCCGGCCTGCCACATCAGGCCGTTGAGCCAGCCGCCGTCGGTGCCGAAGCTGGCGATGAACGCGTCGGGGTCGACGGCCTTGACCCGTTCGGCGGCCCGGGTGTACTCGGCCCAGGTGGTGGGCACGGGGATGCCGTGGGTGTCGAAGAGGTCCTTGCGGTACATCAGGGCCATCGGGCCGCCGTCGACGGGGATGGCGTAGACGCGGTCGCCGTCGGTGGCCTGGCTCCACGCCCACTCGGCGTAGAGGTCCCGGTCCTCGCGGGCGCCGTACGGGCCCATGTCGAGGAGTGCGTCGAGGATGACGAACGTGGGGATCTGCTGGAACTCGACCATGGCGACGTCGGGGGCGCCCTTGCCGGCGGTGAACGCCGTTTTGAGCTTGGCGTACTGGTCGGGGCCGGTGCCGACGTTGGTCCACTCGACCTGGACGTCGTCGTGGGCGGCGTTGAAGGCGTCGACCACGCCTTTGAACTCGGGGTACCAGGCCCACACCGACACCCGGACCGGGCCGTCGCCGTCGTCGCCGTCGTCGGTGCCGCCGCAGGCCGCCGAGGCGAGCAGGCAGCCCGCGACCAGCACCGACCCGACGGCCCGCCGCACCTTGCGCGACCGGTTGACACGAAGCACGAGGCAGCACCTTTCCGTCGCGGCACACCAGTGGGCACGCGCGACTGCCAGCACGGAGCGTCATCGGCACGTGGGGAGGGGTGGCGTGCCGAGTGGTGATCCCGCAGGGCGAATGCCGGGGCTCGCCGGGATCGGTCGGGTGTCGCACCACGCCGGGTACTCGGTCGCGCGGGACCGGTGAACCGCCGTGATACCGGGCTTTGCTGCGCTGCAAAGCACTATGGCCCGCGTTTTGCCGCGCTGCAAGACCCAATCGGTGTGGAACCGGACCAACCCCCGTCCCGGGACCGGCGCGTCGGCTTGGTCCCGGCGCGGCTCGCCGGGCACACTCCTTGCAGCGCTGCAACGGCGGACGGGCCGCGCAGGGGACCCGCGGGAGAGACATGCGCGATGCCACGCTGCGTGACGTGGCCCTGCTCGCCGGGGTCTCCCCGCGCACGGTGTCCAACGTCGTCAACGGCTACGCCCGGGTCACCGAGGGCACCCGGCGGAAGGTCGAGCACGCCATCGCCGAACTGGGCTACCGGCCCAACGTGCTGGCCCGCAACCTGGCCAACGGGCGCTCCGGGCAGCTCGCCGTGGTCGTGCCCTACCTGGACACGCCCTACTTCGCCGAACTGCTCCAGGCCATCATCCCCCGGGCCCGCGACCGCGGCTACAACGTCCTGGTCGACCAGACCGACGGCGACCCCGACCACGAGCGCGACCTGCTGCGCCGCGGCGGCCGGGGCCTGCTGTTCGACGGCATGATCCTCAGCCCCCTCGGCCTGGCCCAGGACGACCTGCCCGACGACCCCTCCCTGCCCCTGGTCGTGCTGGGCGAACGGGTCTCCAACGGCGTCTTCGACCACGTCGGCATCGACGACGTCGCCGCCTCCCGCGCCGCCACCGCGCACCTGATCGGCCTGGGCCGCCGCCGCATCGCCGCCATCGGCGACCAGCCCTACCCCACCGGCGAGGCCGCCCAGCTGCGCACCCGCGGCTACCGGCAGGCCCACGCCGAGGCCGGCCTGCCGGTCGACGAGTCGCTCGTCGTCGGCACCCCGCGCTTCAACCGCGCCGACGGCGCCGGCGCCATGGCCGCCCTGCTCGACCGCGACGACCCGCCCGACGCGGTCTTCTGCTACAGCGACCTGGTGGCGCTGGGCGCGCTGCACGTCGCGCTGGGACGGGGCCTGCGCGTGCCCGAGGACATCGCGCTGATCGGCTACGACGACATCGAGGACGGCCGCTACTCCAACCCCCCGATCAGCACCGTCTCACCCGACAAGGCCGCCATCGCCGCCACCGCCGTGGACCGGCTCCTGGAGCGCATCGCCCGCGACCGGCCGCTGCCCGGCGTGGAGGTGCGCGCCGGACACCGGCTGATCGTCCGGCACAGCACCGCCGGACGGGCCGCGCCGGACCCCGGCTGACCGCGCGGTACGGCACCGACCGGACGGGCCGCGCCGAACCCCGGCACGGCACCCGCCGGGCAGGCCGCGCCGGACCCGGCTGAGCGGCCGGAGAGCCGGACCGGCGTCCACACGGGACGGTCGCCCGCCTACCCCACGCGCGGCGCCGAGCCCACCGACCGCGAGGCCGACGCCGGACCCGCGACGGCGGCGCGCGCCGGAAGCCGACCGGACCGCACCGGCCTCCCCGCGAACAGGAACCCGACGCACACCAGCGCGCTCCAGGGCAGCGGCCCCTCCCACAGCCCCCCGTCCGCCGACCAGGCGAAGCCCGTCGCCGCCAGGCCCAGCAACCCGGTGGCGGCCAGCACCGCCGCCACCGCCGGCCGCGCCGCCGGACCCGGCCCGTCACCGGCGCGGCGCGCCTCGAAGCGGCCGAACACCCGCAGCAACCCCACCAGGACCAGCGCCGTGACCCCCACCCACACCGGCGCGACCGCGATCCACAGCACCGTCCCCGGCTCCGGCGTGCGGTAGCCGAAACCCAGCACGGCAATCCCGGCGACCACCACCAGCGCGGGCATGTGCCACAGGTAGACGCTCATGAAACGCGGACCCAGCAGGCGCAGCGCCGCGGCCACCGGCGGACGCCGCCCGAACGCGTCCAGCACCGGGCGCAGCGCCAGCAGCAGACCCACCTGCCCGATCCCCAGCGCGAGCAGCAGCACGCTCGGCGGGCTCATGTTCGACACGGGCGCGCCCGGCATCCCGATCATGCTCACCGGGTACGGCCCGAACGCGACCATCAGCGCCGTGACGCCGAAACCCGCGGCCGACAGCGCCAGCGCGCCGCGACGGCCCAGCGCGCCCAACCGGCCCTCGGCGTAGTGGAAACCGACCTGGTGCACCGCCACCCACACGAACACCGCGTTCGCGTAGCCGATCAGCGGCAGGTCCCGGAACCGGGCCAGGTCCACCAGCACCCCGGCCACCCCCAGCACCACCGGCACGGCCAGGCCCCACCGGCGGTGCGCGGCCACCGCGAGCGGCGTGACCAGCACCGTGAGCAGGTAGACCGCGAGGAACCACAGCAGCTGCGCGGCCACCGCGCCGGCGAGCCGGACGGGCTGCTCGGCGACCCCGGCGACACGCAGCAGCACCGGCGCCACCAGCCACACCCCCAGCAGCGGCAGCGCGGGCAGCAGCAGGCGCCGCACGCGCGCGTTCAACCAGTCGCGGCCGGTGCCGCCCGCCGCGTGCACCCGGCGCAGGGACAGCAGGTTGGCCGCGCCGCCCGCGAAGAACACCAGCGGCATCACCTGGGACAGCCAGGTGAACAGCCACCAGCCCGGTGTGGCCAGCGCGTTGCCCGCGGTCAGCCGACCGGCCGAGTAGCCCAGCACCGGCATCAACCAGTGCTGGGCCACGACACCGACGATGGCCAGGGCGCGGACCACGTCGAGGAACAGATCGCGCACACCGGGGTGCGACGAGCTCGAAGACATGATCTCAAGCCTGGCAGCGGATCCCGCCCCGCACAGCGGTGCGAGCCCCCCTCCTGGGCTCCACCTTCCCCCACCCCTGGGGTGGGGCAAGGCCCACCCCGATCAGTGCCCGACCACCCCCGGGGACTCGGCCCTGCCACCCCTGACCGCGAAGGAACCGGCCACCGCCGTCAGCGAGAACACCGCCGCCAGCAGCAGCGCCGAGTGCAGCCCGCCCATGTCGGCGCCCACCGCGGACTCGCCGGCCGCCAGCAGGTCGGCGGCCCGCCCGCTCATCACGCTCACCAGCAGCGCCACCCCCGCCGCCGCGGCCAGCTGCTGGGTCGTGCTGAAGACCGCGCTGCCGTGCGAGTAGAGCCGGGACGGCAGCGCGCCCAGGCCGGCGGAGAACAGCGGCGTGAACGAGAACGCCAGGCCCAGGCTCAGCACCAGGTGGAACACCAGCACCAGCGCGCCGGGCGTCGCGGCGTCGAACCCGGTCGCGAACCACAGCGACGCGCTGGTCGCCGTCGTGCCGACGATCAGCAGCACCCGCGGCCCCACCCGGTCGTAGAGCCGGCCCACCACCGGCGACAGCAGGCCCATCAACAGCCCGCCGGGCAGCAGCAGCAGACCCGTGGCCAGCGGGTCGAGCCCCAGCACGTTCTGGATGTAGATCGGCAGGATCGTGGCCACGCCCAGCAGCAGGCCCATCATCACCATCATCAGCGCGCTGGCCAGGGTGAACATGCGGAACGCGAACGTCCTGAGGTCCAGCAGGGCGCGTTCGCGGCGCTGGAGCGACACCTGCCGCAGCACGAACGCCGTGATGCCCGCCACCCCCACCACCAGCGACAGCCACAGCGTGGTGTTCGCCGCCCCGCCGGAGTGCCCGATGCTCGACAGGCCGTAGACCAGCCCGCCGAAACCGAACACCGACAGCACCACCGACGGCACGTCCAGCGGGGCCCGGCTCGACTCGCCGACGTCGGTCACCATGCGCAGCCCCAGCACCATCGCCGCCAACGAGATCGGCAGCACCGCCCAGAACATCGCCCGCCAGCCGAACAGGTCCAGCACCACGCCCGACACCGTCGGACCGATCGCCGGCGCCACCGAGATGACGATCGAGATGTTGCCCATCAGCGCGCCGCGACGGGCCGGCGGCACCAGCGTCATCACCGTCGTCATCAGCAGCGGGAGCATGATCGCGGTGCCGAACGCCTGCACCACGCGCGCGCCGAGCAGCACCGGAAAGCCCGGGGCCAGCGCCGCGATCAGGGTGCCCGTGCTGAACAGGCCCATGGCCACGCCGAACAGCACCCGCGTGCCGACCCGCTGGATCAGGTAGCCGGTGACCGGGATGACCACCGACATCGTCAGCAGGAAGCCCGCGGTCAGCCACTGCCCCACCGACGCGGTCACGTCCAGCTCGGTCAGCAGCACCGGCAGCGCCACGCCCATGATCGTCTCGTTGAGGATGACGACGAACGTGGCGACGAGCAGCACCCCGATCACGGTGCGGTCCGCCCGGCTGAGCGCGTGCGGCGACGTCGCGACGTCGGGCACGTCGGTGGAAGTCATGCGGAGGATCCCCCAGGGAACAAAGGGCGCGAGAATGGGCGACGGCGCCCCGAACACCACTCACAATACCGGGCGGCTCGGCCGGCGAACGTCCATTTTCCCCGCCGGTGAACGGGGTGCGGCCGGTCACAACACCCGGTGGCGCGACCACCCCGCCGCCCCGCCCCGCCACCTCGCCCCGCCGACCACCTCACCCCGCCACGCCCGCCCCGCCGACCACCCCGCGCCGCCACGCCCACCCCTCCCGCCCCGACCTGAACTAGGCTCGACAGTGCCCGGAGGGAGCGCACGTGACGGATGAGGAACTGCTCGTCGAGTTCGCCCTGACCCGCCTCGACCACCCCGACCTCGACCTGGAGGAGATCGCCGCCCTCGTGGTCCGCCGGGTGGGCCCCGACCACGAGCTGGAGTTCGCCTCCCGCTCCCTCGCCGCCCGCGACGAACTGCGCGGCGCGGTCTTCCCCTCGGCCGTCGAGCACGTGCTGCGGGTGGTGCTGACCCTGCGCGGCCCCGCCGACTGACACCGCGCCGACACCGCGCCGACACCCCACCGGAACCGCGTCGGGATGGCGGTTGATCCCCGCGGTGGCCACCGCCATGATGACCCTCAGTCGGTGACTGACCAACAAGGGGGTTGTCCGGTGAAGAAGTACCGAACAGCGGTCGTCGGGCTGGTGGCGGGGCTCCTCGCGGCGGTCGTGCCGGCCGTGGTCGTGCCGGCGCCCGCGCAGGCGGCCACGACGCTGCCCGCGGCGAACTTCCGGCTCAAGGCCACCGGCTACTCCGGGCTGATCGACGACCTGGACGCCGCGCTGCCCAACGTCGGCGTGCCGACCGTCGTCGGCGACGGCAACCGCGCCGCCACCACCTGCTCGCCCGCGGCGGCCAACCGGGTCGCCGCGTTCTGCTGGAACAGCGGGGACGACGACGTCGCCTACTGGATGCCCCAGGGCATCACCACGACCGCCGACGCCTACGGCGAGGCCACCTACGAGGGCACGACGGCGATCCTGGTCAGCTGGTACGACAACGGCTCCGACGGGATCGGGCGGGGCGTGCGGATCTCCTTCGTCGACCACTCCACCCCCTCCGCGCCCACCTACCGCCACGTGCTGCTGGTCGAGCCCTACACCAACGGCTCGGGCCAGGCGTCGTTCCGGGCGGTGCACCAGCACGCGGGCGGCGTGTTCTGGTACGGCCACTACCTCTACGTGGCCGCCACGGGCAGCGGCTTCCGCGTCTTCGACCTGCGCCACCTCTGGCAGACCAGCACCACCGACGGCACCGCGATCGGCCGCCAGGCCGACGGCAGCCACCAGGCGTTCGGCTACAAGTACGTGCTGCCGCAGGTGTTCGCCTACACCCAGTCGACCACCAACGGGCACGCCGCCATCCGCTTCTCGTTCGCCTCGCTCGACCGCACC
Source organism: Saccharothrix lopnurensis (assembly GCF_042658445.1). Lineage (NCBI taxonomy): Bacteria > Bacillati > Actinomycetota > Actinomycetes > Pseudonocardiales > Pseudonocardiaceae > Saccharothrix > Saccharothrix lopnurensis. Next base: position 5,368 of record NZ_JBHSQO010000017.1, on the reverse strand, counting down.
AGCACCCCGGACAGCGTCGTGGTCGGCGAGTACGCCAACCCCGGCGCGGGCAGCCGCCTGTTCCGCTTCCCGATCGACCACACCGACCGGATGCTCGCCGAGTCCGCCGACGGCTACGCCCGCGCGAGCGAGGCGTACGAGGTGTCGGTGCAGAGCATGCAGGGCGCGACCGCGATCAACGGCAAGTTCCACCTGTCCACCAGCGACGGCAGCGGCAACCGGGGCGACCTGGCCACGTTCACGCCCGGCGGCCCGGTCGTCGTGCACCACGACGTGCTGCCGGTCGGGCCCGAGGACCTCTCCTACTGGCCCGCCAGGGGACAGCTCTGGTCGCTCACTGAGTACGCGGGCACCCGCTCGGTCTTCGCGGTGCGCGCCTCCGCGTACTGACCACGCCCCCACGGCACCGCGAGCAGGTGCGCCCCCGGCCCGGTCGGGTACCGTCGCCCCCGTCGATCACACCGGGGAGGCCGCGATGGCGGAGCGAGTGGTCCGGGCAGGGGACGTCCGGCTCTGGAGCGAGGACCTGGGCGATCCGGCGGACCCGCCGCTGCTGCTGGTCATGGGCGCCAACGCCTCGGCTGCGGCGTGGCCGGACGCCTTCGTCGAACTCCTGGTCCGGGGCGGCTGCCGGGTCGTCCGCTACGACCACCGCGACACCGGCAGGTCCACCGCGGTGCCCGCCGGGGAAGCCGACTACGACCTGGGCGACCTGACCCGGGACGCGGTGGCGGTCCTCGACGCCCACGACATCGGGCGGGCGCACGTGGTCGGGCTGTCCATGGGCGGGCTGATCGGCCAGCTGCTGGCCGTCGACCACCCCGACCGCCTCCGCACCCTCACCCTCGCCCTGACCGGCGCGCTCGACATGGGCAGCACCGAGGAGCCGCGCTCGGACCAGGGCGAGCGCCTGGAGCGGCTGATCGCGCTGACCGAGCCGGGCGCGGACGAGGAGGCCGAGCTGACGCGGCGCGTCGCGCTGTGGCGGGAGCTGCACGGCGACGTGCTGCCGTTCGACGCCGCGGAGTACCGGCGGCTGGAGGAGGGCGTCATCGCGCACGCCGGCACCTCCACCCCGTCCACCGGGCACGTGCGGCTGGGCGCGGTGGCGGTGCCGCGCGACGGGGACGACCTGCGCCGGGTCACCACGCCCACCCTGGTCGTCCAGGGCACCGAGGACCCCTTCTACCCGCCCGGCTTCGGCCGCCACCTGGCCGGCCTGCTGCCGGACGCGCGGCTGCTGGAGGTCCCCGGGCTCGGGCACTCCCTGCCCGCCGCCGTGCACCGGCTCGTGGCCGACGAGATCCTGGCGCACGTCCGCAGCCACCCCTGAGCCCGCGCGGGTCCCGACCACCACGCGGACCGTCCCGAGTGGACTACCGCGGTGCCGGGAGCCCGCCGGAACGCGACCGCCGGAACGCGACCGCCGGAACCGGCGAACGGCGGAACCCCGGCACCCCCCGCGGAGGAGGGGCACCGGGGTTCCGCGCGTGGTCACCGGTCGGCGTCGACCAGGGCCTTGTCCCGCGACCGCGACCCGTCGTCCTCCAGGGCCGCGCCCTCCACGTCGAGCACGGGCAGCCAGCGCAGCCACCCCGGCAGCCACCACGCCTTCCCGCCCAGCAGCGCCAGGGCGGCCGGGACGAGGACCATGCGGACCACGAAGGCGTCCACCAGGATGCCGATCGCCAGCGCGAAGGCGATCGACTTGATCGGGCCCTCGCCCGCCGGGACGAACCCGGCGAACACCGAGAACATGATCAGCGCGGCGGCCACCACCACGGGCGCGGCCCGGTGGAAGCCGGTGGTGATCGAGTCGCGCGGCGACGCGCCGCGGTGGTGCGCCTCGTGCATCCGGGACACCAGGAAGATCTGGTAGTCCATGGCGAGGCCGAACAGGATGCCGACCATCAGGATCGGCGTCAGGCTCAGCAGCGGCCCGGTGCCGTCGAGGTTGACCGCCCCGGCCAGCCAGCCCCACTGGAACACCGCCACCGTCGCGCCCAGCGAGGCGCCGATGGTGAGCAGGAAGCCCAGCACGCCCACCAGCGGGACCAGGATCGACCGGAACACCAGGACCAGCAGGATCAGCGCCAGCCCGACGACCAGGGCCAGGTAGACCGGCATGGCCTCGTCCAGGGCGACCGCGACGTCCGTGCTCACCGCGGTGGCGCCGGTGACGTAGGTGGTCGCGCCGTCGACCCCGGCCAGGTGGGCGCGCAGGTCGTCGACCAGCCGCTCGGTGGCCTCGGTGGCGGGCCCGGACTCCGGGATCACGGTCAGCATCGCGGCCGAGCCGTCGGCGTTGGGCGTCGGCGGCGTGACCAGGGCCACGTCGTCGATGCCCTGGATGGCCTGGACGGTCCCGGCGGCGGTCCGCGCGGCGTTCTCGCCCTCGAACAGCACCACCAGCGGGCCGTTGAAGCCCTCGCCGAAGCCGTCGGACAGCAGCCGGTCCGCGCGCTCCTGGGTGGAGCCGGCGGGCGGCGCCATGACCAGGGTGGTCTGCATGGAGGTGACGGGCAGCGCGATGATCCCCAGGCCGATGACGGCCAGCAGCAGCGTCGCGATCCGGTTGCGGGTCACCCCGCCGACCCAGCCGCGGAAGAACCCGCGGTCCCGGACCTCCCCGACGCCCCGCGCGTCCGGAGCGGACCGGTCGGCGGGGGACTGTGCGGCGGGGGACAGGTCGGCGGCGGCGGCGGCCGGCACGGGCGCGGTGCGCTGCTTGCGGGGCAGCGCGCGCTTGCCGATGTAGCCCAGCACCGCCGGCACGAGGGTGATGGCGACCAGCACGGCGACGACGATCGTCAGCGCGGCGGCGACGCCCATCTGGGTCAGGAACGGGATGCCCACCACGGTCAACCCGGCCAGGGCGATGACCACGGTCAGCCCGGCGGTCACCACCGCGGAACCCGCCGTGCCCACCGCGGTGCCGATGGCGTCGCCGACGTCCTTGCCCTCGCGCAGCTCCTGCCGGTAGCGGTTGATGATGAACAACGCGTAGTCGATGCCCACCGCCAGGCCCAGCATCGCGGCCAGGATCGGGGTGGTGGACTGGAGGTCCATGAACCCGGTGGCGATGGTGATGCCCAGCGCGCCGATGCCCACGCCGACCGCGGCGGTGAGCAGGTTCATCCCGGCCACCACCAGCGAGCCGTAGGTCAGGGCCAGGATCACCAGGGCGATCACCACGCCGATGACCTCGGCCGCGCCGCCGATGTGCGGGGGCGCCTGGATGGCCTCGCCGCCGACCTCGACGGTCAGCCCGCCGGCGCGCGCGCCCTCGACGGCCCCGGTCAGCGCGGTGCGCTGCTCCTCGGTGACCTCACCGACCTTGGCCTCGTAGGTGACGGTGCTGTAGGCCGTGTCCTGGCCCGGGTTCACGGCCGGGGCCCGCGGGTCGAGCGGGTTGGTCGCCGAGGTCACACCGGGCAGCGTGCCCAGCTCCGCCACCAGCGCGGTGACGCGCTGGGCGTTCTCCGGGGTCGTGAGCTGCTGCCCCTCGGGGGCCTTGACCACCACGCGGGCGTTCGCACCGCCCTGGGAGCCGAACTCCTCCTTGATCTTGTCCAGGGCGGTGGTGGACTCCTGCCCGGGGATGGAGAAGGAGTTGGCCGTCGGGCCGGACAGGGTCACCGCGCCGAAGGCGGTGCCCGCGAGCACCAGCAGCCACAGCAGGACGACGACCAGCCGGCGCCGGTGGGCGCCGAAGCCGAGTCGGTAGAGCAGGCGTGCCATGGGGGATCAGTCCTCCACCTGGACGAGGTCGGACGGGGAAGGGGGAGTGGCACGGTCGTGACCGAGCGCGTCGAGGCAGGTCGTGACGATGTGGGGCCGCCAGCCGGTCTTGTCGCCGGCGCGGTTGGCGGACAGGCTGAGCACGGCCAGGGCGGCGAGCATCCCGACGACCCGGACCAGCCGCTCGGTGTCGCCCGAGTCCGGGTCGACCCCGAACACGTCGAAGACGAGCCGGTCCACGCCGGCCAGCCCGTTGTCCTCGTCGGCGTCCTCGTCGGTGCCCAGCGTGTTGATCGCCCGGGACGCCAGCGCCACCAGACCGGGCCGTTCGAGGGCGAAGTCCACCAGCAGCTCGACGGACCGCCGGTCGCGCGCCGGGCCGCCCGGCAGCGGCGCCACCCGGTCCAGCACGAGTTGGCTCTGCGTGCGGCCCATCTCCATCGCGGCCTCGAACAGGGCTTCCTTGCTGGGGTAGTGGTGCAGCAGCCCCGCCTTGGACAGGCCGACCGCGTCGGCGAGGTCCTTCAGCGACGTGTGGGCGAACCCGTGCCGCGCGAACAACCCCGCGGCGCGGTCGAGTATCCGCTCGTCGACGTACTGCCGGGCCAGTCGTGCCATGTGCCCGACGGTACCCAGTGACCTACCGCTTCGGTCGGTCAACCGACCGATCCGGTAGGTGTGCTTGATCACGCCGGCGCGATCCGGGCCGCTCCGGGAACCGCGGTGCGCCACCCCGCGTCGATCGCAGCGTACGGCGCACGGGAAACGCGAGGGACATGGCTGACGAGGTGTTCGGCCCCTACCGGATCGGGCGGCTGCTCGGGCGCGGGGGGATGGGGGAGGTGCACCGCGCGCACGACGTGGTGCACGACCGGGTCGTGGCGCTCAAGCGGCTCGCGCCCGCCCTCAACGACGACGACGCCTTCCGGGCCCGCTTCCGGCGCGAGGCGCAGGTGGTGGCCAGGCTGCGCGAGCCGCACGTCATCCCGATCCACGCCTACGGCGAGATCGACGGGCGCCTCTACCTGGACATGCGCCTGGTCGAGGGCTCCGACCTGACCGACGTGATCGCGCGCGGACCGCTGGAGCCCGAGCGGGCGGTGCGGATCGTGGAGCAGGTGGCGAGCGCGCTCGACGCCGCGCACGCCGACGGGCTCGTGCACCGCGACGTGAAGCCGTCCAACGTGCTCGTCGCGCCGGGCGACTTCGTGTACCTGGTGGACTTCGGCATCGCGCGCAGCGCCTCGCCCTCCGAGACGCACATCACGGCCTCGGGCGACGTGATCGGCACCCTCGACCACATGGCGCCCGAGCGGTTCGAGAACGGGCCGGTCGACGCGCGGACCGACGTCTACGCGCTGGCCTGCGTGCTGTTCGCCTGCCTGTCCGGGCGGCGGCCCTTCGAGGTCGACGGCACCGCGGCCCAGATCTGGGCCCACCTGCGGGAGGCGCCGCCGAAGGCCCGGGACCTCAACCCCGCGGTGCCGGCCGCGCTGGACCACGTGATCGCCCGCGGCATGGCCAAGGACCCGGCCGACCGGCACGGGAGCGCGGGCGCCCTGGACGCCGCCGCCCGAGCCGCGCTCGCCGCCGCGCCCCCGGCAGGGCCGGCCGCGCCCTGGACCCC